>CAZTRG010000359.1:0-7329 GCA_964615885.1 uncultured Planctomycetia bacterium | reverse complement strand
ACCGGAAGGAAGCTACCGGAAGGAAGCAATCAGTCCCCTCCCGGGGATGAGCTCCCTGCTGAAGGAGCCAGGTTTTCGATGCCGGCACTGGTGCAGCCGGCCGGCGCCGTAACCGGGTTGCAACGCGAGGGCGTGCCTCCGGGCATCCGGAACCAGTAAGACCTCCCCTTGACGGGAGCCGGAAAATCACCGGTGAGCAGGTGAACTCCTCCCTGGAGACCTGAGCGTAACTTCCTGGAGTTTCCCTCATCGGAACCCGAAGCTGAGCCGACATTGCTTCCCACTATGATTCCCTTCTCCAGCGCCCGGGGAATGTGCCGGCTGGCAGGGTTGTCAATCTTAGCCACCGCCGCGAAGGGCTCATCGAACTCACCGGGATTCACCAGGACGAACAGGACCCGGTCCTCCTGGCCTCCGCGCAGGTAGGCCTTCCTCTGCCGGCCTCGATCCAGCAGCATGAACATGGCCCGGTTGCGTACGGAATCCAGCTCCGGCCACCCATCACCCTCGATCGCTTCCCGCAGGGAGGCCCTCTTCCCCCGGACCAGCCCGGGCGTCACCAGGCGCTCCCGGGGCCAGACCGAGAGGATCTCCTCATCGAGAGCATCCATATCGAAGGTCCCTCCCCCAAAGTCATCCTTGGGCTCGATCCAGATAAAGAGGCAGTGATGCCCCGGGTTGGAATCAGACCACTTCTTCAGGACTCCCAGGCAATCGACCAGCAGGCCGCAGGTGCTGCGCGAATCAATCAGGGGAAGATGATAGACCTCGTAGCCCCGTGAGGATGGGTGGATGTCCAGCTCGACCACGCGTACACCGTAGTCCTGCAGCTGAACATCCAGCGGCGCATGCTCATAGGCATGCTCCCTGACCAGCGAAAAAGCCGGCCGGCGGTGGTAGCTGTTGTGAGTACCCTTCACCTGCAGATGGTTCAGACGCAATGGAGCACCCTGCGTCTCTCCAGGGCTTCGTGAAACTGCAGGGCCGGGCGCTGGCGGCTCCTCAAGGGGTGAGGGTGGAACCAGGACCCCCTTCTTCGAATGACACCCCAGCGCCAGCATACTGAGCACAGCAATAAAAAGGAGCCTACTCACTGCGCTTCTTCTTTCCGGGTTTACCGCGGTAAACCCCATCCGGAAGAACCCGGGGGAAGCTGTACTTCGGATCCCTGAGAAGAGCGTGGATACCCGGATCACGGGTCTTGACCGACTCGGGAGTGCACAATCGCCATTCCCTGGATATTTCTTCGCAGCGGCGCGCCGACTCCTGGGCTCCCAGGAGAGAGGTCAGGGCCCAGTAGATATATTCCTGGGTCTGGCAGCTGTACTCGCAGGAGCGGTCATCATAGGTGAACCAGGCCCCCCGCGGATAGCGTCTCGGTACCCTCGTGAAGTGCCCGCCCCTGGCCTTGTCGAGACACTCCGCCAGCTTGGTTCCCTTGCGGGACCCGAAGACCCTGGGATAAGCATTACCGTAGCCGTGCTGGGTAATGAGGTGGAGGACCTCCTCGAGGCTCGCATCAAACCGCCCCCTGCCCGGAGCCGTCTCCCCTGCATGCTGAAACTGTCCGCAATGAAAACCCTCTTCGTGCCAGCTTTCAGGGTCGATTCGATCAAGCTCCCGCTCGCTGGCCGTCATCATCAGGAAAGCATCACGCGAGGCGAGGGCCTCGACCACCAGGGGGTTGTCAGGCTTTCCATCTTCATCGTTGTCGAGATATTCGGCGAGAATCACCCCTGCATGAAGCACCTTTGAGTCGGGAGTTTTTGCCGTTGCGAAAACATGAACACCAAAAACACTGAGGTACTTGGCAAAGCTCTTCCTGAAAGGTTCGAGACGTCCCGCCGGCACCGGGCGAACCTTGAGCTCCACCAGGGCAGCCTCTTTCTCCTGTGCAGAAGCCTTCGCCTGGAAAAAACAGCACAGCACCAGGGCCAGGAAAGAGACCTGGAAAAAAGCCGGACGGGACATGGCGAAACCTCCAGCAGGCAATCCTGCAAAATAAGAGAAGCGGTCATTCAGCTCGCGGTGCAATTATAGGCAGGCGCCAATGAAGGCTCCATCCACCAGTTGCCCCCGGTATATTTTTTTTTACGTACCTGCAGAAACGACTATTTTATTTGACCACCCAGCCTTCTTCTTTTCACATCTTCAATAGCCCGGCAGAACCGGGGACTGAACCAGAGAATGAGAACCCGCAGGAATGACTTCAGCTGCTGACAAACCCACGACAACACTGCCGGGGAAATATTTCACCGACCCTGAGATCTACCGGCAGGAAAACGAAAAGATATTCTCCCGGCAATGGGTCTACGTCGGCAGGGAATCAGCCCTGGAGGCAGAAGGCAGCTTCTTCGTCCACACCCAGGAAGAGGAAAGAATCATCATCGTGCAGGCCGCTGACGGCAAGCCGCGGGCCTTCTACGACCTCTGCAGGCACAGGGGCACCAGGCTCTGTTCAGGAGATTCCGGGAAATTCAGCAAGTACATCACCTGTCCCTACCATGCCTGGTCCTACGGACTGGACGGCGAGCTTGTCAGCGCCCCCAACATGAAGGAGACCCCGGACTTCCAGAAAGAGGACTATCCTCTGAAGGCCGCAGCCTGCGATACCTTTCTTGGCGGGATCTTTATCAATCTTTCCGAAGAACCCGGCGACCTTGAAACTCATCTCCAGCCCATCGGCGAGAGATTCGCCCCCTGGGGAATCAGCGACCTGCGAATTGCCCACCAGATCGAATACGATGTTGCGGCCAACTGGAAGCTGATCGTGCAGAACTATTCAGAATGCTACCACTGCCCGACAGTACACCCTGCCCTGAACGAGCTCAGCCCCTTCCGGGGCACCACCAACGACCTGGAGGAGGGGCCCTTTCTCGGTGGACCGATGGAGATCTCCCGCCCCGGGGGCGGAATGACGACCGATGGAGAGCGCTGCGCAGCCCACCTTCCCGGGCTCGAAGGCGAAGATCTTCAGAGAGCCTACTACTACGTCATCTTCCCCAACATGCTGGTCAGCCTCCAGCCGGACTTCGTACTTGTCCACCGCCTGAGAAGACGTTCTGCAGCCCTAAGTGAAATCACCTGCGAATGGCTCTACCATCCGGATGCCTTCTCTGAGCCCGGCTTTGATCCGGATCCGGCCGTCCGGTTCTGGGACGAAACCAACCGCCAGGACTGGGAAATCTGCGAGCGCTCACAGCAGGGTGTCTCTTCCCGCGCCTACACCCCGGGGCCCTACTCGAGCCTTGAAAGCATGCTTCCGGCCTTCGATACCGAATATCTCAAGTCCATGGCCTGAACAGCCCCTGGAGCTCCCCACCGCCCGGGAGCCCGGCTCAGAAACCGAGACAGGGACTGGCCTCGCAGCCAAGCGACTGGTCGGTCTCCAGCGGCGAGCTGCCGCACTCCAGCGGTCCCTGGGGTTGCGGGCCGCCGTGGAACATCCAGTTGAGCGAGTAGGCCGCGTCAGCGATGTTGACCAGGCCGTCGGTATTGGAATCGACACTCGCAAGGCAGGTCGGTGCACGCCCTGCACGGAACAGCCAGCTCAGCAGGAAGCTGACATCGGATATGTTGATGCGCCCATCGCCATTGGCATCGGTACGGATAAAGGGCCCCACCTGGTCACAGGCATCTCCCATTCCATCTCCGTCAAGATCCTCCTGGGCCGGGTTCGCTGCGGCGGGGCAATTGTCGCAACCATCTGCGATTCCATCCCCGTCCTCATCGGCCCTGTCATCCTCTCCGGGACAGGTGTCGGTCTCATCACCTACTCCATCATTGTCGTCATCGGGATCACAGGCATCGCCCGCCCCATCCCCGTCGAGATCTTCCTGGGCTGAATTGGACAAGAGCACGCAGTTGTCATTCTCATCGGCAACCCCGTCATTGTCATCATCGCCATCGCAGGCGTTCCCCAGGCCATCCTCATCCATGTCGGCCTGGTCTCCATTGGGCTCCAGCGGACAATTGTCGCTGAAGTCAACGATCCCATCTGCATCATCGTCGGAGTCGATGCAATCAGGCTCGAGATCTCCATCGGTGTCCGGGAACTCATCTACGAGCGATCCATCACAGTCGGAATCGAGCGCGTCACAGGACTCAGGCGCACCGTGGTAGATTGCCGCATCGTAGGGCGCGCAGTCCACCAGGTCCGGATCCTTGTCGCCGTCATCATCGATATCACAGGCATCGCCGGCCTCGTCTCCGTCAAAGTTCTCCTGGCCAGGGTTGGCCACCAGCGGACAGTTGTCCCCGGCATCGCTGCGGCCGTCTCCATCATCATCCTCATCGCAGGCATCGCCGAAATCGTCCCCATCGGTATCTGCCTGGAGCGGATTGGCCACGCGCCTGCAATTATCATCCGCATCCTCGATCCCATCGGCATCATCGTCACCATCACAGGCATCACCCCGCTCATCTCCATCTGTGTCCTCCTGCCCGGGATTGGAGGCCAGGGGGCAATTGTCCTGCAGGTCGTCGACATCATCTCCATCGTCGTCAGCGTCGCAGCTGTTGCCGGCTCCGTCTCCATCGCTGTCGAGCTGGGGCGTGTTTGAAACCAGGGGGCAGTTGTCTCCAGTGTCGGAGATGCCATCGTTGTCATCATCTGAGTCACAGGCATCTCCCATTCCATCCTCGTCGTTATCCGACTGGGAGAGATTGGGCGTCAGGGAACAATTGTCGAGCACATCAGGGACCCCATCTCCATCGTCGTCGTCGTCACAGGCATTCCCGAGCAGGTCCCCATCTGCATTGCCCTGGTTAACATTCCAGACCAGGCGGCAATTATCAGAAACGTCGGGGATCCCATCTCCATCGTCATCGGCATCCAGGCAATCAGGTTCAAGGTCTCCATCTGTGTTGCTGAATTCATCGACGAGCGACCCGTCGCAATCGGAGTCGATCGCATCGCAGCCCTCGGGCGCTCCATTGTAGGTTGCCGGATCATAGGGTGCGCAGTCCTCTGCGTCCGGATCCCCATCTCCATCGTCATCCTCATCGCAGACATCTCCTACCCGGTCACCATCGAAATCAGCCTGGTCCGGATTGACGCTCAGACGGCAGTTGTCCAGCCGGTCAGCAATCCCATCTTCGTCATCATCAGAGTCACAGGCATCTCCCAGGCTGTCCCCATCAGAGTCCAGCTGGCCTGAATTCGATACCAGCGGGCAGTTGTCCTGCAGGTCAGCGACACCATCTCCATCATCGTCGCCATCACAGGAATCGCCGATTCCATCTCCATCGAAATCAGCCTGCACGGCGTTGGGCAGAAGCGGGCAGTTATCAGAAGCATCTGCGATACCGTCGCCATCATCGTCGTCGTCGCAGGCATCTCCCGCGCCATCCTCGTCGGTATCTGCCTGGGCAGAGTTGGCAGCCAGCAGGCAGTTGTCAATGCGGTCGTTGACCCCGTCGTTGTCATCATCCGCATCACAGGAGTTGCCGAGCTGGTCACCATCGGTGTCAACCTGGCCGGCATTGGGAATCAAGGGGCAATTGTCGAGGCCGTCCTCGACGCCGTCACCGTCATCATCGGGGTCACAGATATCGCCGAAGCCATCGTTGTCGTGGTCAACCTGGTCGAGATTCATCACCAGGTCGCAATTGTCCGCCGAGTCGGCAATTCCATCATTGTCATCATCTGTATCGCAGACATTCCCGAAGCCGTCGCCATCGGTATCCACCTGGGCGGCATTGCGAACCAGGACGCAGTTGTCCTTCCCATCTGGAATGCCGTCATCGTCATCATCCGCATCGCAGGCGTCTCCAACATTGTCATTGTCGGTATCGAGCTGGTCCACGTTGCGTACAAGCGGACAGTTGTCCACGCTGTCGATGGCCTGGTCCCCATCGTCATCGGGGTCGATACAGTCCGGCAGGCTGTCGCCATCGGTATTGAGGAACTCATCGACAAGCGATCCATCACAGTCGGAATCGATGGCATCACAGAGCTCAACAGCCCCGTGGTAGACAGCCGGGTTCAGGATGGCGCAATCGAGGAGGTCCGGATCTCCATCGTTATCGTCATCCGGGTCACAGGTGTCTCCAAGAAGATCACCATCGCTGTCGAGCTGGCCCGAGTTCTCTCGAAGCGGGCAGTTATCGAAGGGATCGAGGATTCCGTCACCATCATCATCCCGGTCGCAAAGATTCCCGAGGCCATCATCATCGGTGTCAAGCTGCGAGGTGTTGGACAGCAGCGGACAATTGTCCCTGAAATCATCAACTCCATCATCGTCATCATCGGGGTCACAGGCGTCACCCAGCTGGTCACCGTCGGTGTCGAGCTGGCCTGGGTTAGCTACCAGGGAGCAGTTGTCGCTGGTATCTTCGATTCCATCTCCATCGTCATCGAGGTCACAGGAATCGCCCAGGCTATCGCTGTCGGTGTCCTGCTGGCCCGGGTTCGCCCTCAGCGGGCAGTTGTCCTCAAGATCTGCCACCCCATCTCCGTCATCGTCAGGGTCGACACAATCCGGAACGGCGTCTTCATCGCTATCGAGGTAATCATCGACTATCGATCCATCACAATCGGAATCAATGGAATCACAGGACTCAGGCGCCCCGTGATAGATGGATGCGTCAAGCGGCCCACAGTCGAGCGTGTCAGGGTCTCCATCCCCATCGTCATCATCGTCGCAGGCATCGCCGAGCTCATCGAGGTCGGTGTCGAGCTGGGAGGGATTGGAAAGCAGCGGGCAATTGTCGGCGGCGTCCTCAACCCTGTCATTGTCATCGTCAGGGTCACAGGCGTTGCCAAGCTCATCTCCATCGGTGTTCACCTGGCCGGGGTTGACCACCAGCGGGCTATTGTCGTCATCATCGGCAACCCCGTCATAGTCATCATCTCCATCGCAGGCGTCGCCGAGGCCATCAGAATCGGTGTCGAGCTGCGAGGGATTGGATACCAGCCGGCAGTTGTCTTCTTCATCCGGGACCTTGTCGGCATCATCGTCGGTGTCGATACAATCAGGCTCGGCATCCCCATCGGTATTGATAAACTCATCGACCAGCGATCCATCACAGTCGGAGTCAATGTTGTCGCAAAGCTCGACCGCCCCATGGTAAATATCGGAATTGAGCGGCGCACAATCGAGAGTGTCGGGGTCACCATCTCCATCGTCATCCGGATCACAGGCATCGCCGAGAGTGTCCGAATCGGTATCCAGCTGGCTGGCATTGGCCTCCAGCGGGCAATTGTCTGCCGGGTCGGCACCCCCATCAAAGTCATCATCTGAATCACAGGCATAGCCCAGGCCATCGCAGTCGGTGTCTGCCTGCAGCGCGTTGGGCACCAGCCGGCAATTATCAGCCGGGTACTCG
>CAZTRG010000358.1:0-6863 GCA_964615885.1 uncultured Planctomycetia bacterium | reverse complement strand
TGGTTGCCAACGAAACCCAGAGTGATACCGACGGAGATGGTGTCGGTAATCTCTGCGACAACTGTCCCGCCGAGGTCACCCCTGACCAGGCCGACTGGAATGATAACGGACGCGGCGATGCCTGCGAGGAGCCGCCCTTTGCCGACTCGGTGGAAGACTGGTCACCGGTGGGTGAACAGGGCGTCAATAACTGGTATTACGGCTACTACAATCTGACAGCAGATGCGGACAGCACCTTCAATGAGGATGATTTCATCGAATTTGACCAGGTCGAGCACTGGAGAGGTTCTCAATGGCGTCTGGCTCCCTCGAACGCTCCCTGGACGCTGATCCAGCGGGAGGGGACCCATCCCAACGGCATCAACAACGGTGAGGAGCACTGGTCCATCAGAAGGTGGGTGAGTGACCGCGACCAGATGGTCTCCCTCACCTGGCATGCACGCGAGGTCAACCTCGGCGGAACCGGGGTTACGGGGATTCTCTTCCACAACGGGGTCGAACTCGACCGGGCGGTGATCGCCGGTGGGGATGGAGTCGGTGTGACCCGTACAAAGGTGGTAGAGATCGCTGTTGGCGATGTTGTCGACCTGGCGCTGACTCCTACCGGGCCCAATGACAACCGCTCCGATGGATCCGATGGTTCAGCCAACTGGCTGCGAGTCACCGGTGATCTTCCCGATACCGACGATGACGGCTTCCACGATGGAATCGACAATTGCCCGGAAATCGGCAACGCCGGCCAGGAGGATGCCGACGACGATGGTGTTGGAGATGTCTGTGACAATTGTCCGGATAACGCCAACTCTGAGCAGGCCGATCTCGATGAGACCGGCATCGGGGATGCCTGTGCCGATGTCGATGAAGCTGGTGTCGTTGACGCCGAAGACAATTGTGTAGATATCGCCAACGCCGACCAGGCCAACGGGGACGAAGACGAGCTCGGCGATGCCTGCGATAACTGTCCGGCTGTGACCAACGCGGACCAGGCCGATGGCGATCTTAACGGTGTCGGTGATGTCTGCGATGGGTCAGTCTATGCCGACTCTCGGACCGACTGGTCTGTCGATGGGATCCAGGGTGAAAATGGCTGGTACAACGGCTACTACAACCTGACTGCTGATTTCGACCTGTTTTACGAAGAAGACGATTTTGTTGAATTTGATCCGATCGAGCACTGGCGAGGCGAGAACTGGCGCCTGGCTCCCGGTGGCGCTCCCTGGACCTATATTGCCCAGGAGCAGGTTCATCCCAACGGAACCAACTCCGCTCCCAACGAAGAGCACTGGGTCATTCGCCGCTGGGTGAGCGATCTTTCCGAAGGAGTCAATGTCACCTGGCATACCCGAGAGACCAATCTCGGGGGCGCTGGGGTCACGGGGATTCTTTTCCTCAACGGCGAGGAGATTGATTCCGAGGTGATCGCCGGTGGAGACGGAGTTGGTGTGACTCGTACCATTGCGCTAGAGCTTGCTGAGGGAGATGTGCTCGACCTGGCGCTGACGCCGACCGGGCCCAACGAAAACACCCATGATGGTTCCGATGGCTCGGCCAACTGGCTGCGCATCTCACAGAACCTGGACTGGGTCGGGCCACCCCCGGAGATCTGCGGTAATGGTCTGGATGATGATGGTGACGGGGCGGCCGACTGCGATGATTCCGATTGCGAAGCTGAGGAAGAATGCCAGGTCGTGGCTGGTCCGGTGTTCTACCGCGCTGATGCCGATGACAACGGCGCAGTCCAGCTGACCGATGGGATCTTCATCCTGAACTTCCTCTTCCTCGGTGGTGGAGCTCCGCCCTGTTTTGATGCGGCCGATGCCGATGACAACGGCGCTGTTCAGCTGACCGATGGGATCTTCATCCTGAACTTCCTCTTCCTCGGCGGTGGCGAGCCACCTGCGCCGGGAATGCCCGGAATGGGAGACTGTGGTCTCGACCCTGGCGGGGATGATGATGGTATCGGCTGCGACCGGTACACCAGTTGCGAATAGGTGACTGCTGATCAAGGAGCGCAAGGGGCTCCCCTGTCTGCCCGCAGAGGTCAGGCAGGGGGGCCTGGCTCGTTGTGGTCGCATCCCCGGCATTGAAGCGTTTGCGAATTTCTGCAGAAAGTTAGGTTTTTTTCCCGCTTCTATAGATTCATAATAGACAGGTTGAGAGTGAATGGGACCGGATGGGTTTGGTCCTCTTCCAAAGCCGGTTTTCCGGCAATCAGTCAGGGTAGACATTTTAGATTCAGTAAAGAATAGACTGCCCCGGTCGGCTTCAAGCCGGTTCCCGGGAGCATGGTTCCGTTTAATAGAAGGGTAGCTGGTTATGTGTCGTGCATTTTTTATCTGTCTGGCTTTTTCCGCGGCGTTTCTGAACGTAATGCAAACCAGGGCTGACGATTTTGAGAGCCTCGATAATCCACCCGACGAAGTGATCAATATGATCGGCAACCTGCCGACCTATCACAACCGGACGGTGAACCGCATTGCCCAGATTGACAGGTTGGATGCAACGTTCAGGGTGGCCATCGATTTTGAGCCCACTCCCCCCGAAAGTGTTGGCAATCTGCGGGAACTCATCTGGGAAACCGGCGGCAGTGGCATCGGGTTTTCTATCTGCTACGAGCACCCGAACACCCTGGTATTGCGTGCTACTTCTAATCGAGCAGATGTTGCAGGCCCGCCGATTCTCTCCGCCAGCGTCGAGCTGAGCCAGGACCATCTCGATGATGGGGATATTGATGTAGCCTGGACCTGGGATTCCAACAACGAGGATGGCCTGCAGGCGATCTCCATTATTCTCAACGACCAGGTTTACGCTCTGGGTACCAAGGACCTTTATCCCAGCGGAACGATTGACTGGAGCGGCAGTAATGGCGCGTCCTTCGGCGGTTCATCGACCGCGGTCGCGGTCAACGCTGCCGGCACAGGCAACCTTGTCGCGAGAGCCTTCCAGTCAGGAGTCATCAATCTTGAGGAAGGCCTGAATTTTTACGCCAACACCAACTACGTTCCGGGGATTGTCGATAATGATGGCGATGGACTCCCGGATGCCTGGGAAATCGCCAACGGCGGCGATCTCGACGCGTTCGGCCCTGGCGAGGCTGATGCGGACGTGGATGGATTGAGTGACACCACGGAGTTCAATCTCGGAACGAATCCTCTTGCCGCAGATACCGACGGGGACGGCATAGACGATGGTGCCGAGGTAGAGGGTAATACCAGTCCCTTGCATACAGACAGCGATTCCGATGGCCTTGATGATTTTGCTGAAATCAACGAGCACGGTACCGACCCGACCCTTGCCGACACCGATGCGGATGGATTCATTGACTCTGAAGAGATCTTCATGGGCTTCGATCCCCTCGACCCGGCAAGCTTTCCTCCTCCCTTTGTCGAGGAACTGGATGATCCCGACGAGGTGTTCAACGTTCTTGGCGTTCTGCCGACCTGGAACAACCGCAACCTCGGCCGTGGCCCGGTCGATCAGATGGACGCGACCTTTACCGTCACGGGGCTCTTCACTGCAAAGCTCGAGGGACAGCGTGAGGTGCTCTTCGAAACCGGTGGCGGCTGGACAGGCATCGCCCTGGTTTACGAGGCTCCCAGCACCCTGGTTTTCCGTGCCGCTGGCCGTGATATCAACCCGGCCGGTGTCAACGAATGGGGTTGGGGGGTCGCCACGGTGCGATTCCAGCTTCCCGAAGCTCTCCTTTCCGTCGATGACGGAGGTGAGCTTGCCGGAGAAGAGGTTGAGGTAGCCATCACCTTCGATGTCGAAGATGAAAACCTGGGGCAGACGATCACCATGGTGGTCAATGGCTATACGGTCGGCGCCGATACCCTGCCGCCAACTTCAATTGACTGGAGCGGCGGCAATGCCGCGGCCTACGGGGTCGCTGGCAGCGGCCTTGCAAGTACCGGCCAGCGGAGCGACCTTACGGGGATCAACTTCGCCTCCGGGATGCTGAACACCGAGGCGGGACTCAATTTCTATTCAGGAGTTGTCTACAGGCCGCCGACCACTGATGCCGACAAGGATGGCATTCCGGATGAGTGGGAAGGTTTTTACTTCCCGGGTGACCTGGGAGCCCTTGGTGAGGGCGACCTCGACAATGATGGCCTCAACGATGACGCCGAACGCCTGATCGGGGCCAACCCGACCGTCGCTGACACCGATGCCGATGGCCTCACCGATGGTGAGGAGGCAGCGGGCGGAACGGATCCGGCTAACCCCGATACAGATGGCGAGGGTCTTTCGGATTCCGAAGAGCTTGATCTTGGAACCGATCCCACCAACGCCGACAGCGATGAGGATGGTTTTGACGACCTCCAGGAGATTGCTGCAGGGGCTGATCCACTGGATCCCAACAGCATTCCCGGAGATTTCGTAACAGATCTCGACCTGCTGGATCCGGCCGAGGTGATCAATGTGCTCGGTGCCCTGCCGACCTATAACGCCAGGGCCGTTGGCGGCTTTGCCGCTGTCGACCTCATCGACATGACCTTCACCGCTTCCGTCGATTTCGATGAGAAGCTCGAAGGGCAGCGTGAGCTGATCTGGGAGACCGGTGGAGGTACCATTGGTTCCTCGGTCTGCTACGAAGCTCCCAGCACCCTGGTCTACAGGGTCGTGGGGAGATCGGGACTGGCCCTGGGCACTGTCAGCTTCAGGCTCCCCCCGACGTTGATCGAGGCCGGTGAGCTTAACCTCGCCTGGGTCTATGATGATCTGGATGATGCCGGTGTGCAGTCCATCACCCTGCTGGTCAACGGGTTTGCCGTTGATACCGTTTCGGCCGATCTCGGCGGAGACTGGAGTGGATCCAATGCCGCCGGCTTCGGTTCGGGTTCTCCCAACGCTGCCGCCAATGGTGCCAACGGAACGATCCCGGTCACGGACTTCACCTCCGGGATCATCAATCTCGAAGAGGGACTGAAGTTCTACGTCAATATCAACTACCAGCCTGAGAATGTCGATTCGGATGAGGATGGCCTTGCCGATGGTTGGGAGGGGCTCTATTCTCCCGATGATCTCGGCGCCCTCTCAGGTGGCGATGCCGATGCCGATGAGGATGGTCTCACCGACACCGGTGAGTACGAGGCCGGTACCGATCCCCTGAACACCGACAGCGATGGTGACGGAAGCTCCGATGGAGACGAGACGGCTACCGATCCTCTCAACCCCGACACCGATGGTGACGGGCTCACCGATTTCGATGAGATCAATGGTGACCCGGCGACCGATCCGGCCAATCCCGACACCGATGGAGACGGGTTTAACGACTCGCTCGAGCTGGTTGCCGGGACAGACCCCAACGATGCGGCCAGCCCGGTGATCCTGGCTGATTCCGTCTCCGACTGGTCCGCAGAGGGCGAGCAGGGTGCCGGTGGCTGGTACTACGGCTACTACAACATCAGTGCCGACCAGGACTTCATCTACGATCCCGATGATTTCATCGAGTTCCTCAATGACCTCGGACCTGCCGGAGGAGTGGTTTCGCCTGACGGTAACCACTGGACCGGTACGAACTGGGATCTTACCACCGCGGCGGCGGGTCCCTGGACCATGCTCGGTCGCGAGGCGACCCATCCCAACGGCTCTAACAGCGATCCCTTCGCCGAGCACTGGACGATGCGGCGCTGGATCAGTGACCGGGACGCCAACGTCAACCTTATCTGGCATATGCGAAAGACCAACCTCAACGGCGCCGGCGTCACCGGCTATCTCTTCGTCAATGGTGAAGAGGTGGACATGGCGGCGATCGCGGGTCGCGATGGTGTTGGTGTAACCCGCAGTGTTCTCTTTGCTCTCGCCGAGGGCGACGTGATCGACCTGGCGCTGACTCCTGTCGGCCCCAACGGCAACACCGCAGATTCTTCTGATGGTTCGGCCAACTGGCTGAAGATTGCCCAGAGCGAGGGAGATATCAAGCCTCCTGCGCCCGGCTGCCAGGAGATCGAGGTGGTCTGCGATGTAGTTCCCGCCGAATCGCTGGTGCGGGTCGCTGTGACGACCTCACCGGATGGCTGTGACTGCAGCAGTGTCGCGGTCTTTATCGACGACCAGCCGGCAGGCATTCTCGAGGTTTCCGGTAATGGAACCGTCGACGTGGCCCTTCCGGAGGGTTGTGAGGCCGGCAGTGTTCATGCCATGGAGGTCGCCTGCCGCAACCGCCTCGGGCGGCTCGGACAGAGCGCCTTCTGCGAGTTCACCTGTCCCCGGGTCGGGGTCAACGAGATCTGTGACAACGGTCTTGACGATGACCTCGACGGACTGGTCGACTGCGAGGACTCTGACTGTGCGCGGCACAATGCCTGCCAGCCGGAGATCTGCGGCAACGGCGAAGATGATGATGGTGACGGCGCCGTCGATTGTGATGATTCCGATTGCGAGACCGAAGAGGCCTGCCAGGATCCTGGTGGCCCGCTGTTCCGCCGGGCTGACCCCGACGACAATGGCGCTGTCCAGCTGACCGATGGTATCTATATCCTGAACTTCCTCTTCCTCGGTGGAGCGGCTCCGATTTGCGGTGACGCCGCCGATGCGGACGATAACGGATCCATCCAGCTGACCGACGGAATCTTCATCCTGAACTTCCTCTTCCTCGGTGGCGAGGCGCCCCCGGCGCCCGGCCTCGGTTGTGGTGAAGATCCCACGCCGGATGATGAGCTCGGCTGCGAAACCTTCGATAGTTGCGGCTGAGAACCGGCTTATTGAAGCTTAGTGAATTGAGCGGCCCTGCCCCCTGGATTCCCAGGGGCAGGGCCGCTTTTTTATGTCCCGGGCAGGGGATCCCGGGCCCTGTTTTTGATATGGGAAGATGGCATCCAGCCCTTTATTATTGGGATTCTCTATTACCGTGAAAGCCA
>CAZTRG010000357.1:0-19441 GCA_964615885.1 uncultured Planctomycetia bacterium | reverse complement strand
TGTTTCTCCTCGGTTTCCCAGCCAAGGTCGGAATAGCTGCCCTGCAGGGATCTGAGTCCGGCAAGAAACCCGGGGTGCTTCTCGGTAATTTTTCTTAGGGCCGCGGCGGCTTCTTCAGCTTTCTGGTCACGTTGAAGAATTTCCGCAAGGCGGAGGTGGGCAGGAAGGAAGTCAGCGTCCAGCTTGATGACTTTTTCCAGGGCATTCTTGGCACGGCTCTTGGCTTGTGCCGCAGGCAGGTAGCCGGCCCCCTGGAAGATCCCGGCGGCATGGTACAGGACCCAGGGGTCATCGGGGGCGAGGGTAAGTGCTTCGGTTGCGGCGGCTACGGCGCGGTCACTGCGGGTGTTGTGGCTATTGGCCTGCAGGATTGCCCTGCCCATCGCCTTGAGGGCCAGCTCGAGGTTGGTGCCTGGGTAGGCGCTCTCGGTTGCGAGCAGCTCCCACGTTCTGCCCGGCTTCTTCGGAGGTGCGTGAAGCTTGAACCCGGTCTCTTCCTGCAGCTTTTCCTTGTCAAAGGGGTGCCCCTCCTGGTCCGTGATCCGCAGCTGGATGCGGGTGCCGCTTTTTATGAGAAGGCGGTTCCAGCCTTTCTCAAGGTTGATATACACACGGCGGTGAACCGAAAGGTATTCGTTTCTCCCGGTGTCATCGAGAACGGGAGTGCCATTGAACCAGACCTTGATTTCATTGCCTGCCATCAGGTGCAGGACCACCTTGCGGGCGGCATCGGAGCGGACCTGGCAGAGAAGGTAGGGGATTCCCCTGTCGGGATAGACATGGTCAAAGGGATCCAGGGTGGAATAGATGTTTTTTCTCTGAACTGCCCGCCAGCTCAACTTCTGCCAGCCGTCCTGGTACTGGCGGGAGAGGTCAATTTCCTTTTCGGGTGCAAAGGGGCGGCTGAGGGGGCCATTTGAGTCCTTGCCGAAGGGACCGATGATCAGGAACCTGGTGAGGGTGCCGTTCCTGCTTTTAAGCTTGAGAGCATCTTCATGGCGCCCGGCCCGCCTGTAGAGGTCGGTGAGCAGGTTAGAGAGCCTCAGGTGGGTGTCACCCGGGAGTTTTGCGGAGAGCAGCTTTTCGAGTCCGTCGATAAGGGCGAGAGGGTTTCGCATGGAGCCGGTGATGTCGCCGAGTCGCTGGGCGAGCAGCTCAACCTTTGAATCGGCCTTCAGGCGCTCAATCGACCCGAGCAGATCGAGCGCGAAGCGGTCAAAATCGCCATTGCGCTCATTCTGGTTGTGCAGCGCCAACTCGTGCAGGTTGTTCTTTTCAACAGCCGCGGCTTGAGGGGCTCCCGCCAGCAGCGTTACAAGGAGGGTCAGAAGTGAGAGGTGATTGCTGTTTTTCATGGTCCTGTTATTTCCCTGTCTTTCGCAGAACGATCTTCTCGTTGCTGAGCTGGTCGACGCTGGCGGAGAGCTTTCGAAATTCCTGGTACTCAGCCAGGGGCACCCTGTTCTTTTTCATTTCAAAGAGGCGCTCGAGCACAAGGACCCCGGGGCGTGATGAATCGACAGCCAGGCGGAAGCGTCCGAAGCGGGTATCGATGTCCCTGTCCTCAGGCGTTGACTTCAGCTGGATTCCCTCCGGTAGCCTGTAGCTGGCTTTGAGGCGGGAGCTCCTCGGGTTCCCGAGGACAACATCGTTTTCGCGTTTCTCGAGCGCTCCAAGCACTCCAAGGTTGCCGACCGATCCGAAGAAGTCATCGACAAGAGAGAAGGTGATCTCCTCTGGTGAAGAGTTGGCGAAGCTCGGGGCGGTGAAGCGGATCTCCATGGTTACGTTTTCATCGAGGTTGGAGAGGTTGGAGAATTCCTGGGACGTGACACTGGCACCGGCAAATTTTCTTCCCAGGGTCTTCTCAAGGAGGGTCTTGCGCTGCGCATCGAGCTCAAAGTTCCTGCGCAGGAAGACGGCGAAATCACCTTTGGCCTTCATCCGGATGGTGATCTCAGCGGAGCCATCGCTGCCGAGTGCGATGTCCCATTCCTCGTCCACGGAAAGATCTTTTGGCCTGTTCCAGGGGATCTGCTGCACCAGCTTCCCGTCATCCCGCACGATGAGCACCTGGGCCCCTGCATCCATCGATGGCAGCTCCTCGACGCTGTGGAAGGAGGCTGTTCCATCGAGGTAAAGCTCCGGCCTGTCTCCGGCCGGGGGGAGGTAGGTGATGCAGTGGTTGAAGTGGTTGACCATCGGCAGCGAGAGGTCTTCTTTGCCACGGGAGCGGTTGGCGAAGATCAGCACCGGGTGCGCCTTGATGTCGACCTTGTCGAGCATGACACACAAGAGGGTGGCCTTGTCCTTGCAGTCACCGAAGCGCCGGGCGAAAACCTTGGAGGCGTTGTAGGGCTTGAAGCCATGAACCCCGAACTCCCAGGCGTTGTAGCGGATGTCTGTGACCACGAAATTGTAGAGAGCGCGGATCTTCTCGATCTCCGTGTCTTTTCCGGATACAAGCTCTGCGACCTTCCTGTCTAGCTCGGGGCTGCTCTCGAACTGCTTGCGAATCAGGTTGCTGTACCACTTGTTGAAAGATTCCCAGTTCTCAAAGGTGGAGATCTCCAGCAGCGGCATGATCTCTTTCGCCCAGGGCATCCCGGGTTCGGAGTCGGTCTTGGGGATCTCCTTCGCCGTCCAGGTGTAGGTCTTTACCTCGTCCTCGGGGTTGGTCTCGAGCGTTGGAGCTGTCTTCATGTTGCGCTGGTGGAAGTAGAACTCCCTTCCGGCAGGCACGCGCAACTTGAAAACTTTTTCAGCGGTGGCGAGGGTGCTGCGGAAGATCTCCCGGCGTCCGAAGTAGTCCCCGAAGATGCTCTGCTGGATGTCTTCCTTGATGGACTGGACCTCGATGATGTCCCCGGTTGAGAGGGGCGGCAGGTCTACGGAGCCTCGTCGCCAGGACTGCGTGGCAGAGGCCCGCCTGCTGAATCGCGGGAGCTTTGCATCTTCGCTGGTTCCATCGGGGTGATGGACTCTTGCCAGCTTGAACTCGAGGACCTGCTCTCCCTGGGAGAAGGTCGCGGAATACCGGTCAAACATCTCGATGCCGCGGTCGTTCAGAACCTGGATCATCGTCTGGGAAAACTCCCTGGCGGTCCCGTCCTTGTTGACCTCTACGGCCGTGAGCGCGAGGAGGATGCGAGCAGCCTCGCCGCTTTCAGATTTGTAGTTTTCAGCATGGGCAGCTGCCGCCAGGCTCGCTCCATCACGCCGGAACTCATCTTCGAAGGGTTTCTCCTCGCTCCTGAGGAACTCGATTCGTTTCCTGAGGTCAGGAAGGTTGGGCTGCAGCTCCAGCGCCCTGTCCCAGGCCTCGAAGGCCCTCTCGTTTCTGCCGGTTTCCCAGTAGGCCCGTCCGAGCTTCTCCAGCAGCGTATGTTCTTCAGGCTGGATCTCCAGTGCTGTGAGGTACAGGGAGGCGGCTGCGGAGTGGTTGTCTCTCCCCTGCTCGATCCTGGCCAGCCGCAAAAGCGTAGAGGTGCTGTAGGGTGAAAGGAGGACCCCTTCCTGCAACAGGGAGATGGCGTCCTCGTAATTCCCTCCATCCAGGAGAGCTCCGGCGAGGCTCAATCGAATCGCCTGGTTTAAATGGCTGCGCTTGAGGAGGTCCTGCAGGATCTTGATTTCTTCGTCCTGCTTCCCGGTCTGGCTGAGGCGGGAGGCCTGGGCACGCAGGGCTATGGGGGAGTCCGGGTCGATCGCGCCCGATTTCTTTACCTCGTTGCGGCTGCGGTCGGGGAAGCCAAGCTTCTTTTCAACCCGGGATTCGATGGTGACAGCCTTCAGGAGGTCCGGATTGATCTTTCGCGCCCGGGCAAGGTGGAGCCTGCAAAGCTCCGTATTTGAGAAGGTGTCGAGATAGTATTCGGCAAGCTTGAGCGAGGCCAGTGCAGCGCCTCTCTCCTCGGCGCTAAGCATGGCCTTTCGCCAGTTGTTGTCATCCCTCTGGGCAGCGACGGTGGTGTCCGAATGGTAGCTGCTTGCCAGCTGGAAGTGGTACTGGGCGGGCTTGCTGTCGATCTGGATAGCCTTGCGCAGAAGCTCTGTGTCGGGATGCTCGTCGGAGTCATGTGCGCCCTGGAGGTAGAGAAGTGTGCCAAGGAGGTAGTGCCGCCTTGCCGCTCTTACCAGCAGCAGCGGGTCGGCTGCGATTCTTTTGCGCAATTCCGCTATGGGCCCCAGGGCTGAAGCCGTGGGCGCCCTGGGCTCAGAGAAATCATCCTCTGCCTCGAGATTTCTGAACTTGCCAAGCTCTTCGGGGCCGGGCCTTCCTTCCTGCCAGCCGCTTGCAGGTTTACCATCGAGTGCTGTGATCCTGGCGGAAAATCCCCATTTGCCCTCTGACTCTCCGATCTTTACCAGCAGGCAGTTCCAGCCTTTCTTCAGTGGCAGGTCGATGACCGACTGGTCGAAGAAGTATTCTCTCTCCAGGTCTTCTGATGCGAGGAGCTTTCCATTGAGCCATACCCTGTAGCTTTCATCGCTGCCGAGCCTGAGAGAAAGATCCTGGTCGGAGCTGGAGGAGACGAAGGTGACCGCATAGGCGAGGGCTTCATCGGCCGGGCGCATCATCGCATTGAAGTCGACATAGCCTGCAAGGAGTTGGCGCGGCAGGTTTCTCCAGCTGACCTCGCGGACCTTTCCCATGGCAGGCTTTTCGAAGTCGATGCCCTTCTCCGGCCCATAGCTGGTCAGGAACCCGGTTCCCCTTTCGTTGTCGAAGGGGCCAATGATGTTCCATTTGCCAAGCTGGCCGAGGCTCCCCCAGTGGCGCTGTGCCTCTGCCGGTGAGCCGGTGCCATCCAGCGCCAGCCAGCCGGCCCCGAAAGAAGCCAGGGCGCTGACAACCGGTTCGATCTCACTGAGTTTCCTGGACCAGGCTGCAAGGAGGGGGCCTATTTCAGCGGAGCGTTCAAGCCGTTGGTTAAGGTTGACGATCCTTCGCAGCGCCAGGTCGACCTCTGGCATCCACTTTTCTTTCTCCTTGAGGGGGGTCTTTTCAGCGAGGATGGAGTTGAGGAGGTTTCGGTATTGCTCGAGGGCAGTATTGAAGCGGCCCTCAAACAGGGACTTCTCAGCAGCTGCGATGGATGCTTCGACGGATTCGGCGCATTGCCCGGTCGGTCCGCAGCAGGCGGCCAGGAGGAGTGTTGCCGCGAAGAACAGCTTCGTCCGGCAGCCGCCCCCGGTTTTTGTGTTGGCAGTCAGCAGGTATTTCATGATTTCAGACCGGTTTGCCCCTTCATATTGCCACCGCTTCCTAGCGGCCTCGTTTACCTGATGAGCCTCGCGCCGCACCAGTTGGCGCGGTCGAGAGCTGCACTTAAGTTCTTGTCTCCGAAGTCCACCTCGATGGCCAGGGTCTGTCCGTTGGCAACGGAGAGATCCAGCTCCTGGGGGGGGTCAGAGAACTTCATCGATTTCTCGGTGATTTTTTTCCCGTCCAGCCAGACTCGGAAGACGACAGCTCCTGTGCCCGCGCCAGCGCCCTGGAGGGGTGGGCGGGCAGAGTCGTCCAGCCCGATGGTTGCCTGGAATTTCTGGAAGCCGCCGGCGAGGTCGTACTCGAGTTTTGAATAGGCGTGGACTCCCAGCCCCTTCGGGTAGGTCTTTCCCTTGATCCGGAGCTGTTTTCCCAGGACGTTGCGGTCCTTCTTGAAGGGGAGCTTTGCGAGGAAAAGGTTGCCGAGGTGCTCGGTGGTTTTCTTCGGCTCGATGTCGGAGAGGTACTGGCAGCGCCCTCCCAGGAAGCTGATGTGGGAAAGCTCCTGGATCGGGATGCCGATCGTGCCCAGCAGCTCATGCCTCAGGGACAGGCCTGCCTTCGTGAGGCTGAGGAGGCCTCCATGCAGGTTTCCTCCATCTGCCAGGAAAACGCCGACCTGTTGCCCGGCCGGGAGCTCCTCTTTTCGTTCGGTGTCTTCCCCCAGCTCGGCCAGGTTGAGCGCGCGAATCTTGGCTGTGGGTAACTTGACCTGCCCGACTCCGTCAGCGCTGAAGGAGATTGAGCCGGGCTTGATGTTCTCAAGAAACCCTGTGAGCCGGGTGCCTGCACTGAGGTGGGCGACATCGTTTTTCGGCCGCTTGCTGAGAAGGTTGCCGCGAAATCGAGTCCACTGGGCCTCGTCGGAAAAGGCATGCCGGAAAAGCAGGAGGCGAAGAGTTGAGAGGTTGAAGCGCACCTGCCCCTTCTTCTGTTGGAGCTCCTGGGTCAGGTAGCTGTTTTTAACAGCAAGGAACTCTTCATCCTGCACGGGCTCAATCGCATGCGGGGTTCCCCAGAAATGGTCGCCATTACTGAGCACGACCTCTGAGCTTTCCCCGGGACTGCTTTTTCCTGCAGGGCCGGCTGGGTGTTCAAAATTAAGAAAGAGAATGTTTTCAGACCTGTAGGTGCCGGATCCTGCCGCCAGGATCCCTGCTCCGTTTTCTCCAGGTGAGAACTTGAGGGCCTCTTCTTTTAGTCCCAGGGTTGTCGAGCCGTTGATGGTCTGGATGCTTAGCAGTGGGCCGGCTGGAGCTTTCGGTTTTTCCTGGGCGGGGGCCTGCTCCCGGGGTTCTTCTGCTGTTTCTTCCTGCAGCCGGGGAAAACCGGAGCTGTCCGGCTGGAGACAGAGGGCCAGCGCCCCTGCCAGCAGGAGGAGGGCTCCCGTCCTGGCGTTCAAGCTGGTTTTTTCGTAGAGGGATCTGTTCATCGCCGAAAATTCACCCCTGGCTGCCTTGAAACCTGCTGCCGGACAAGACACCATCCGGCTGCCTCGAGTCCTGGTTCAGCGACTTTTTTTTGTGCCCTGCAGGTCCGGTCTGGAAGGTTTTGAGCCTTATGAAGTTCTGTCATCCCCACCATAAGGTATATGGAGAAATCCCGGAATTCCGGGGTTTTGCCCGTTTTTAAATTACTTGGGAATTCTAGGACTCAAGAGCGGTCAGGTCCACACGAAAACGAGTCCTGCAGCCGGATTCAATAAGCGGCAGAGTTGACATATCGGAACATCCCGTTATTAATACTCTCGTTGAAGAGAAAACTGCCACCCATAAGAGGAGATATGTGATGGCACGCAGAAAAAATACAGCAGAGTGCAGGGAAGTACTGCGCAAGGTCTTCGAAAATGAAGTGGCCACCGGTGGCGAGGATGCTGCCGGCGCGGATTCAAGGCAACCAGCGCAATCCGTGGGCGGCGCTCGGGCATCTGCCGCCACCAACAGGATCGCGGGTTTGAGTCCGGCTCATTGCGAGCCGCTGCTTGGAGAGCAGCAGGATTCTGACTCTGCGCCTATGGATCGCCATGGTGCGATCCGCTCCAGCGCGCCGGGGGCGGGCCCAGGAGACCGGGGAGGTGGTTTTTCCGGTGGATCAGATCATCCCGGGGGTGATCGGTTTGCCAGTAATGTTTCCGATTACGTAGAAGAGCCTGTCGTTGCCGGCCTGGAAACTCCCGAGGCGGAGGCGTCCTGTGAAGGTGATGGAGTTGAGGGTGAAGCGGCAGGTGGGGAGGATCTTGTGATTCAACAGGACCAGGAGACGGGTGGCGGAGAGCTTGAGCCGGAGGATTCCGCTGTGCTCTCGCAGGAAGATGGTTTCCCCGGAGATGAGAGTCTCTACCCGGTTTCTTCGGCTGGAAATCCCGCCGGGGAGGAAGCTGCCGCCGGGACTTTTTCCCGGTTCCGCAGCTGGATCCTCAGAGATGACTCCCGGGGGGTGTTTGGCAAGCCGGTCCAGGTGAAGGCTTCAACGCTGGTGATCGTCGGCTTGAGTGTCGCTATAGTTGTTGGCCTGCTGGGGCTTTATTTCAAGATAGAACCCCAGGAGGGAAGGCTCGCAGGCAGGATCCTCGATGACAGGATGGCGGCCCAGGCAGGAGATGGCATGTCAACGGGGGCCGGCGGGGCTGCGGCAACAGCCGGGGTAAAGCCCGCGGCGCGTACCTCGGCTAATATTCCAGGCAAGGGCTCAAACAAGGGCTCAAACAAGGGCGCAGGCAAGGGATTGTCTGCGCTTGCCCGGCCGGTGTGGAGTCGCCAGGGTGGCCAGCGCCCCCCGGTTCGCAACATAGCCCCTGTGGCGCCGGCCCAGCCTGCCGCTGGATTTGTTACCACCGAAGCGACCAGGTGGTTGCGGGTAAGGGACCTGATGGGTAAGGAGGAGTGCGCCAAGCTGCTCGATCACCTGAAGAAGCTCCAGGAGGAGCTGCGGGAGAGGGGTGGCTGCAAGGACAGCTCGGTTGCCTGCAAGGAGCTGAAGAACCGGATGCGGAAGCGCCATGGAGAGGATCTCTATGCTGTCGATATCGGTCCCTTTGCCAGCTGGAGCCTTGCCCAGCAGGCCTCGGCCGAGCTGAAAAAGGTGACACGGCGGGCCCCCTGGGTGTTCCGGGATAAGCCTGAATACTTTTCCGAAAGCTATCCGAGAAAGCCCTGAGGCGGGCCCGGCCCAGGGCCTTTGAGCTTCACTGAAAGTAGCCGGTGCATGGTTGTAAGTGTTGAGGTTTTCCTGGTTATAATCAGCCTATGAAGCATCGGCCTGAATGTATTACCTGCTGTCTGACACGTGTCCATCGTGCAGCAGATCTCGTTACTGACGACGAGTGGCTGCATCGAAAGATCCTGTCGGATTCGATGCAGGAGCTTTGCGAGGTAGATGACCTCCTGTCACCTGCGGAGCTGGTCCACCAGATATTTCGCCGGGCCTCCAAGGCTCTTGGGGTTGCCAGCCCCTATGCCGCTGGTCAGAAAAAATGGCTGGAGGGTGTGTGCGGGAGCGAGGATTCCATTCGCGAGGTGGTTGCCGCCTCCAGGGACCCCTTCCTGGCAGCCCTGCAGCTTGCCACAGCAGCCAATCTTATTGACTGTGATCTTCCTGGGCAGTTCCAGGAGGGGTTT
Source organism: uncultured Planctomycetia bacterium (assembly GCA_964615885.1). Taxonomy (GTDB): domain Bacteria; phylum Planctomycetota; class UBA8108; order UBA8108; family UBA8108; genus UBA8108. The sequence goes on along the minus strand of CAZTRG010000357.1, from coordinate 10,552 downwards.
TCTTTGAAGACGATCCTTGAAATGCAAAAGAGCTTTGAAGAAGGCGCCCAGATGGCGATCGACAAGTCAGAAGACCTGCGCCAGGCCGTTGCGGACGCCTCTCAAATTCTGTTTGTCCATGAGACAGCGGGGGAGCTGTTTTTTGACCGCCTGCTGATTGAGGCCTTCGAGAGAAAGCCCTCGGAGGTTGTCTCTGTATTGCGTTCGACCCCCAGCCTCGGCAGCGCAACCCAGGAGGACGCCCATACGGTGGGGCTTGACAAGGTGGCCACTCTTACCGATCCGGGGATTGACTGCAGGGGCATACTGCTTGATTCAAGCTCTGATAAGTTCCGAGAAGAATTTGACAGGGCGGACCTGGTGATTGCCAAGGGGCAGGCTGCTTTTGAGACCCTGGAAGAGGTTTCGGCAGAAGATTCAAACGCCCAGAAACGCTTTTTCTACCTTCTAACGGTCAAATGCGCCGTTATTGCCTCAGAGCTGGGTGTCAGTCCAGGTGATTGCGTTGTTGAGGGTATCTAGGCAGATAAGCTGTAAAGGATTCCTTATTTCTTCCTAAACTCCCTCTTGAGCGTGACGGTTTTCGGTGATAGACTCCCCGCTTCTTCGTTTTTGACCGCAACCAACAGGACCCTCCTTATGAGTATCCACAGAAGCCTTGTCAGTAAGAGTAATCTCGGCCGTTCACGCAATGTGTTAACGCGCTATGAGAGGATCCTCGAAATGAGGAAGCTCGGAAATTGGGACGAGGAAGAGGGGAACCCCTACGGCCTGCCCAAGGTCAAGGTCCTGAAGATCAAGAAGCGCGTGAAGAAGAAGAAGGAAGAGGAAGGCGAGGGTGTTGAGCTTGCCGAGGGTGCCGAGGGTGCCGAAGCTGCCGAGGGCGCCGAGGGTGCCGAGGGTGCCGGCGGCGACTCCGAAGAGTAATCCGGTCCTCCTGCGGAAGCTGCCACGCGACCAGGCGCTGAATCAGCTGGCCCTGCTCATCGGCCCTAGCCGTTCCATTGTTGCTGCATTTTCCCAGGCCATTGCCAGGCTGCCGGGCAGTCTTGCCGACCTCCTGCAAGGCCCACAGCGGGGGTGCAGGGATTCTTTCTGCGTGTTGGGCTAAGTGCGGTTTTTGTTAGGATGATTGCAGGGCGAAGGGCCCTGGAGGGGTTCCGGAGGGCAGCCGGGCAAAAAAAACGGCCGAGGCTTTTCCCGTTGACGCTCCTGATGGGCAACTGTAACATTGGTCTTGTTACTTGTTTATACGGAACTGACGAGACTGGTTGTGGGAGCTGATCAGGGTCTGTTGTCGGCGTTTACTGGGTTTATCTACCGGTTCTCGTTCCGGCGTTTTTGAAGGTGTTTTGATCGCTCCGATTGATTTGTTGATATTGCGTAGGCGGGTAATAAGCCGGGTATGTACTTTTTCCCCGGCCAGGGTGTAGTGGGAGTAAGAAATACCAATCGGGCTTTCCGATTGTTGGAAATAAACGAGAAGAAATTAACCGGGCTGTTGGGGACGGACTCTGATGGAGGTAAATCCTTCATTCAGCTTAAGAGTCCAGTTTCAAGAAAGGAGGACTCTGGCCAAGGCATATAGAGCTATAGAAACTTCAGCGTTTTCGCTGTAGTCAACTGGCCTTGTCGGAGAATAACGAGTCCGAACGCCTGGCTGGTGGAAATTTAATTTACGTAAGAAATATCACTTAGGTTTGTATCTGGCCGGTGCCCTGGTAGGCGCCGGGCGAGGAAACGTTTTTTACAGGAGAAATGTCAATGAGACGCTTGTTTGGATGGGTAGCTGTATTAATGCTTTGCTGCGCGTACCTTCCCGCGCAGGAAAATGTCCAGGTATTCTGTCAGGGTGCCGCTAACTGTATTCCCGATCAAATGGAAGTTGTTTTCGATTCGACCGGGAACTCGACACTTCAGCTTGCAGACGGGCAGGCCACGATCGATGTGACAGTCCAGACTCGGACCCAGTCGGACGGAGTCCAGGGCTGGTCCTATGGTCTCGCGCACGATGGCAACTCGTTTTCGATTGCTGATAGTGCCGGTGACGGTGCGGGACTCGATTATCTTTGTGGTACCGATGCCCAGGCTGCACTGGTCAATCCTTTTTTCAACGTATCCACCCGCGTTGGTGCGGCCGTCAACTCCCCCGAGGGATTTATTTCGGCCGTGGTCCTCTCGTTTATCGCTCCGGCGACCCTGACGAGTGGCCAGACCAACTCGCTTGCGAAGCTGACCTACAATGTCGACGCCGTTCCTGGCGAATCGACCTTGCTGCGTCTTGCCGATGACGAGCTCAGCAACAACGGTCCTACCGTTGCGCTGAACATCACCGTGGCCGGCGAAGCGAAGCTTCCCGAGACCCTGGTCCATGGCCAGGTTCTTCCTCCCGGTGGCCCCGCCGTCGAGATCTGTGACAATGGCGCAGACGATGATGGCGATGGCGATATCGACTGTGCCGACGCCGATTGTGCCGATGCGGCCAATTGTGAAGTCGTGCCTCCCCCGGTAGGCGACTATGGTTTCACCTTTGGAACCAACGCTGAGGGCCTTGTTGTTGTTAACATGAGCAACGAGCTCCCCGCCCTGGCCTTCCAGTTTGGTGTCTCCTATGGAGATGAGTCCCTGAGCTTCTCCGGCGATCTCGGTACCGACAACGACCGTCTCGTCGAGCTCCTGATCACCGACAATACCGGTAACTCCCACGGCGTAGGCAATGGCCTCACCGTTGGCGATCCGATCGCCGCACCCGGCGAGATCAACGGAATCCTGCGTGGCGCTGCCACTGCCGGTTTTGATGGTGGGGACTTCCTCGCTTTCGATCTCGAACCCGGTGTCGGAGGCCCTGGCTTCTTCGTCGGTTACGTTTCTGATCTTGACAGTGATGCCAACCAGATCCCCGCCACCGGTGACGGTGAGTCGAACCAGATCGTGGTTGTCAGCTCCGAAGCTCCTCCTCCTCCGGTCGAGGACTTCTATCGCGGCGATGCCGATGGCAATGGCCGTATCAACGTTGGTGACGCCGTCCTGATCATCCAGATCGTTCTCGGCAACCTGAACGCCCGGTACAACTGTCCCGACGCGATCGACGCCAACGATGATGGTTCCGCCAACATCTCTGATGCGATCCCCGTCCTGCGCTGGGTATTCCAGCGTGGACCCAGGCTCCCCGCCCCCTTCCTGGGCTGTGGTGCTGATCCCACAGATGATGAGCTTGGCTGTGAGCAGAGCAGCGTATTCTGCGCCGTCAACTGATCACTTCCGTATGCTAATCAACGCCCCGGCGAACCCCAGTGGATCGCCGGGGCGTTTTCTTTTACCCGGGTAGTTTTTCCTCGCCCAGAGAACCACGCAATCCTGCAGGTTTTCGGCTCAAGGGAGAGATTGCGCTCCGCAATTTTCGTCCTCCAAGTTGCTTTGGGGGGGGTGGGTGATATATAAATCAGCAACTGTTTACAGATGCCCGGCTCCAGAGGAGCTTATTGAGCCGGGCTGAGCAGAAATCGCGGATGCGCTGCGGGTGTTTTTCCGGCGGCCGGGTGTCCGGTCCCGTGTTGAACCTCGAGCTGGTTTCGATGCTTCCTGGCAGAAATGGCTAAGAAGAAAAAGAAGAAGAGATCCCCGGCCGGCTCGAAGAATGAGCCGCTGATCCCGATCGTGGATGTGCCCCTGCATGTCACCACTCGGCGTCGTTACCTCAACTACGCCATGAGCGTGATCACCTCCCGGGCTCTTCCCGATGTCCGGGATGGCCTGAAGCCTGTGCAGCGGCGTATTCTCTATACCATGCGCAACGAGCTGCGGCTGGGCCCCTCGACCAAGCCGCTGAAGTGTGCGCGAATCGTCGGGGACGTGCTGGGTAAGTTTCACCCTCATGGGGACAGCTCGGTTTACGAGGCGCTGGTGCGTATGGCCCAGGATTTCAGCCTGCGCTACCCGCTGGTCGATGGCCACGGCAACTTCGGCTCCATCGATGGAGACTCTGCCGCGGCCTACCGCTACACCGAGGCCCGCCTGCAGAAGCTGGCCATCGAGCTCCTGGAGGAGCTGCCCAAGGAGACTGTGGATTTCCGGCCGAACTACGACGGCAAGACCCGTGAGCCGATTGTTCTTCCTTCCCGGATACCGAACCTGCTGGTCAATGGAGCGACGGGTATCGCCGTGGGGCTGGCGACAAACATACCTCCGCACAACCTTGCGGAGGTTGCCGAGGCCTGCGAGGCGCTGGTGCGTAAGCGGCGGCTGAAGGTTAATGACCTCCTCAAGTTCATCAAGGGACCCGATTTCCCCACCGGTGGGCAGATCCTCAATACCCGCCGGGAGATCAGCCAGATCTACCGCGATGGCCATGGCTCGGTGAAGGTGCGTGGTGAGTACAAGGTCGAGGGCGGCTCGCGCCGGCCGAGGATCGTCATCACCTCGATACCCTACATGGTCCAGAAGGATGTCCTGGTGCGGTCGATCGGGGAGCTGATCGGTGCCCGCAAGATTCCCCAGATCAACGATGTCAGGGATGAGTCGACCACGGATATTCGTATCGTCCTGGAGATGAAGCAGAATGCCGATCACGACGTGGTGATGGCCTACCTGTTCAAGAACACCAACCTGCAGAACAACTTCAATGTCAACCTGACCTGCCTGGTCCCGTCATCAGAAGATGACCCGGACCGCTGCAAGCCGGCCCGGCTCGACCTGCGGCAGGTTCTTCTTCACTTTATCCGCTTCCGCTACAAGGTCGTGGTCCGCCGTCTCGAGCATGAGCTGCGCCTGCTGAAGGAGCGCATTCACATCCTCGAGGGCTTCAAGAAAATCTTCAATGCTCTCGATACCGCCATCAAGATCATCCGTAACTCCAATGGACGGGAGGATGCGGCGAAGAAGCTCAAGAAGAGGTTCCGGCTCGATGACATCCAGGTAAATGCCATCCTTGACCTGCGGCTCTACAAGCTTGCCAAGCTTGAGATCAAGGCCATCCTCGATGAGCTGCGCGACAAGAGGAAACGTGCCCGGGAGATCGAGAAGATTCTCAGGAGCGATGCCCGGCTATGGACCATCGTTCGTAAAGAGATTGCCGAGGCGCGCAAGAGCTTCACCGATGACCGCCGTACAAAGATCGGCGGCAAGGGGGCTCGTGAAACCGAGTACAGCGAAGAGGCCTTCATCGTCAACGAAGATGCGATTGTCCTGCTCTCTCGAGATGGCTGGGTGAAGCGCATGGGGCGGATCACCGACCTTGAGAAGGTCAGGCTCCGCCAGGGAGATGAGCTCTTGTCGGTGGTGGGGGGCAACACCCGCGACCTCGTTGTATTCTTCAGCAATCTCGGCTCAGCCTACACGATCCGGATCAACGACCTGCCGGCCTCTACCGGCTACGGGGACCCGGTGCAGGGGATCTTCAAGTTCCGTGATGGAGAGCGGGCTATCGGAGCGATGTCACTTGACTCGAGGTTCCTGACGGATGTCGGCTCCGCCGAGGACACCTCCGGGAAGCCACCCCTCAACCACCTTCTTGCTGTAAGCTCCGGGGGCTATGCCCTGCGCTGTTCACTCGCTGCCTTCACCGAGCCATCTACCCGTACGGGCAGGAAGTTCATGCGGGTGCGGGGCGAGGAGGAGGTGGTGGGAATTCATGTTGTACAGGGCAAGAAAGAGGTGGCGATGGTGGCCAGCCAGGAGGGCAGGGTCACGCTCTTCAGGTCAAAAGATGTTAAGTTCCTGACCGGCCCGGGACGGGGCGTGCTCGGACTCAAGCTGGGTGCCAACGACCGGCTGATTGCAAGCGGCATCAGCAACCGGCCCAGTGACCGCCTGAGGGTGTTTACCACCAAGGGGGCGAAGATTGATATAACGACCAGGAAGTACAAGGTCTCCGGCCGAGGCGGCAAGGGGATCGAGGTGATCAAGCGGGGTGGGCTCTCCGGTGCGGCAATCGGCGAGCATGAGATTCCTGTATTTGATGAGAACGGGGATTCTGCGGGGGCTAAAAGCTCGGCGAAGAAGCGGGCAAAGAAAAAGGCGAAGAAGCCGGCGAAGAAGAAAGCTGTCAAGGCGGCCTCCAGGTCCGGAGGCAAAAAGCGCAGGAAGACTTCAAAGAAGAAGCGAAAGAAATAAGGAACTGCCGGGCGGCAGAGGAAGAGAATGGCACCAGCAGCTACGCGCGGTAAAAAGAAGGCGCGAAAGAAGAAGGCCACGGCTAAGGCGAAAAAAAAGCCTGCCGGGAAAAAAGCCCGGGGCAAGTCCTCCGGCAAGGGAGCCTATAGCGCAAAGGATATCAGCGTACTCAAGGGCCTTGAGCCGGTGCGCATGCGTCCCGCCATGTACATCGGCGGCGTCGACAAGAATGGTCTTCATCACCTGGTCTGGGAGATTGTCGACAATGCGATCGACGAGGTCATCAACGGGCACGCCACCACCGTCGAGGTTGTCCTCGACAAGGACTCTTCCGGAATCGAGGTCAGCGACAATGGCCGGGGTATTCCTGTCGACAAGCACCCTGAGACCAAGCGGCCGGCCCTCGAGACGATCCTGACGACTCTTCACGCCGGTGGGAAGTTTGATTCGGGCAACTATATTCACTCTGGTGGACTGCACGGCGTGGGCTCGTCGGTTGTCAACGCCCTGAGCAAGGAGATGACCGCGCGGGTGAAACGCCAGGGCAAGGAATATGAACAGCGCTATGCGCGGGGCAAGCCCAAGGCGGACATGAAGCTTGTCAGGAAGGTCAAGGGGCGCGGGACGACAATCCACTTCAAGCCCGACCCTGATATTTTCCGGTCCACCAGGTTCGACACCAAGAGGATTCGTGAGACCCTCGAGGCGCGAGCCTACCTGCACAAGGGGCTCAAGATTGTCTACCGGGACCGGGCCAAGGGCAGCTCGGAAACCTTCGAGTTCGAGGAGGGGATCAAGGCCTACCTCGAGAAGCTCGTCAAGGAGCGGGGCTTCAAGCCGACGCATGACTTTATGTTCTACCAGACCAGTGAGAAGGAGCCTCGGATGGAGGTTGCCCTGCAATGGACTGATGAGCCGGGTGAGTACCTCCGCTCCTATGTGAACGGAGTCTATACCCGCGATGGCGGAACGCATGAGCAGGGGATCAGGACAGGGGTTGTCCGGGCTGTGAGGAACTATATCGATATTCACGAGCTGCAGCCCAGGGGCGTTCGCCTGACCCCGGATGACCTGCGCGAGGGATTGAGTGCGGTCCTGTCGGTTTACCATCTTGATCCCCAGTTCCAGGGCCAGACCAAGGAGAAGCTCAACAACCCGGAGGTCAGTGCCCAGGTGGCGAGCGTGGTGGGGACGAACCTGGAGCTCTACTTTAATTCAAATCCGACCACGGCCAAGGCTGTCGTGGCTCGGGCCGTCCTTGCGTCCAAGGCTCGAAGGGCCTCGCGGGATGCAGTCCTCCAGGTCAAGCGCAAGACCGCCGTCTCTCACAGGCTGAACCTGCCGGGCAAGCTTGCCGATTGCGAGAGCACGCGGCCGGCTAAAAGTGAGCTCTTTATCGTTGAGGGAGATTCTGCCGGGGGCTCTGCCAAACAGGCTCGTGAGCGAAAGACCCAGGCCATCCTCCCGCTTCGCGGCAAGGTGCTCAATACCGAGCAGGCGAGCCTCTCCAAGGTGATGGCCAACAAGGAGCTCTCCGACATGCTCTCCGCTCTCGGTTGCGGCATGGGCGCCAGCTTCAATATCTCGCAGCTGCGCTACCACAAGATCATCATCCTCACGGATGCCGACTCAGACGGGCACCACATCATGACCCTCCTGCTGACCTTCTTTTACCGCTACCTGCCGGAGCTGATCAAGGAGGGCTATATCTACCTGGGGATGCCGCCGCTCTACAGGATTGACCATCGGGGCAAGAAGTACTGGGCCTGGTCCGATGAGCAGAAGGCAGAAATCATCGATGGCTTCCAGGGTGGCGTCAGCGAGGATGCAGTCACTCGCTTCAAGGGACTCGGAGAGATGAGCCCCGCCCAGCTCAAGGAGACCGCCATGTCTCCTGAGAGTCGAAGCCTGCAGAGGGTGTTTATCGAGGACCCACTGGAAACCGAGCAGGTTGTCAGCGACCTCATGGGAAAAGATGCCGCCGCCCGCTACAAGTTCGTCATGGAGAAGGCGGACGAAGCCGACGACGTCGACCTCTGAGCCGGCCGGCTTTCAATATCCTTTGTTCCCCCGGCAGCTTTGGCTAAGATCGGGCGTCTGCAACATCGCATGCGCCCGGGAGAAGCCAGTTCCTTGAGTGTCCTGAAGAACCTTTTCGAGAGCCTGCCGGGATTTGAGATGAAGCTCGAATCCTATGACCGCAGGGGGAAGGTCATCTCCGAGGCTACCGGCGGCGATGTTTTCGATGCAGCCAGGGGCTATCGTGAGCTCCTGCCCGACAGGGGTGAGCACCAGCGCATCGGTCTCCTGTTCCGCAGCGAGGAGACCATCGAGTTCCTCGTAGCCATGTTTGCAGCGATCTCAAGGGGCCTGACGGTTGTTCCGCTCTATCCCAACTGGGATGGCCCCACCCAGCTAAGCTACCTGGAGCGCTATGGTGTGCGAATGCTGGCGGTTGGCGATGGGTTCCTGGAGCGGACCTCTGCCTGGTCTGGAAGTGTCGACAAGATCGTCAATATCTCCCTCGATCCGGAGAGCATCCCGCAAGGGGAGGAGAATCCCGATCCAGCCGGGAGCTTCCCAGCCGGCCTGGATGGGGACCACCCCGTTGCCTGGATCTTCACCTCCGGAACCTCCGGGGGCATGGCGAAGTGTACCGAGATCAGCCTCTCGAACATGGACGCCGCCATCGAGAATATTCGCGACCTGGATTTCCTCTGCGAGGGGATGGTTGCACACTGTCCCCTGTCGGCCAGCCACATCTTTGCCTTCGTGGTCATGACGGCTTTCATTGCCCTGAAGCCCCGGCGGGTGCTTCTCTCTGATGTTCAATACCTGGCCCGCTTGCCGCAGGAGAGGACCGGCAAGGTCAACGCCATCATCCTCGTGCCGATCGTGATCAACCGGATCCGCAGCGGCTTCTATGACCGCCTCTGTACCGATTTCAGCCAGGGCAAGGTTCCCCCGGAGCTGAAAAAGCTGGCCCGTATTCCTCTCGGTGCCCGGGCCTGCCTGAAGAGGATCTGCCGAAGGGCTGAAGAAGGAGTGATCGACCGGGAGGCCGGCCGCCTGCGCGGCTGGCTGGGGCTTCCCTTTATCCTCCTGGCGAGGCTGGTCTTCGGCAGCATGGTCCGCCGGAGGTTGGGCTCCCCGGAGTTTATGGTGCTGGGCGGGGCCCGCCCAAACCTGCAGGCGATGGCCTTTTTCGAGGTGATGGGGATCCGGGTCCTGCAGGGCTGGGGAATGACGGAGACCACCGGCCCGGTCACGGTCTCCCGCCTGGCTGACCGGCGCAATGGAGCGTTTGGGACCTGTGGCGAGCTCTTCCCCGGGATCCAGGCAAAGATCGATGGCGAGGAGTTGATTGTAGAGGGGACGCAGATCGCCCGCGGATACGTTGAGCCGGATGGAACCCTGGCTCCTTTTGAAGGCGTGGTGAAGACAGGTGACAGGGCGGCCTTCGACAAGCGGGGGCGGCTGAAGGTCTTCGGCAAGGTGTCTGACAGGATCACCACCGACAACGGCCTGAATTACCTGCCTGTTCCCATGGAAGATGAGCTCAAGGCGGCTGACCTCAATGACCGGAACCTGCTGGAGGAGGCGGTGGTGATCGGCGATGCCAGGCCACGTCTTGGGTGTGTCTATTTTCTCAGGGAGGGGCTTGAGCACTCTGCGGAGAGTTCCGAATACCTCGGCAGCCTGGTGCGGGAGTATAATTCCGGGCGGCCGGTTGATGAACACATCGGGCCCTGGATTGTCAGCAGCAAGAGCCTTAAAGAATGTGGCGGAATCGGTCCTTCGGGTAAACTGGTCAGGCGCCGGATTGAAGAGAAATTCGCGAACCTCTACGAAGATGCAGCCAGCTGAGCTGAGAACAGGAAATCATGGGATGGGATAAAGACCGGATTGTCGAGCTGCTGATCCGTGCCGGGGACATGGCGCGGGAGGCCCGCAAGAAGCTCACCCTGGAGATCAAGAGCGACCATTCCCTGGTCACCCAGGCGGATATCGAGATCGAGGCCTATTTTACAGAGGCCCTGGAGGATGAGGCGGCGGGTCGCTACATCATCGGCGAAGAAACCATCAACCGCAAAGGAGAGGACTACGTCACCGCTGCCCTCGAGTCAGAGGCCTGGGTGGTCGACCCCATCGATGGAACCGCACCCTTTGCCCATTTCCTGCCGAACTGGGGAGTCTCGATCGGCTACATGAAGGCCGGCAAGCTGCTTCATGGCGGTGTCTATCTCCCAGATTACGGTGAGCTGATCATCAGCTCCGGTGATGATGAGTTTACAGTCAGCGAGGGCAAGGAAACCGATGGAGAGTGGACCTGGCGAGAGCTGAGCTTTCCTCCCCGGCCGCCTGATGGGCGCGGGCTTGTCGCTATCACCCAGGCCCTTGCCAAGCGCGGGCAGTGCCTGCTGCCCAACCCTGTGATGGC
>CAZTRG010000356.1:0-2804 GCA_964615885.1 uncultured Planctomycetia bacterium | reverse complement strand
TAAACCAAGCACTTGACCAAGAGGAGTGCGAAATGGCGAGGTGCGTTGCCAAGCACTTGGCCAAGCTGGTATTTTGGCTGCCGCCGATGAAGTTATCCCTCGAACTGAGCGTGGCCACCAAGCCGGGATGGGTCGATGCCGTCACAGCCGATTTGCCGGCGTTTCTCCAGGATCACGCTGACTGCGAACGCAAGGCGTCGGCGCTGGCGATGAGTCTCGTGGCCAAGTACCCAAACCGGCTCGAGATCATCCCGGAATTGATCGCCACGGGTGTGGAGGAACTGGAGCATTTCCAGCAGGTGTACGAGGTGATGCGGCGCCGCGGTATTCCGTTGCTCAAGGATATCCAGAAAGATCCGTACATCACGGCGTTGATGAAGCTGCTGCACAGCGATACGGAGCGGCGGTTTCTCGACCGGTTGCTGCTGGCGTCGCTCATCGAGTGCCGGGGCGCGGAGAGATTTCGGCTCGTCTCCGAGGCGCTCGTTGAGGACGAAAAGTTGCAGCAGTTTTATCACGAGCTTTGGGTGTCCGAGGCACGGCACGGGCATATTTTTGTTGGGATGGCGCTGGAGTATTTCGAGAAGGATTACGTGTACGGGCGGTTGTCGGAATTGAATGAAGCCGAAGGCCGGATCGTCGATGGACTGGAATTCCGGGCGGCACTGCATTGATGACGATTTGATGAGGAAAAACAAACAGGATAAGACAGGAATGACGCGCCGCCGGTTTATCGGCGGGAGCGCGGCGGCCGCGTTTGGCTTTCAAGTGGTGCCGGGCCGGGTGTTCGGTGCGAACAGCCGCTTGGCGGTCGCCGGCATCGGGGCAGGGGGCAAGGGCCGCGGAGATGTCTCCGGGGCCGCCGCGGCCGGGGCGGACATCGTCGCTTTGTGCGATGTGGACGAGTCCCGCGCCGCCGGGATGTTCAAGGCGCATCCGAAGGCCAGACGCTTTCCCGACTTTCGCGTGATGCTAGAAAAGATGGGCAAGAGCATCGACGCCTGCACCATCTCGACGCCGGATCACACCCATGCCGTGGCTACCTCGATGGCGATGAAGATGGGCAAGCATTGCTACACCCAAAAGCCGCTGACTCATGACGTTTACGAGGCGCGCTACCTGGCCCGTTTGGCCAAGCGCACCGGCGTTGTCACGCAGATGGGCAACCAGGCGCACTCCGGCGAGCCGATTCGACGGGCGGTCGAGTTGGTTCGTGCCGGGATCATCGGCAACATCACCGAGGCACACATCTGGACCAACCGCCCAATATGGCCGCAAGGCATGAAGGCGCGCCCGGCCAGGGCCGACGTGCCCAACGGGCTGGACTGGGACTTATGGCTTGGCCCGGCGCCGCACCGCCCGTACGGCAAGGGATATGTTCCGTTTTCGTGGCGTGGCTGGTGGGAGTTCGGCACCGGGGCACTGGGCGACATGGCCTGTCACATCATGGACATGGCGTGGTGGAGCCTCGAACTCGGCTCCCCGACGAGCGTCAGCGCCCGGCACGGCGGGAACACCGCCGAGAGCGCCCCGAACTGGGCGGTGATCGAATACCAGTTCGGCTACCGCGGGAGCCGTCCACCGGTGAAACTCGTTTGGTACGACGGCAAGAAAAACGGAGTTCAGAACGCTCCGTCGCTTGAGACCACCGGCGGTGTCAACATGGTCAGCAACGCCAGGGGCAAAGGCTCCTTTGGTACGGTCTTGATCGGCGACAAGGGGCGGATGTTTTTCAACCGCCGCTCCACCAAATGGATGATCACCGGCCGTGATGCGGACGAGGTCAAACAGATCGAGGCCAAGACCCCGAAGACGCTGCCGCGCACGAAAGACAACTACGCCGAGTGGGTCAACGCCGCCACCGGCAACGGCCACGCGCCGATGAGCCGGTTCGAGATCGCCGGGCCGTTCACCGAGATGGTGCTGCTGGGCAACCTCGCCATCCGCGCCGGCGACCCGGTGCAGTGGGATGCCAAGGAACTGCGCTCGACCAACAGCGAAAAGGCCAACCACTATGTCCGGGGCGAATACCGCAACGGCTGGAAACTGTGATTTACCGCTTGGCCAAGCGTCGAATCGGGCGTTGACGGTTCAATTGGCGGAGTGCAGCCTTCTCCGCATGGAACACCCAACGGAACCCACTCCCAGCCGGGCGTTCACGTTGATTGAACTGCTGGTGGTCATTGCGATCATCGCGATCCTTGCCGGGTTGCTATTGCCGGCTCTGGCCAAGGCCAAGACCAAGGCGCACGGCATCGCCTGCATGAACAACTCCAAGCAGTTGATGCTGGCTTGGCGCATGTACGCCGGGGACAACGACGACGGCCTGGTGTCGGCGAAGGAGGGGATGCGAACGGGCCGCCGCTGGGCCGGGCCGCGCTGGGTGTTCGGCTGGCTCGACCTGCCGTCGAGCGGCGCGGACGACGTGCTTCCGGAGATCGCCATCAAGACCAGCCCGCTCTGGGAGTATTGCGGCAACTCCACCGAGATTTGGCGTTGCCCGGCCGACACGACCACTGGCAAATGGCAGGGCAAGGTCTATCCCCGCGTGCGGAGCATGTCGATGCAATGCTGGATGGGCGGCCCCGGTTGGGGTGGCGCCGGCATGGGGTCGCGCCAGCCGGACAGCGGCCCGTATCGGGTGGTCGTGAAGCAGCACCAGATCGTCGGCCCGTCGCCGTCCGAGGCGATGGTGCTGCTCGACGAGCGGGAGGACAGCATCAACGACGGCTACTTCGCGGTGGACATGACCGGTTTCCCAAAAAATCCGAAGGCCATGAAACTGGTCGACTATCCCGCCTCGT
>CAZTRG010000355.1:0-4747 GCA_964615885.1 uncultured Planctomycetia bacterium | reverse complement strand
GCTTCGCTGTGCAAAGTGCCACGATCATAAATTCGACCCTGTCCCCACGAAGGATTTTTACAGGATCTATGCGGCCCTCGCCACCACGCAACCGGCCGAACGGCGGGCTCGCTTTCTCAAGAAGGAAAACCGCGATGACTTTCCGGTCAATCGAGAGCGGGTGGAAGAGCTGCTGGGATTTGCCCGTAAGAAGCTCGATGCCCTCTACCTCAAGCGCGAGGAGGCGGCGAAAAAATGGTATGCAGACCGCAACCGCTCGGCGGAGTACAGGCCCTTTAACGTGCGACGGGGAACGAAGGTCGATGACAAGCCGCCGCGCTTTGTCGGGCTGAGCACTGAGGAGGAGGGGCGTCTCAAGGTACGGGAACAGGATGTGCGGATCTGGACCCGCCGGCTGGAGCGCTACGAGGCTCTTGCCCAGAGCGTCTACTACGGCGGCGATCTGCACCAGAAATCAGCCAGGCTGCGGATACCGAACCCGAAGAAGGGAGCCGAGCTGAAGAAGTCAAAGACCCTCCCGGTGAACCACATCTACACCGGGGGCTCGGTCTATTCTCAAGGAGAGCCTGTAACACCGGGTGTCTTGAGCGCCCTGGGCATCAAGCCCCCTTCGGGGACTGAAAAAGATCCCTTCGGCCTGCCGGGCTCCATCAAGGGGCGCAGGCTGCCGCTTGCACGCTGGATTGTCCATCCCGGGAACGCCCTGGCGTGGCGAACAGTGGTCAACCGGGTCTGGAGCTACCATTTCGGCCGCGGCCTGGCAGGCAATCCCAACAACCTGGGAGCCACCGGGAAAAAACCAGCGCATCCGGAGCTTCTTGACTGGCTGGCCCGCAGGTTCCGTGACAGCGGCGGGTCCTTCAAGAAGCTGCATCGGCTGATCATGATGTCCAGGGTCTACCGCCAGCTGAGCCGGCATCCCCAGGTCGACCTGCTTCGGGAAAAAGATCCCGGCAACCGGCTGCTGGCAGTCTTCGAGCCGCGGCGGCTTTCTGCGGAGGAATTACGCGATTCGATGCTGGCTGTATCCGGTGAGCTCAACCGCACCCGGGGCGGGCTGCCGGTCTTCCCGGAAATCAACATGGAGGTGGCCCTGTCGCCGCGCATGATCCAGTTCTCCCTCGCGCCTGCCTACCAGGCATCTCCTGTGCCCTCAGAACGAAACCGCCGATCGATCTACGCCTACCGGACCCGTGGATTGCGCGACCCCCTGATGGAGGTCTTCAACAAGCCGGGTTCGGCAGAGTCCTGCGAGGCCCGCGACTCAGCCGCAGTCACTCCGCAGGCCTTCACCCTGCTGAACAGCTCCGGGGCGACCCAGCGGTCAATAGCCATGGCCCTGAGGCTGCAGAAAGAGAAGAAGCAACCTCAGCAACAGCTGGCCACAGCCATCCGCCTGGCCTTCGGGCGCCATGCCCGGAAGGCAGAGCTCGACACGCTCCATGAACACTACCGGGAAATGCTCCGGTACCACGAAGGAGTCAGGCCCGGGAAGGTGGTTTATCCCACCGAGATCCGCCGCTCACTCGTTGAAGAGTTTACGGGCGATCCCTTTGAATACACCGAGAGCCTCAGCCACTATACCCGCTATACCTATGACAAGACCGGGGCGGATGCAGCCCCCTCTACCCGTGCCCTTGCCGACATCTGCCTCCTGCTGATCAACTCCAATGAATTCATCTATGTCTACTGAATCCAACAGCCCTCATCTCCACAGCTCAGGCCTCAGGCGCCGTGATTTCCTCTACGGCCTGGGAGCCTCGCTCGGATCTGTAGCATTCTCAGACCTCATTGCCCGGGAGGGAGTCACCAGCCCGCTGGCGCCGCGCAAGCCCCACCACGAGGCGAAGGCCAAGGCTGTCATCATGCTGTTCATGGAGGGCGGCCCCAGCCATATCGACACCTTTGATCCGAAGCCTAAGCTCGATGGTCTGCACATGAAGAGTTTTTTCAACGCGGATGACAGGATCTCCGGCATGGGCAACGGCTCACGCTTCTATGTCAAGAGTCCCTACAAGTTCCGCAAGGTCGGCAAAAACGGAATCTCGATGTCGGAGCATTTCCGCCACCTCGCAGACCCCGCCGTTGCCGACGAGCTCTGTGTCTTTCATGGCTGCCAGGCGGAATCGGTCAGCCACCCCACAGCTCTCTACCATATGAACACAGGTAACCGCTTCGGTGGCGACCCTGCCGTCGGCGCCTGGGCAGGCTACGGGCTCGGATCTCTCAACCAGGACCTGCCGGGCTACGTGGTCATGACGGAGCTCGCTGCCCCCCAGGGCGGCAGCGGCAACTGGAGCAACGGCTTCCTGCCGGCCCATTACCAGGGCACCCAGCTGCGCTCGGAAGGCTCGCCCATACTCGACCTGGCCCCACCGGCCTGGAAAAGCCGCCAGCACCAGCGCCGCAACCTGGACATCCTGAAGAAGCTCAACCTGGCCCACCTCAAGGAGCATCCCCAGCACCGGGACCTCGCCGCCCGCATGGAGAACTACGAGCTGGCCTACCGGATGCAGATGGAGGTCCCCGGGATCCTCGACATCGAAAAAGAATCAAAGAAGACCAGGGAGCTCTACGGCCTCGACGACAAGGAAACGGAGCCATTCGGCCGCAAGTGCCTGCTGGCACGGCGCCTGGTCGAGAAGGGTGTGCGTTTCATCCAGATCTTCTCAGGTGGATGGGACTCGCATGACTTCATCAAAAGAGCTCACCAGAAGAGGATCTACTCAGTCGACAAACCCATCGCGGCTCTCATCAGGGACCTGCGCCAGCGCGACCTGCTTGACGACACCCTGGTGATGTGGACCGGCGAGTTCGGCCGCACCCCGGATAACAACCGCCGCGGCGGAGAGCTGGCCCTCGGCCGCGACCACAATGCAGAGGCCATGGCGATGTTCTTCGCCGGAGGCGGCACCAGCCCTGGCACCGTCGGGGCCACCGATGAGCTCGGCAGCACTGCCGCCGAGGTCGTCCACCCGATCCGCGACGTCCATGTCACCCTCCTGCACCTGCTCGGGCTCGATGACAACAGGCTCACCTACTTCCACGGCGGCCGCTACAAGCAGTTGAGCCAGTTCGGCGGCCAGGTCATCGACGAGCTTGTCGGATGACTAACAGGGTGCTCTTCCTCCTGCCGGTATCCCTGCTGCTGGCCGCACTCCCTTCCGACAGATCCCTCGCACTCGACCAGGAGAAAAAAGCAAAGCCCCGCCAGCAATGGGAATACCTTGATAACGGAATCGTTCGTATCGGTGTGGACAAATCGCGGGGTGCCTGTATCGGCTATTTCGCCCAGAGCAAAACCAGACGCAACCTCCTGAACAACTACGACGAGGGCCGCTTTATCCAGCAGTCCTACTACGGCCGGCCCGATGGATCCAGGTGGAACGGCAAGCCCTGGGTCTACAACCCCGTCCAGGGTGGCCACGCAAAGGGGAAACGATCCCGACTGCTGAGTTTCAAGAGGGACCGGGAGACGAAAACCATCACGGCCCGGGTCGAGCCGCTCAGCTGGGCCAGCGGCATCGCCTGCCCGGAGGCCCTGATGGGCACCACGATCTCGCTCGAGGGCCCCCTGGCGCGGATCCGCTTCCGCATGGACTATACCGGCAAGGACCAGTCGTCCGTCCATGACCAGGAGATGCCGGCTGTTTTCGCCGATGCAGAGCTTCCCAACCTGGTCTATTCAGAAGACGGCAAGCTGAAGCGCCGGGTTCCCGGCTGGCCGAACGAGCGTGGCAAGGCCACGGAGAGCTGGGTCGCCTACCTTGACGACAAGGACTGGGGAATCGGCATCTTCACCCCGGGAACAGAAATCTTTACCTGCTACCGTTTCAAGGGAGATGGCAAAACAGGCCCGGGCGGCTCAGCCTGTTCCTACGTGGCCCCCCTGCGGAGGTTCTCCCTGCAGAAAGGACTCGCTGTCGATTACGAGGTGTTCCTGACCATTGGAACACTGGCAGAGATCCGGAGTCGCTTTGACCGGCTTCGCAGGAAGCGCCCCCCCACGAACCCTTCTCCGGGGAAACAGCCGCAGAAAAAGAAGCAGGGCTGAGGTCTATTTCTCCGCCTTACCGAGACAGAGAACCTCGCCCGAGAGGGTGCTGAGAAAGACCTTCCCGGCAGCAATGGCAAGGCCATCCCACATGGGAGCGGGAACCTTGCGACTGGCAACAACGGTGCCCTTCTCAGTATCCAGAACCTTCAGGCGGCCGTCCTTGTGAACAGCGTAGAGGCGGCCGTTGCCGGCCAGCGCCAGGGCATGGATGGCGTTGTAGAGCTGGGTGCCGTACTTCACCTTCTTCTTCTTTTTGGAGGCGGGAGTAAAGACATCGACAATCCATTCAGATCCTGCTGCAACCCGGTTGGTCCTGAAGGGTTTCTTGCCGGCTCTTGCATCACTGCCGGCCTTCCAGCCGGTGATCCACTTGTTGTCGAACTTCTTAACGCTCTCAGCATCAAAGTCCCTGCGAAAGAGGTCGGTTGTTCCGTTCAGCTCACCGTAGACCTGCCCATCGCGAAAGACCACGAGAGGACGCCGGGGAGCCTCTCCCTTGAAGCGATCCTGGTGGCGTGCTCCGGAGGTCCAGGAACCCCGCGGCTCCCTCACCTCTCCACCGCCGGTATCGAGCTTCGCAAAGGCATTCCACTTCCAGACCGGCGCCAGCTTGCCCGCACTGGAAAAGATCCAGCGCGACATGGCGATGCCCTCACCTTCTTCGTGGATGATATCGACAGGATCAAACTC
>CAZTRG010000354.1:0-7302 GCA_964615885.1 uncultured Planctomycetia bacterium | reverse complement strand
CGAGCTGGTGAACGTCTTCGGCGACGATCTCGCCTTCGAGCTCGATCTGGTAGTGGCGGCCATCGCCGGCGTCAACCAGGTAGAAGTTGACCGTGTAGAATCCGTCAGGAAGGGGGATCTCCATGTACCAGTCGGGTACCTCTCCGGCATTGTCCCAGCGGATGTCCTTGAAGATCTGCAGGTCTTCGGGGTTGTTCCCATCAAAGCCCAGGGCGGTGACGCTGGCGGGCACTACGGCGGCCGACCAGTTGACGATCGCCTGTCCACCACCGATATCGTTGGGGCGGATGTTGAGAGGGTCGACGTTGACCCCCTGGTCGGCGAGCCAGGTGTTGCCGTTAGAGTCGATGACCGAGCGCCCGCCGCAGTTGATTCTGACCGGCAGCTCGAACTCCTGCGCGGGAGCCCGGGTGAGAGCCAGCAGGCAAAGCGAAAACAACAGTGAAACAACAGCCAGGTGACGCATGAGAATCTCCTAATTTAAGGAGGAGAGGTCCGGGGTCAATTAACCACGGGGGTGAAACAGGCGGACAGCTCCTTTCAGGACCAGGTTCCATGGTACCAGAAAATATAAGAAACCTAAGGAAAGTAGGTCTATCCTTTCTCGCGGGCGGTTTTTAACCTCGTGGCGTGCCTGTTTCTGTTCTTCGCCAGGGCTGAAAAAGAAACGGGCGCCTCCCCCGCGTTCGGCGAGGGGGCGCCCGTTTCTTCAGCTTACAGGGCCTCCCGGTCAGTTACAGGTGGGGGCCACCCGGTCACAGCCGATACCGTCATCGGTCGGGTCGACCGCGCACTCCTTGCGGGAGTAGCCCGGGCTCAGCGGAGACGGCTCCGCGGGAGGGGCTCCACCGGAGAACAGCCAGCCGAAGACGATGATCGCATCGGTGATCTCGATGCTGCCGGTGTCGTTGGTGTCGGCGGAGTCGAGACAGGCCGGGGGTGCGCCACCGGAGAACAGGTACAAGAGCGGAATGACTCCGTCGGTCAGGTTGATGCTGCCGTCGGAGTTCGTGTCGCCACGGACAAAGCGGGGGCCAACAACCTCGCAGTTGGCGGCCTCGGCGCAGTCAGTATCGTCGCAGTCAGCGCGGCCGTCACGGTCGTCGTCGATGCCGTTGTCACAGATCTCTGCGGGGATACAGGCGACCACATCGGCGCAGTCAGTATCGTCGCAGTCGGTGCTTCCATCGCGGTCATCGTCGATGCCGTTGGTGCAGTTCTCCGGCCGAACGACGATGTCCTCGGGGATGACCTCGAGCGCTGTAATCAGTGCGTTGACGTCACCGCCCGGGATCCCGGTGAGGGTGATCGTGAGTCCCTCGTCGAAGACCTCGACTCCTTCGAAGGAGTAGAAGCCGATACCGCCGGCGACATTGGGGCCGGGTGAGAAGTCGCCCTGGTGGACATCTTCCCAGACGAGCTCGCCCTCGATTGAAATCGAGTAGTGGCGGTTGGGACAGCAACACTCGATGAAGAAGAGGTTCACCGTGTATTCGCCCTCGGGAACTGCCAGTTCGAGTTCGAAGGGAGAGTTGAGGCTGTCAGAGTCCCAGCGGATACTCGAGAGGGCCGAGGCCATCGGCCCGAAGGGGTCGAAGCCGAGCTCCTCGAGGCTCAGGATGTCCGGGGCACACCAGTTGGCAATATGGTTCGCCCCGTTGACGTCATTGGGGCGGATGCCGAGGAGGTCGGCCGGGCTGTTTTCATCTCCGAGCCAGACATTGCCTTCGTCATCGACGACCTCAGGCCCGGCGAAATTGATTCGCAGGGGGACATCGAAGGGGATCGAGGTGTTGCTTGCGGAGCAGGTCATCGCCGGGCACTCATCGACACCATTGGGAACAATGGTCTCGATCCGGTACTGGGTCGAGCGACGGTCGGGGGTGTGCTCGAAGGCGGCTGCGTCAGCGGGCAGCTCGAGGATCAGCTCGTCGTTCCGGTAGACCTCGTATCCAAGCGGATCGAAGCAGGTCGGCGGATTCCAGGAGACCTGGGCAACAGATTCCCAGTCCTCATCGCGGCCACCGGAAAAGATCTGTACCTCGGCGAGGCTCAGGTAGGCCCCGGGGATGGAGATGCGCAGGAAGCGCCCCTCGGTGGCGATGTCCTCGATCGTGAAGCTGGGGCCGTTGATCATGCTGCCATCGGAGAGGAAGGTTTCTTCCCAGGCGATTCCGCCACCATCGTCGATGATCGAGACAGTGAAGTTGGTCAGGCGTTCGGAGCAGCAGTCCATCCGGTTCCACAGCACGACCGTGTTGATGTCAAATACGTCCTGGAGATCGACCTCCCACCAGGAGGGGGTTCCATCGATCTGGTCGGTGTGGGTGGTTGTTCCTGCGCCCCATTGTCCGTTGGTGTTGCCATCGATGGCGCGCATGGGATTGCCGCCCCAGCCCTCAGAGGACTGCGTGGCGATCCCGCCGAGGGCGTGGTTCTCGCCGAGGTCGGGTTCGGTCATTTCACACCTGATTCCCGAGGCGCAGCCGGCAAATTCCGGATTATCGCAGGGGTCGAAGTCGGCCGGGAGGATCTCCAGAGCGCTGATGAGGGCGTTGACGTCGCCGGCACCGGCCAGGCCGGTGAGGCGAATCGAGAGCGAGCCGTCAAGGACCTCGACATTCTGGAAAGAATACCGCCCGATGCCGCCGTTGATGGCCGGCCCGGGGTCGTAGTCGCCCTGGTGGACGTCCTCGTAGACGAGCTCGTCTTCGAGCGAGACCGAGAAGTGGCGCTGGGGACAGCAGCACTCGATGAAGAACAGGTTCACCGTGTATTCACCATCGGGAATCGCCAGCTCAATATCGAAAGGCGTGTTCAGACTGTCGGGATCCCAGCGGATACTCGAGAGGACCGAGGTCATCGGGCCGAGGGGGTCGTAGCCGAGCGCCGCGACGCTCTTGGGGTTGGCGACGCACCAGTTGAGGATCGTGTTGGTTCCCTGGGCGTCGATGGGGCGAATGTTCAGCTCGTCGCCCACCCCGACCTGGTCTCCCAGCCAGACGTTGCCGAATTCGTCAACGACCTCGGGCCCGGAGAAGTTGATCCGCAGGGGGACCTCAAAGGCAACCGATTCTCCCAGGGTGCAGAACATCGGGGGGCAGGTCTCCACCCCGGCGGGTGCGATCGTCTCGATCCGGTAGATCGAGTTGCGGCTGTCGATAATGTCTTCAAAACGGGTTTCATCACCCGCGAGCTCGAGAATGAGCTCGTCGTTGCGCCAGACCTCGTAGCCCACCGGCTGGAAGCAGCCTGGGGCTTCCCAGGAGATGGCAGCCTCGCCGCCGGCCTCTTCGCATATGAGCCCGGTGGCGCAACGGCCCTGGAACGCAATGTTCTGGCAGGGGTCGGCGTTGGGGTCGGCTGGCAGCACCTGCAGCGCCTGCAGGATCGGGTTCGAGTCGGTCACGCCGGGACAGTCAAAGCAGCCGATCATCCCGATGGAGAGGGCGCCGTCATTGACCTCTGCCAGGAAGGAATACATGCCGACCTGGTTGGGCCCCGCCACGATGCCGGGCCCGGTCGGGAAGGCAAGCTGGTGAACGTCCTCTTCGACGATGGTGCCTTCAAGAGCAATCTTGTAGTGGCGGTTGTCGCCGCCGTCGCAGAGGTAGAAGTAGATCTCGTAGAGTCCATCTGCAATCGGGATCTCCATCTGCCATTCGTTGGCAACACCATCGGCGGCGTTGTCCCAGCGGATGCTTCTGAAGAGATCCATATCTTCGGCCTCGAAGCCAAGCGCCTCGACGCTCTCCTGGGTCGGGCTGGACCAGGCGAGGATCTCGTTGCTGCCGCCGGTGTCATTGGGCCTGATGTTGAGCGGGTCGCCGCCCATGTCTCCCAGCCACAGGTCGCCATTGGAGTCGGTAAATTCCGGCCCGCCCATGTTGATCCTGAATGGGGCCTCGAAGGGCAGCGAGTTGTTGACCGCGGTACAGGTCATCGGGCTGTTGCATTGCTGTCCGTCGGCGGCGAGCGTTTCGATCCTGTAGTTGGTCTGGCGCCGGTCCGGGGAGTGTTCGAAGCCGGTGGCATCGCCGGGGAGCTCCATGATGAGCTCGTCGTTGCGGTAGACCTCGTAGCCCAGGGGTTCTGCGCAGAAAGGAGGGTCCCAGCTGACCTGGGTTGTGGGCTCCCAGTCTTCTGCGACAGTCTCTGAATAGACCTGTACCTCGGCGAGGCTCAGGAAGGCTCCCGGCATCGAGATGCGTATAAACTGTCCCTCGACCTCGATGCCATCAATCGTGAAGTTGGGGCCATTGATTCGCTCGCCGGCGGTGAGGAAGGACTCCTCCCAGGCCACCTCGCGCTCGAAGTCAAGAATGGTGACGGTGAAATTGGTCAGCCGCTCGCTGCAGCAGTCCATCCGGTTCCACAGCCTGATCGTTCCAATGTCAAAGCTGTTCTGGAGATCGACCTCCCACCAGGAGGGTGCTCCGTTGGTGTGGGTGGTTGTTCCCGCTCCCCAGATGCCGTTGGTGTTGCCGTCGATGGCGCGGTCGGGGGTGCCTCCCCAGCCTTCGGAGGACTGCGTCGCGAAGCCGCCAAGGGCGACGTTTTCGCCAAGATCGGGCCCGGGAGTTTCGCACTGGATCCCCGTTGCACAGACGCCGAAGGCGGCGTCTTCACAGGGATCAAAATCGGGGTCGTTCGGGATAATCTCAAGGCCCTGGAGGATGGGGTTGGGGTCGGCAGCGCCGGGGAGGCCGAAACCGGGGAGTATGCCGATAGAGAGGGCTCCGTCAGTTACAAAGACCTCGTAGGAATACCGGCCGGCAACGTTGGGGCCGGGGACCCAGCCTTCTCCTACGGGGAAGGCGAGCTGGTGGACATCTTCCTCTACGATTTCGCCTTCGATCTCAAAGCTGTAGTGGCGGCCATCGCCGGCGTCGACCAGGTAAAAGTTAACTGTGTAGCTTGTGTTGGGTACCGGGATCTCCATGTACCAGTCGGGCACCTCGCCGGCATTGTCCCAGCGGATGTCCTTGAAGATCTGCAGGTCTTCAGGGTTGTTTCCGTCAAAGCCCAGGGCGGTGACGCTGTCGGGTATTACAGCAGCTGACCAGTTGACGATGGCCTGTCCACCACCGATGTCGTTGGGCCGGATATCGAGAGGGTCCTGGTTGACCCCTTCATCTCCGAGCCAGACGTTGCCGTTGCTATCGACGACCTCTCGTCCTCCCATATTGATCCTGATCGGCAGCTCGAAGTCCTGGGCGGCGGTTTGGGTCGTGGCCAGGAGGCCAAGTGAAAACAGTAGTGAGAAAACAGCAAGGTGACGCATTGAGACCCTCCTTGTTTTGGGCGGGTTGCCCGAAACGGGTAAAAGCAGATGAATGAATTAAGAATCCAACCCATTGCGGCGCATTGCGCAGCATGGGGGGCGTCTTTCGAGACCGCCAGCATTGTAACAGCAAGAAACGGGGTAACTCCAACAAGAGTTGAGATTACCCTGTTCTTATCCCTTGCGGCGTTACTGGCAGCCGACTGGCGAGGCTTCGCAGCTGAGTTTTTCCTCGCCGGCCGCTGTACCGCAGCCGGGGTAGGGTTCCGGTGGTCGCCGGGCGCCGAGGAACAGGAAGCCCAGGGTAAAGGCCGCATCGGAGATGTCGACCTGGCCGTCGCCGTTGGCATCGACAGCAAGGAAGCAGCCCGGTACGCTGCCGCCCTGGAACAGGTAGCGCAGGGTGAAGCTGGCATCGGAAATATTGACCTCCGCATCGCCATTGGCATCGCCGCGAACGAAGCGCTCCACCTGGCAGCTTTCGACCTCGTTGCAGTCGCTGTCGTCGCAGTCGGTGTCACCATCGCCGTCGTCATCTTCGCCGTTATCGCAGATCTCGGGGCAGGGGGGGCAGTCGCTGTCTTCGCAGTCGACGGCGCCATCGCCATCATCGTCGGCATTGTTGCCGCAGATCTCGCCACCTACGGGGACGAGCTGGATGCCTGTCATGCCGACGCCGTGGAAGTTCGACCGGTCATTCGCCATCCAGGGGGTGATGGTCAGGGTGTCGAGGGTGATGTTCTCAAAGAGCACGTAGTTGCCTGCCGTGCCCCCGTTGCTGCGGATAAAGCCCCGTCTTGCATCGTAGACAGGAACCCCGCCGGTGCCGGTCCAGTTCGAGTTGAGGGTGCGGTAGCCGCTTCGCGCCACGACCGATGCCCCGGAGGGAGGGCCGCCGCTGCCAAAGGTTCCCGCCCCGCTGAGGTACATGGTGCCGTAGCTGCCGGTGGTGAAGCCGATTCCCTCGTTGATGTAGACGTAGACGTCGTAGACCGCCCCGGCCGCCGCGTTGCAGCCGGTGAGCTCGATCGCCGCGTAGGTGTGCGGGTCGCTGCTGGAGTTAAAGGGAGAGGGTCCCTTGCCTTTCATCATCCTGGCGTTCGGATCGTTTCCGATGACCGAGCCGCTGTTCCTGCCGTCCCAGGCCCGGTAGGTGAGACCCAACGGGGTCTCCTCGCCGTCGGAGTCGAAGATGACCTGACCGATGGTGGTGCGGCCGTTCTGGTTCGGAGCATAGGGAACGTTGTTCCAGTTTACGCTGGGAACAACACCGGCCCGATCACCCGGCCCCAGGTCGAACTCGCCGCTGGGGTCGGTCATGCTGATGCTGATGATCCCGGCATGGACGGAGCCGCAGAGGCCGATGGCAGCGAAGAGCAGAAGCGGCGTGAGAAGCTTTTTCATTCCAGGCCTCCGTAGCAATAGGTTGATTCGTACCAGCCGTGACAGGCTCAATTACATACAGGCGATGGCCGGCCGCAGTCGAGCCCATCCTCGCTCAGGTCCTCGCCGCACTCCTCGGCTGAATAGCCGGGGCTCAGCGGAGAGGGCTCCGCCGGAGCGGCGCCGCCTGAGAACAGCCAGCTGAAGATGACAATCGCATCGGTGATCTCAACCGTGCCGGTGTCGTTGGTGTCGGTCGCATCGAGGCAGGCCGGCTCCGCGCCGCCTGAGAACAGGTAAAGCAGCGGCACGACGCCGTCGGTCAGGTTGATGCTGCCGTCGGAGTTGGTGTCGCCGCGCACGAAGGTCGGTCCGGCCGGTTCCTGGCATTGCGCTGTCTCGGAGCAGTCGGTGTCATCGCAGTCCGCCCGCCCGTCGCGGTCGTCATCGATACCGTTGTCGCAGATCTCGTCCGGTGGCAGGACCAGCTCCTCGGGCAGGATCTCGATCGCCGAGACGAGGGCGTCGCCGTTGACGCCGCCGGGGCATTCAGGGTCGCCGCAGGGCAGCAGGGCGATCTGCAGGATACCGCCTTCGACCTCGACACCCTCGATGGAGCTGCCGCTCACCGAGCT
>CAZTRG010000353.1:0-10988 GCA_964615885.1 uncultured Planctomycetia bacterium | reverse complement strand
TGATCGTTGAACGCGGCTACGCTCTTGCCACGATCTGGTACGGAGATATCGAACCGGATGACAAACGCACTGCCTTCACAAAAGGCATCCACAAGGTCTACGGCCCGGCCAACAAGATCCCTGCCGATGGCTGGGGCTCGAGCGCGGCCTGGACCTGGGGCCTGAGCCGGGCACTGGACTATTTCGAGACGATCGACGAGATCGACCACAAGCGCGTTTCCGTCATCGGCCACTCCCGGCTCGGAAAAACCTCGCTCTGGGCAGGAGCCGAGGACGAACGCTTCGCCCTGGTTATCTCAAATAATTCGGGCTGTGGAGGCGCGGCGCTGAACCGCAGGGCTTTCGGTGAAACAGTCAAGCGCATCAACACCAGCTTTCCACACTGGTTCTGCGACAACTTCAACAAGTACAACGGCCGCGAGGGTGACCTCCCGGTCGACCAGCACATGCTCATCGCCCTCATGGCCCCAAGACCAGTCTATGTCGCCAGTGCGGCGGGTGACCGCTGGGCGGACCCCCGGGGCGAATACCTCTCTGCAAAACACGCCGATCCGGTCTACCGCCTGCTGGGAACCGAGGGTTTGCCCGCCACGAAGATGCCCGCTGTTGACAAGCCCTCGATGGGCCGCATCGGCTACCACATTCGAACCGGCAAGCACGATGTCACGGCCTTCGACTGGAAGGCCTACCTCGACTTCGCCGACAAGAATCTCAAGAGCCCCTGAGCCTGCCAGTGAAACGCTACCGGGATTCCTTACCCCTTCTCCTCCTGGCCCTGCTGGTCACACCCAGCGCCAGTGCCCATCCGCCGGGGATCAGCGGCATCGAGCTGGCTGAAAAACCAGGCGGAAGGTTTGAGCTGGTGCTGACACTTTCGCGCTTTGATGCCGAGATCATCTCTCCGATGGATGCCGACCGTGATGGAAGGGTCTCCCCACAGGAACTCGAAGATGCACGGCCCGACCTGGAAAAGCTGCCGGCCAGGAGCATCGAGCTGCGTATCGACGGCGCCATCCTCGTCGGGAGCTGCGAGAAGGTCTCAGCCGATGACAAGGACAACGTCATCCTGCTGGTTTCCTATCCGGGGCCTGGAGGAAAACACATCACCCTGACCTCGAGTATTTTCGATCAGCTGCCAGGGGGCCATCGCCAGCTTGTCGATCTCGAAACACTGAACCAGGCCGAGGTCCCTCCAACCGTCACTCTCACCGAGCGCGACCGCGTCTTTGACTCAGAGATCCCTGGAAGCCGGCTGGAGTTCCTTGTTCTCGGGGTTGAGCACATCCTGACCGGCTACGACCACCTTCTCTTTCTCTTTGCCCTGCTGATCATCGGCATCGGCTGGCGCGAGGCAGCGCTGATCATCACCTCCTTCACCATCGCCCACTCGATCACCCTTGTGCTTGCGACCTATGATGTCATACGCCTGTCCTCGGACCTTGTCGAGCCGCTCATCGCCCTGTCGATCGCCTACGTGGGAATCGAGAACATCCTGGTAAAAAAAGCTCGGTACCGCTGGGCGCTGACCTTTGCCTTCGGCCTCGTGCACGGGCTTGGGTTTGCATCCATCCTCAGGGACCTGGGCGTCGGGGATGGCTGGAGTGTCCTGCTTTTCAACCTGGGAGTGGAGCTCGGCCAGCTCGGGATCGCCGGCCTGGTTCTGCCGGTCATCTGGATACTCCTCAAACCGCGCAGCAACTTCAGGACAATCTCGGTGGCGCTGTCGATCGCCGTCTCAGCGCTCGGGCTCTACTGGTTCATCGAGCGAACCTTCTTCTGAGCCAGTGCTGAAGAAAAACCTGCCCGGTCAGCGTGAGCAGTTGTTGTTGCAGCCCTTGAGCCTCACACACTGCTCTCCAAGCGCGGGAGCGGGACCACCCTGGAACATATAGGCCAGCAGGTGGATCGCATCGGAGAGGTCAAAGTTGGTGTCCTCGTTGACATCCAGCACTGCAAGGTTACCGCCAGCCTGCATAGGGCCTTCGCAGGGAAGCGGCGCGTTGTCAGCGGCAAAGAGGCGGCTCACCATGGAGAATCCGTCGGAGATGTCAATCACGCCGTCCTGGTTGCTGTCACCCGGGCGCTGGCGGCCGCCGAGGGCAGGGAAGCCCTCATCGCTGAAGCCGGGTGAGCCTCCCAGAACGGTGCTTCCATCCCAGCCGGGCTGGACAGCCCATTGCCCGGGATCACCGAGCGGGTCCCGGATCACCAGGCTGAGCCCACCGCCATCTGTGTCTGCATACCAGGAATCACTGTAGGTGAACTGGTGGATGGGCTCACCGAGTGCGCCCTCCAGGATGAGCTCCTCACCGGCATTCTCCAGCCGGCCGGTGAACTCACCGGCGACGAATACCAGGTCCAGGTTGTAGCGCGAGGCGAAGGCCTCGACATTGTTAACGACAAGAACATATTCACCGGGGCCAAGCACAGGATTGCCTGTATCAGGGAAGGTGAAATCAATGCCACCCTTGAGGCGAATACCAGCCAGGGGAAGCGGCTCATTACCGACATTCAAGAGCTCAATAAATTCAAAATCTTCGTCACTGAATTCACTTCCGGCGGGCGGACTCTCCGGGTGGAACATGAGTTCAGTGATCACGATCCCTGGAAGCTCTGTGTAAAAGGTACCCGCAACAGGCGGGCTCCAGTCCGTTGAGCTGACCCGCACCCGCGCAACCACCCTGGCCGTTTCAGTGAGGCTTACCGCCCGGCTGTAGCGGGTCGCAGAAGCAGAGGTTGCCCCGCCGGGTGCCCTGGGATCGCTGCCATCGAGGGTGTAGTAGATCGAGCCGCCCGAGCCCCTGAGGGTAAACTGGAAACCCGGGGTGACAGGTCCGGGCGCGGGAGTGAAGGTCGGCGGCAGGCGAAACTGGCTGTCCATCCAGCCGGCCCTTGTAGTCAGCCAGGACCGCAGGTTGCTGATCTCGGTTCGCCAGCCGCTGGCAGAGATCCTCCCCCACTTGGAGGAGTCACGCGGCTGCGCCTCCCGGATCTCATCAGCCATGCTGTCGATGACGTTCTGGATGTTGCTGCTGGAGAGCGGCCCCTGGCGAAGCTCGTGCCAGCGGTCCCTGTAGAGCTGCATGAATTCTGGGTCGTCATAGAGCCTTCCCCACCTGGGGTAGTTGAAGAAATCAGTTCCATCTCCCGTTCCGTTCCAGGTACGGGGGTTGTCATCCCGGCCGTCGGTGGAATTCATCGAGCGGTCAAAGTCCCAGATTGGCCCGAACTCGATCGGGCCGTTGCGATCCTTGTAAAAATAGGTGCTCAGGCGCAGGGCATCGACATTCTTGGCGAGAACATTCAGCATGTGGTGGTCGGCCCACGAGAGCTTGTCGATGTAGGGAGCGTAGCCCCTCACCGGATCGCGAAAGTTCGCGCCGTTGAGGGCATTGCCGAAATCGTTAAAGTAATTGCGAATCCAGGTGGCCTGCACAGAGGGAACATCATCTTCCTTCGGCTCCACCCAGCGAATCGACCGCCCGGCGGCGCTGAAGCCGCCAGCTCCGGGATCGGCCCGGTCGATCTTCAGCATATAACCACCGGTGATTTCCGGTTCGCTGGTATGTCCGGAGGAAAGCTCACGGATATCAACCCGGTCTTCGCCGCGTTTGATCTTCTCCATGATGCTGTAGATCCCCCTGTAGTGCGAACTCGAGAGGGTGCCGCCACCGGTATTGAAATACACCTCGCAGAAACGGGTTCGCGCCGCCCAGCGGCCACTCTGGCGGCTGAGCTCGTAGATCAGCGGGTTTCTCAGGTGGGCCCGGTCAAAATTGTAGGCGCCGTAGAGAACCCAGTCGGACTCCTCCGGCATTCCCAGGGGGGCGAGGTCCCTGTCTTCGTTGTTCTCGTCCCAGAACTCCAGTCCATAGCTGGCCTTGTCCCTGCCGCCGGTGGAAGAGCCGCGGGTCTTGATCCCGATCGCATTCGCGAGGGTGGCCTCGTTGGTAAAAGATGTTCTGCCGCCAACCGGCTCGTAGATCGCCATGAAGGCTCCCTCGAAGGAGTTGCTCGGAACGCCCCCGCCACCGAAGCTGTCGATCACCACGACCGGAAGGGTGGAGCTGAAATCCCTGACATTGCTCGCCAGCATGATATAGCTGCGGCTGACGGTCGGGCTGACCGACCCATTCGGCTCGAAGACCCTGGCCCTGATGCGGGTGCTGGAGTTGATGCTTACAGGCCCTGAATAACGTGTCGAGGCCGAGGTGGGAAGCGAGCCATCACGGGTATAGCGAATCACCGCGGTGGGTGAATCGGAGGTGATCACCATCTGGGTGTTTCCGCTGATAACACCACTTGAAGGAGTCACCGTGGGAGGCAGGGTGATGCCATTGACGCCGGGAAGATTTGCCGAGCCGGGAGTCGGCTGGGGGAAATACAGCATCTCATCGGGGTTCACCTCGCCGGCATCAAAGCCGACCAGCTCAGGCAGGATCACGAAATCCGAACTGCCGAGGTTGTCGTTCAAGCCGATAATCGCCAATACGTTTTCACCATCCCTGAGAAAATTCGCGCCGCCTGCCACGGTGAAATCCTCGAACTCAACAGCCTCCCCGTCATCGTGAAGCGAGGTGGCGCCGATATTCCAGCTGCCGTTGCCCTCAGGGGCATTAGCCCCGGCGATTCGCTGCCCGTTGATAAAGGCGATGAAACCATCATCGTATTTCATCCTCAGGAGGAGACCACTGACGCTGACCCCATCCTCCAGCGAAAACGGGATCCGGAAAAAGCAGGCCAGGTTCTCGCCGCGCATCTGGTCCTCGACATCGAGGTTGATCAGCTCCCTGTAGGTGGCGTTGCGGTCATAGCCAACTCCTGTCGCGCCGGAGAGCCAGTCTGAGTCGTCAAAGCCTGGCTCCATCCAGGTCATTGCGAGGTTGCCATTGGAGGGAACCAGCGCCCTGGCTGGAACCCCCGAACCGACCAGGCCGATCTGCCGGGCATTTTGCGAGATCCCGTAGGAGAAACCCGCTATGAGCGCCGGGAAAGGTGCAACCTGGGCAACGATCGTCTCTCCATCCGGAGCGATCAGCCCGAGAAATTCACCTGAAGAGCTTAGCTTGAAATTTGCATGCAGCTCTGAGCCGGCCACGCGGCGGTCCTTGTCAGAGGCAAAGACCAGGAGGAAACCACCGGGAGCGATGGAAACACTCGGAAAACGCCATTTTTCGGGAACCAGGGGGTCGTCGGTCAGGAAGTAACCTGAAAGATTCTGTGCGGTATCTCCCGCATTGAAAATCTCGACCCAGTCCGGAGTGTTGCCATCTTCATCCTCGATGGTGCCGTTGTTGACCGCCATGAGCTCGCTGATGATGAGCTCCTGGGCGTCGACAGAAGTGACCGCACCAAGGAATACAACCAGCGCCGGCAAAATAACTTTGCGAACTAATAGGAACATCTTGAAGCCTCTCCCCCAACTACCTGGAAACCCTGCCTTTGTGGCCTGTCTTCATTCAAAACAGAACCAGGACACAGGCCAGCCCGACACTTTCACCTTAATACAACAATAGCAGCCAGACATCGAAGATGGCAGTTATTTGCCGGATGCCTGCAACGATGCGGCCACCAGTACCGAGCGGGCCAGCTGATCGCTGGATGCTTATTTCTTCTTCCAGGCCGGGGGTTTGTCGAGACCGGGCTGCAGGAGGGAAAGAATCGTCATCGCAGTACCGTAGCTCTTGCTGCGGGGGAAGACCCTGTCATTCCAGCCCCCATCCTCTTCCCGGATCTTCCAGAGCAGTTTGTAGAGGCGCTGGCGGTATGAAAGCCTGAGCTTTGAGGGAAGAAATTCGATCGCCTGGGCTGCGTAATAATGGGCAAAGAAAAAGTAATAGGGCGCGATCATGTATGGGGGCTCATGCGTCCCGGTTTTCTTGCGGCGCTTCTCCAGCTCTCCCCAGTGTTCGAAGAAGCCCTCCAGGCTTGAGCGGATCCGCTCGACCTTCCCCCGGCCGGCAAGGTAGAGAGTCACCTCGCACAGCGGCATCCTACCGACAGCTCCCGGCACGTCTTCGAATCCCCGCCCGTTTTTCGAGCCGGGAAAGGTCGAGTACTGGAAAGCCCCTGAGTCTAGACGGGCCTCCTCGATAGAATCAAGAGCCCGGTCAACCACGCCGGGGTCGACCTTGAATCCATTGGCTGAGGCGAGGAAGAGAGCCTGGAGAGTGGCTGCGGTCATGAAGGTCGAGGGGGGTGAGGCCCGCAGGACACCACCCCGGCGCGAATAATTCCAACC
Source organism: uncultured Planctomycetia bacterium (assembly GCA_964615885.1). GTDB lineage: Bacteria > Planctomycetota > UBA8108 > UBA8108 > UBA8108 > UBA8108. The sequence goes on along the minus strand of CAZTRG010000353.1, from coordinate 4,747 downwards.
TCCCGACCGCGGTATCTCGGTTTCCTCAAGGGCAGCAACAAGCCACCGGATATGCTCATCGTAGGCGCGTTTTTTCCCCAGCTTCCCGCTGGCACGGGCCTCGAGCAGGAATTGCAGGGCATAGGCATGGCCCCAGCCGCGCACATCGTAGCTGCCTTTGAAGCTGGCCGACAGGAGGGGATCCTTCAGAGAGGCGACGATAAAATCACGGCCCCGCCTGACCGCTGCCTGGGTAGCTTTTGAGGATCGGTAGGCCGGGGTTTTCAACAAGGCGCTGGAGCAGATGGCTGTTCCCCCAACCCGGTAACCATGCGGGATGATCCCCTTCCTGCTTCGCGGACTCCTGACCCGGTAGACACCCTCGTAGGGCCATTCGCTGCTAAGCGCGCGGTCCGAACCAAGGCTCTCCTGCATACCGACGATTAATTCGGCACCCTTGCTCACAGCCTTGCGCAGGGCTGTTTTGCTGACCGTATCTGCAGCCTCGAGGCGGCCGCAAAAAACCGCGCAGGAGAAGAGAGCCGGCAGAACACCCCGGATCAGAATCAGAACTCTTCGCTGGTCAATTCGCATATTCGGCTCCCCTGTTCTCTTAAGAATACCGTTTCTGGAGGTAAACCCGCTGACTTTTCCTGCCCTTAGTAAGAATACGGTTCTGCATTCTTTCGCTTGTTCCCGCAGGGGAGGGTCTTTAACATCTGGGGCCGGCAGGATCCGAAGGAGGAAGCTGCCGCTTGGAAACCCACCCGGGAGGCTGAGATGGACAAAGAGCCGCAGATCCTCGTGATCGGCAGCATCAACATGGACCTTGTGCTCCAGGCTGAAAAATTTCCTGCGCCCGGGGAGACTGTCCTCGGAAGTGACCTCAGCCTGATACCCGGAGGCAAGGGTGGCAACCAGGCGGTGGCCCTTGCACGGCTCGGGGCAGGGGTGAGCCTGCTGGGCAGTGGCGGAGCTGACGCCTGGGGAGAGGAGCTCACCGCTAAGCTGACTGAAAACGGAGTAGATACTCAAAACATAAGAACCGATCCATCGCTTCCGACGGGCAATGCAACGATCATCGTCGACCGGGAAGGCGAAAATCGAATCGTGCTGATTGGAGGGGCTAACGATGCGATCGAACCTGCCCATGTAGACGCAAGCCTGGAAGGAGAAACCCCCTTCGATGCGATACTGCTGCAACTGGAAATACCCCTGGAGACGGTTTACCACGCCATCTCCAGCGCTGCGGCCCGCGGCATCCCTGTGATTCTCGATGCAGGCCCCTCCAGGAAACTGCCACTTGAGAAGCTCCGCGGCGTGACCATCCTTTCGCCGAACGAAAGCGAAACAGAAACGCTGACCGGCATCTGCCCCCGGGACCAGGACTCCGCCAGCCAGGCGGCTGCACTGCTCCAGGAGAGCACGGGCGCTGAAGAGGTGGTTCTCAAGCTCGGCGACCGCGGCGCTCTCTTCAGGGAAAACGGCAACTACACGATCATCGATGCCCACGAGGTAGAGGTGATCGATACCACCGCGGCTGGCGACAGCTTCACCGCGGCGCTGGCACTTGAATACTGTCGCGGTGCAGGCATCAGAAGATCAACGGAGCGGGCCATAGCCGCAGGTGCCCTTGCCGTAACCCGGCTGGGCGCTCAGCCTTCTCTGCCCACCTGCGAAGAAGTTGACCGGCTGGAGGCAGCCAGGGGATAAAAACAATGACCACCGATGCACTCTTCAAACATATCGAGTTGATCCAGGGGAATAAACCCTGGGGCCGCCTCCTGGATGCAGGCACCGGAAAGGCCTCCCTGCGCTGGATCACCAGCCTCGACACCCTGAGCTGGACAGCCATCACCGCCGACCCGCAGCGCGCCCGCAGGGTTGAGAATGAATTCAGTGATTCACGACGGGAAGGCGACCGCGTCATCGCAGGAAACTGGAGCGATCCGCTGCTGCTGCAGGGAGAGGTCTTCGACGTGGTGCTGGCAGATTACCTCATTGGCTCGATGGACCGCTTCTCCCCCTACTTCCAGTACAGGTTTCTGCGCAGGCTTCGACCGCACGTGGGAAGCTGCCTCTATCTCGCAGGCCTGGAACCCTACCACGGAGCTGGAGATAACGCGGGTGGGCGGCTTGTGCTGGAAATTGCCAACCTTCGCGATGCCTGCATTCTCCACGCCGGCCACCGCTGCCACAGGGAATACCCGGCCGATTGGGTCATCGGCCAGCTGGAGAGTTCCGGCTTTTCCGTCGAAGAAGAAAAACGATTTCCGATCATTTACGGCAGCAAGTTCATCAACGAACAGCTCGATGTCTGCCGCCGAAAACTGGAATTCATCGAGAACCAGGACCTTGTCAGTGGCCTGCGCAGCCGCATCGACAGGCTGCGCGAGAAGGCCCTCGCCTTCTACGAAGTTCACCGGGGAATACGATTCGGGTACGATTACGTGATCTCGGCACGGCCCCTTGGATAACCGTGTAAAGAAAACCAGGACTGCCCAATGGCAGGAGCACTCAAGAGATGACATCCCCCGGTACCTACAGGATGCTTGCGGACCTCGTATTGGTCATCCATTTCACCTTTGTCTCCTTCGTGGTGATCGGCCTGCTCCTGACCTGGCTTGGTTACTTCCTGCGCTGGAAATTCGTCAGGAACTTCTACTTCCGTGCGGCCCACATCCTGGCGATGGCGGTCGTCCTGCTGGAGGCTCTCTTCGGTGTCGTCTGCCCCCTGACGACCTGGGAAATCCAGCTGAGAAAACTCGGAGGGCAGATCGTCTATGAAGACCAGACCTTCATGCAGTACTGGATCCACAAGATCATGTTCTTTCAGCTGGAGCCAGGTACCTTCAAGATCATCTATTCCTGCTTTTTCACAGCCCTCATCCTGAGCTTCATCTTCGTATTCCCGGAGCTCCCCTGGCGAAAAAAAAACCTTCCAGACCAACCGGAGACAGAAAATGATCCACGTGATAGCTGAGATTGAAATCAACGAAGGCCACCGGGAAGACTTCCTGGAGGAATTCAACAAGGTGGTGCCGCTGGTCCTCCAGGAGCAGGGTTGCATCGAATACGGGGCAACGATCGATGCCGACACCGGCATCGACCGGCAGGCTCCCCTGCGAAACAATACTGTAACCATCGTGGAGAAGTGGTCAGGAACCGCAGCCCTCGAGGCCCACCTCGAGGCCGAGCACATGGCAGCCTACCGGGAGAGAGTCACCGATCTTGTGGCGGGAGCGACCCTGCGAATCCTGCAGCCGGCCTGATTCAATCGCTGTTCTCGGGCAGCCCCTCGTACCAGCAGAGATCCTTGACGGGCTCGAGAATCCCCAGGACCTCAGCCAGGAGCTCCTCATCGAGAGGCTCCTCGATCCACCTGCAATTGCGGCGGATGTTTTCCGGGTCGGCGCTGCCGACGATACAGCTGGCCAGGCGCTCCTCTCCCACGGCGAACTGGACTGCCAGCTTCGCGAGATCCGCTCCCCGGCGGGCGCAATGCTCCGCCGCCCCGGCGCAGGCTCTCTTCAATTCCTCCGGCGCAGGATGCCACTGGGGCGGCCCGCGTTGAGACAAGAGCCCCATCGAGAGCGGTGAGGCGGTAAGAACCCCGATCCCCCTCTCCTGGAGACCCGGCAGGACCCCAAGCAGGGAGGTGTCATTGAGGCAATACCGCGAATAGGACAACACGGTGTCAACCTCGGCCCTCTCCGCCACCTTCAGGAAGGCCCCCACCGGGAGCCCCGTGATACCCACGTGAGAGACCTTCCCGGCCTGCTGGAGCTGCCGCAGGGCAGGCAGGGTCTCCTCGATGACGGTATCGAGGGAAACGAATTCGATATCGTGAACCTGGATCAGGTCGATGTGGTCGACTCCCAGGCGCCCGAGACTCTCATCCACCGACGCTGCCACCCGCTCTGCGGAGAAGTCGAACTCCCGCGCCCCATAGCGGCCGACCTTTGTCGCAAGGTAATAGCGGTCCCTGGCAATCCCCCTCAGGCTCTTGCCGAGTACGGTTTCCGCCCTGGTCTCACCGTAATAGGGCGCCACATCGATGAAGTTGATGCCCTCGTCCAATGCGACATGAACAGTTCGAACACCCTCGGCTTCATCGATATCGCGAAAGACCCCTCCAAGAGAAGAGGCCCCGAAACTGAGAGCTGAAACCTGCAGGCCGGTACGGCCGAGTTGTCTGTACTTCATGGGCAGGGAAAAGAATAGTAGACTTCTGCTTGAAAAAAAACACCCGGGGGCCTCTTAATGTGCCGCCGGAGTGTTGTTATTGAAGAAGAAAAACGGCCGGAGCTGAAAAGAAATGAAAATCACCTGGTTCGGACATGCCGCCTTCCTGGTAGAGGGAGTCAATCCGGAGGGAGAAGCGGTCAGGATCATCCTCGACCCCTACAACTATCCGGCCTGCGGCGGATACCTCCCCATCAACGAAGAGGCCGACATCGTCTCGATCAGCCACCATAATGAGCGCTACCACTCCGACCTCTCAGCGATCCATGGCGACTACGAGCTGATTGATGCCCTTGAACATGCCGGCAAATCTCTCACCCGCAAAGGTGTGGAGTTCTCCGTTTTCGAGGTCTATGAAACCGATGATGGAGAAGGCCCCAACTGCCTGGTGAAATTTGAGCTGGAGGGGATCACCGTGGCCCACCAGGGGGACCTCGGGCACCGTGTCGAAGGAGGCGCCCTGGAGTTCCTGGAGAATACAGATGTGCTGCTCGCCCTCGCCGGGGGGCCACCCACCATCAAG
>CAZTRG010000352.1:0-7251 GCA_964615885.1 uncultured Planctomycetia bacterium | reverse complement strand
CCGCACTCGATGCCGCCGGAGGCGTAGGCTCCTGAGCGCATGTCACCGACCGTCGGCAGGTAGCTGTAGAGCAGGGGAGTGCCGGGCCTGACCATCTGGGTCAGCGCTGCGGCGCCGAGGTACTCGGCATTTCCCTGGGCGAGGGTGCCGGCAAGGGTGAGTGGAGAGCTGAGCCCCGCGTTGGGCACGATCGAGTGATGGGCGGGCAGCTCCTTCTCTGCGTAATACATCAGCAGCTCGGTGGAGTCCTCGTCCATCTTCAGGGGCGAGATCACCGGGCAGTAGTGGTGGGTGATAAAGGGATGATCCCGGTAGGCCGCCTCGCCGCCGGCGATCGTATAGGCCATACCCAGGACGCTCTCACATTCTTCCCGGACCGACCCCGAGCCGACCTCGCCGCTTCCGCGCACGGGCTTGCTGCAGTGCTTGAGGGCCGTGTAGAAACGTGAGAGGCAGTTCTGTCCCGGCGGTGCATCGAGGGCGAGGACCGAGACGGAGAACAGGTCGATGCCCTCGAGCCGGTCGACCAGCCGGGCGATCCGGGCGATGTCCTCGGTTGTTGCTGAGCGCTCCTGGCGGGTAACCGGATCGAGAACCCTGGGTGCGGAGCTGGCGGTCATCACCAGCGGGCCATCGCCTGGCACGGTGCGGTCATACTCGGGATTGCGGGCGTAGAAGGTGAAGGTCGGCGGGATCGAATCGATGGCCTCCTTGACCACGGCAGGGGGGAACTTGACCCGGAGGGTCTCCTCGTCCACATCACAGCCGTGGCGGGCGTAGACTTCCCTGGCGGTCCGGTTGTGGACCTCCATGCCGACCTCCTGGAGGATCTCCAGCGAGGCTTCGTGCGTCTTGACCAGCTGCTCGTCGCTCAGCAGCCGGGCATTGTTGGTGGTGAAAGGATTCATCGACCAGTCCGGTTGAGACTATAGAGTGGTTTCCCTGCAGGCCCACACTTTCACCGCTGTCTGCGTTCAGGTCAATACCGCAGTCTGTGGTGTGGGGAGCTATTTGTTCTCGCGCTGGCGCCGGTATTTTTCGCCGTACTTGCGCCAGAGCCTGGTATGGCGACTGGAGAGGTCTACCTCGCGGCCCTGGATAAAGGCCTGCTCGACATTGCTGCTGATCTCGAACATATGCCCGTTGCTGATAAAGAGAGTGGCATCCTTGCCCTCTTCAAGCGAGCCCACCCGCTCAGCGACGCCGAGGATGCGCGCCGGGGCCAGGGTGATGGCCTCGAGAGCCTTCTCCGGTGGGAGACCGAAGGCTGCGGCCATGGCGGCATGGTAGGGGAGGTTGCGGATATGGCCGGTCTCTTCCGTGGGGCCGGCGGAAATGGCGAAATCGATTCCGGCATCCAGAAGACGCCTGGGGAGCGTGTAGCGGTTGTCATAGGCTTCTGAGCGTCTTCTCGGCAGGCGGTAGACCGAGCGCAGGATCACAGGGATCCTGTGCTTTTTCAAGAGGGCCGCGCAGAGGGGAGCGTCATGGCCGCCGTGGATGATCAGGCGCAGGCCATGGCGGCCGGCGAAGGTGACAGCTGACTGGATGGTCTGGATGCTCTCGGCCCTGGCGATCACTGGGAGTTCGCCGCTCAGGACAGGCAGCAGCGCCTCCAGCCGCGCATCGACCGGCTGGTCAACTCCGCGCGCCGTGCGGGCGGTTGCATAGGCGCGGGCTGATTCGAAGAGGTCGTTCAGTTCCTGGAGGCGTTTCTGGCGGCCTTGCACCTGCTTGCGGGCAGCCCCCTTCACCATCCAGGCACTGGCTGGTGCCACGGCCGGCCAGTTGACATAGAGGCCGCTGTCGGCCGAGACGGTCATGTCCTCCCAGGTCCAGCCATCGAGCTGGATGGTGGAGGTCAGGCCTGAGACCAGGCCGCCGGATGGCGAGGTCAGCACCAGGAGGATTCCGTTGGCTCGCGCCACGGGGATCAGCTCGCTGTCAGGATTGACGGCCACGAGCGCCTTGACGTTGGGGTTGATGCTGCCTGCTTCGCTCTGGTCCCTTGAGGCCCGCACCGCATTGATCTCGGTCAGGCCGATCTGCGACCATGCGTCAAAGAAGCCCGGGAAGACATGCTTGCCGCTCGCATCGATCTTCTTCGTTCCCTCGGGCGCCTTGACCTCTTTTCCCAGGGCGACAATCCTGCCCTTGTCAAAGAGCAGGGAGCCGGTGAAGGATTTGGAGCTGACCGGGTGGATGGTCGCACCCTCGATGAGGATGGGCGTCTTCTGCGGTGCGCCGGGGATCTCATCGGAAGAGCGAAGGCTTCCCATCGGCGCCAGGGCGGCAGAGAGGCTGAGGAGGAGTGCTGCGAAAAGCCTCATCGATCCTCCTCATCATGAGAGTGGGTGCAGAAGATATCTTCGCTGGGCCAGAGGTCGGCGGCCTCGGGGATCTTTTTCCCGGGAGCCAGCATCTTCTCTTCAGAGGCGAGCACCTTCTGGATGAGCGCCGCTCGACGCTCATCGACCTGCCTGCGCGCCTGGTTGTCTTCCTCGATGTCAAAGTAGCGCCGGCCATCGACCCAGGTCTGCTCGCAGCGGCTCATGATCGAGAGGGGGTGTCCTGACCAGATGACCAGGTCCGCATCGAGCCCCTTGCGGATGGAGCCGACACGCTTGTCGATTCGCAGCTGCCGGGCGGGGTTCAGGGTCACGAACTTGAGCGCCTCGGCCTCCGGTACGCCGCCGTACTTGGTCGCCTTGGCGGCCTCGTGGTTCAGGCGTCGTCCGAGCTCGGCGTCGTCTGAGTTGAAGGAGACAACGACCCCGGCCTGGTGCATGAGGGTGCCGTTGTAGGGGATCGCATCGTAGACCTCGAACTTGTAGGCCCACCAGTCGGCGAAGGCCGAGCCCATGGCGCCGTGCTTTGCCATGGCATCGGCGACCTTGTAGCCCTCGAGGATGTGCTGGAAGGTGGCGATCCGGATGTCGAAGTCGTCAAGCACCCGGATGAGGGCGAGGATCTCGTCCTGGCGGTAGCTGTGGCAGTGCACCAGCCGCCGGCCCTGGAGGATCTCGACGATGGCATCGAGCTCGAGGTCGCGCCGCGGCGGCAGCCCTGAGCGCTTTGCGTTCCATTCGCCCCAGCGCTTACGGTACTCGCGGGCGCTCTGGAACTCGTCGCGGAATATCTGCTCGACACCCATCCGGGTCTGCGGATAGCGGGTGGTGTACTTGTCACCCCAGTTGCTCTGTTTGCCGTTCTCACCAAGCGCGAACTTGATTCCCTGCGGCGCGGCGCGGAACTTCATGGCTTCATCCGATGCGCCCCAGCGCATCTTGATCACCTGGTTCTGGCCTCCGATGGGGTTGGCTGAGCCGTGCAGGATGTTCGAGGTGGTGACGCCGCCGGCCAGCTGGCGGTAGATGTTGATGTCATCGCAGTTGATAAAGTCACCGATTCTCACCTCTGCAGTGACTGCCTGGGCGCTCTCGTTGATGCCTCCATCTGTGGCGATGTGGGAGTGGCAGTCGATGATCCCCGGGGTCACGTGCTTGCCCTTGCCGTCGATCACGATGGTGCCTTCAGGGACCTTGAGCTTCGGGCCGAGGGCAAGGATCTTGCCAGCGCCAAAGAGTACGTCAGCTTTCTCGATGACACCGCGCTTTGTACAGCTCCACACCGTGGCTTCGCGAATCACCACGAGGGCAGGCTGTGAGGGTTCGGCCTTGCGTCCGTAGGCACCGAGGGGGAAGTTCACCTCGTAGCTTGCGGCGCGGGAAGCTTCTTTCTTTTTCCCGTCCTTCTTCTTTGCCGGTTCTTTTTTCTCTTCGCTTTTATTTTTCGGTGCACGGGTTCCGCGCAGCGAGCTTCGCCGGCCATCAGGCCAGGTCACATCTCCAAGCAGGCTGGTGGAGCCGTCTCTCTCCTGCTGGAGGACGGCTGAGAGCATGGCGATCCCCTCGCCACCGAAGTCCTTTGCCGAAAAGACGCAACTGAAGCGCGCGTCGCTCAGCCCGAGATGGGCCAGGGTGCTTTTCTGCACCTTGTCCCCGGCTTCTTTTGCCTCGTCCTTTTTCTTTTTCTTCTTCCTGTTCTTCTTCTCCGCCGGCTTGTCTTCTGCTTTGGCCGGTAGCTCGAAATGACCGCTGAGCTTTTCCGGGGTGCCGGCGATTTCCATCAGTACCCTGCCGGGTTTTGCCGAAGACACCCTGAGGTCCCAGCGTCCCCGCAGGTCCTCCAGGGGCGGCAGCACGATGCGGTAGCGCTCGCCGGCGACCCAGGTCTCTGTGATCCTGGTTTTCTTTTCGAAGAGATCTCCGTCGGTCACCACGATGCTGGCAAGCTTGCCCTTCTCGATCGTTCCAAGCTCGTCCGACACGCCGAAGAGGTCTGCCGGGGTTGTTGTCAGGGCCCTGAGCGCATCGATTTTCGAAAGGCCCCTGGAGATGGCTTTTCTCAGGGCGCCGAGAAAGGCTCCGCTGCTTTCGAGTCCATGGGTGGTGAAGGCGATGGGGATTCCGCTGCGGGAGAGCCGGGCCGGGTTCTCGGGGGCGAGATCCCAGTGCATCAGCTCGCGCAGGGATGCATCCATGGCGACCTCGGCGGTTCCCACGTTCGGCGGCATGGGGAATTTCAGCGGCAGGATGACGGTGCGGCCGGTTCTGCGGAGCTCTTCGAGACGCCGGTACTCGAGGCCGGAGCCCAGCAGGGCAAGCCTGAGGTTGAACTCACGCGCGAAGCGGTCGGCCCGCAGGCTGTAGAGCTCGTTGATTCCATCGGCGATCACGAGCCGCCCGCTGCCGGGATAGCCTTTCAGCTCTTCAAGCGCGGTGTTTTTTTCGGGCCGCTGCAGGCTGGGGTCGGCCTTGTAGGCGTTCCAGGCCTTGCCGTACCAGCTTGCGTCGTAGAAGGCCTGCCTGGCCAGTGCCACGGAGCCCATGGGGGAGTTGGGGTAGCTCCCGCGGCCTCCACCCGGCGGTACTGTCAGCCGCAGGTGCTGGCTCACTCCCGCACGCAGAAGGGTGAGGGAGGGGGGCTGGTCGGCGGTACTGAGCAGGACACTCCGGCCCTGCAGGATCGCTCCCCTGGGAGCCACCAGGCGGGCGGTGATCCCCTGTTTTCTCAGCGCGTCGTTGAGCTCGTCATCGCGGGCGATGTAGTCGAGCACCTTGAGCTGTGGACGGATCGCTGTGTTCCAGTAGGCGGTGCCCCTGTCACCTTCCTCCCTTTCGATGTCGAGGGGCTGGTAGCCATCGAAGAAGCCAGGGTAGACCGTGCTGCCGGAGAGGTCGATCTCGGTGGCATGGGCGGGCAGCTCGACATCCTCTCCCACGGCAAGGATCTTGCCGTCATCGATGAGGACGGTGCCCTTCTCGATCACCCGCCCGGGAGCGATGTGGATCTTCACCCCCGTGAGCGCCCGGGTGCCGGCCGGCTTGGAGCGGATTCCCTGCGGCTGGTCGGTCTGCTGGGCAGGTACGGCCTGCCACAGACCTGCAGCCAGGAAGTTGAACAATGCCAGGATGAGAATTCCACGCACGCTCAAGCGCGCGCCGGTTAAGTAGTCAGCCATTTTTCCTCGTTTTCGACCCGTGGGGGTTCCCGCGATTATACCCGCTGATGGCCCGCAGTGGTGCATGACTGTGGGGAGGATTCTTGCAGGAATACCCCGGGAGGGGATAGGTTAGGGGTTTACAAGGTGTCTCCGGGTGAGCATCCCGGTCCTGGATAGTGAAAAACACGAGGATTGACATGTTTTCAAAGGCTTTAGCTGCATCGCTTGGTTCGCTGATTTTTATGGTTTTCTGTTCGCCGGTAATGGCTGAACCGGCCGCGAAGCCCAATTTTCTGTTCATTTTCGCCGATGACCAGTGCTACGACACCATCAAGTCTCTCGGCAACGATGAGATCCAGACACCCAACCTCGACCGGATTGTCAGCTCCGGAACGACCTTCACCCATGCCTACAACATGGGCTCGTGGAGCGGCGCGGTCTGTGTTGCCAGCCGGACGATGATCAACACCGGGCGCTTTGTCTGGAATGCGCTCAAGGTCTACAGGTCCTCCGAGCAGGAGCGCGAGGCCGGCCGCTTCTGGTCAGAGCATCTCAAGAAGGCCGGCTACAGGACCTACATGCCCGGCAAGTGGCATGTGAGGGCAAAGGCGGAGAAGGCCTTCGATGTCACCGCCCATATCCGTGGCGGCATGCCGAACCAGACCAAGGCAGGCTACAACCGCCCGCATGAGGGCAAGCCCGATGCCTGGAAGCCCTGGGACAAGAGCTTCGATGGTTTCTGGAAGGGTGGTAAGCACTGGAGCGAAATTGTCGCCGACGATGCGATCGATTTTCTTGCCGATGCTGAAAAACGCGACAATCCTTTCTTCATGTACATTGCCTTCAACGCGCCGCACGATCCGCGCCAGTCACCGAAGGAATACGTTGATCGCTACCCGCTCGACAAGGTGAAGGTGCCTGAGAACTTTCTACCGGAGTATCCCCACAACGCCGGCATGGGTTGCGGGCGCGGCCTGCGAGATGAGAAGCTCGCCCCCTTCCCCCGTAGCCACTATGCCGTCAAGGTGAACCGGCAGGAGTACTACGCGATTATCACCCACATGGACACGCAGGTCGGGAGGATCCTCGATGTGCTTGAGAAGTCCGGCAAGAAGGACAATACCTATGTCTTCTACAGCGCCGACCATGGCCTCGGCGTCGGGCAGCACGGGCTCCTGGGCAAACAGAACATGTACGACCACAGCCTGCGGGTTCCGATGATGGTCATCGGCCCCGGCATCGACAAGGGCAAGCGGCTCGACACCCCCGTCTACCTGCAGGACATCATGGCGACGACGCTCGACCTCGCCGGCATCAAGAAACCCGGTTACGTCCAGTTCAACAGCCTCATGCCGATCCTCAGGGGAGAGAGCAAGGGCTTCTACGATGCGATCTACGGTGCCTACCTCGCCAAGCAGCGCGCCGTGATCTACAAGGGCCACAAGCTCATCCTCTACCCGGGGATTGGAGTCCAGCGACTCTACAACCTGGAGAAGGACCCGCAGGAGATGAAAGACATCATCAAGGAGAAGGGCTCCGCCAGGCTGGCGAAAGAGCTCTTCACGAAGCTGCTCGAACTGCAGCCGGAAACCGGCGTCACCCTTGACCTCAAGAAGGCCTACCCGAAGCTCGCGGCGGGGAGTTGAGACGATTCACCCTATGCGATTAAGAACACCAAGTGGCGGCGGAAGCGGCTTCGCAGATGGGATCCTCTTCGTAACGATCCTTTTCTGTGGAACCCTCCT
>CAZTRG010000351.1:0-15453 GCA_964615885.1 uncultured Planctomycetia bacterium | reverse complement strand
CGGAGAAACGGCCCGCGCCAGTCCGGCACCTTGACCTGTTCGACAACAACCAGGTCCGTTTCACTCGCCTTGCTGACAAGGCCCCCGCCAAGCGTGGCCAGCGCGGCGACCACAACCACGGCAAGCAACGCAACAATGATGACAAACCGCCTCCTGGCGGACAAAAACTCCAGGACTCTAGCCCTTTGCATAAGATTGCTCCTCATAATATCTCCACCTCACCACCGCGCGAGGCACCTGCAGGCGGGAAGACTGGCCGGAGCCGCGCACAAAGTGTGCCGGCGTCCTGGAGCCTTCGCCCATAGTGACCGCGGGTGAGCCTCAGCCGGCGACAGGGCGCTCAGCCGGGCCTTCTCTTCACCGTCTCTTGATACTGTCTCTTGATACCGTCTCTTGACACCGTCTCTTCTGAAGCGCTGCAGCCGGTTTTGCACGCTGTACAACGGCCGGGCTTCAACAGGTCAGCAAACCCTCCCAGTCTTCACTTCTTGTTTTTACCGTGGTCTTCGGGGCTTCCGAGAGCAACAAGGCCTGTAAAAGACCTGCAAAAAAAACAAGCGCCCGGCAACCCTGATCCACACCCACCCTCGCGGGCAAGCTTTGGAATCATGAAGCCGACCTGGTAAAAAACAAAAAAATTCGGGGTTTGTTCGTGGCAGTTTAGCAATTGCCTCTAATCCTGTCACGAACTCCCAAGCAAAAACCCAATGGATAACTGGCATCCTCCAAGGGTGAGGTTTTATGATGGGTCGAACTCATGATAACTCTCATCCTCAAAGACACTGTCAACGAACGTGACTGGAGCCTCCAGACTGAGGCCGAGGTCTTGCTGGTCGGCCGCAACCGCGATGCCCAGGTCTGTATTCGCGACAGGAGCGTGTCCAAGAATCACTGCCGCATTGAAAAGCGGGGAAATTCTTACCGCTTCAAGGATCTTAAAAGCCGCAACGGGACCTATATCAACGACCTGCGCTGCGATAGTGGCCCCATCGAAAACGGCGACGAGCTGAAGGTCGGCAATTTCGTGATCCAGTTCCAGACCAGTGAAGCCGCAGGCGAGGCTCCGGTGGCTGCAACCCCGGCAGATCTTGACCAGGCGATTGGCGATTTTGATCTCGACGAAGATTTCGATGCCCTGATGGGTGATGCCACCATAGTCGGCCCGGCCGGTGGTAATCCCTTCCTTGATCCGACGCCGGCCCCTCCGGCCGGGGCCCCTCCAGCAGCGGCCCCACCGGCAGCGGCGGCACCGACCGGACAACCAGGGGTAACACCCGAAGTTCCCCAGCAGCAGATGCCTGCACAGCAGGCCCAGCCTCAGCAGCAGATGCCGCCACAGCAGGCTCAGCCCCAGCAGCAGATGCCGCCCCTGCAGCTCGGTGGCGACCTGGGTTTCGAGGCCCCCATCGGGCAAGCTCCAGCACCGGGGCGGGGAACTTCTAAATTCCAGGGAAAGACCGGCAAGTACGCCAGGCGCAAAAAAACCCGGCCCGAGCTCGAACTCGAGGAGGAGCTCTTCGGCGCAGAAGATCCGCTGCGCAAGCCCGCAAGGGCAAAAGGAAAATGGGACACGGCTCATGTAGCCCTTTTCGCGATCTTCTCTTTACTCCTTGGGCTGGCCCTTGGAGTCCTGCTTGCGCGAATATTGAAAACAGAGCCGCCACCTCCTGAACCAGCCGTGGTCAACTCAGCACCCCGGGCCGTCCCCGGTGCCGGTGGCAATCAGCAGGCCACGCCCCCGCCCAGGGAAGCCGAAGGCCCAGCCAGTACACCTGCAGCACCGAAGCCACTCGACCCGGCACTCGAACCGCTGCTGGGAACGAGAGCCGATCTCGGCAACTCCGAGACCTCCTCCCGCCACTGCATCCGCCTTTTCATCGACAGTCTCAACAGGAGCCCCACCCGGGGAGAGCTGGCAAAATACCGTGGTCTCAGCCACCAGGAAAGATGGAACTCCATCCAGGTTCTTGCCCGAAGCGAAGGCTCTGCGATCCCGCTGAAATACGTCTCCCTGGCGCAGATCTATCTCGGGCCCGACCGGCTGCCCACGGCCAACGAGAAGGACCACCTCATGGTTAAAACCTCAGGAACCCCTGAGCGCATTGGCTATACCATCGTATCGAGCAAGCTCTACTCCAGTGCCGAGTTCTCCCGCGACCGGACTCTTCCCCAACGTGCCCGGGCACTCCTGGTCGACCTGCGCGACAGCGTACCCAAGGAATCCGATGTCACTGACGTAACCGCCCTGCTTGAAACCGAGACGGCCGATCCCAAGGAGATTCTCGAGGTTCTGCTTGAGGATAGTGTAGGCCCCTCCGGCGGCAACACCGATAAATGGATCGAGGAAAGCTACCTCCGCTTCCTCCTGCGGCCACCGACCGCCGCGGAAACCAACGAAGCCCGCAGCAAGATCAATGGCGCCGAAACCGGCTGGCGAGAGGTGATCTTGAGCCTGACCCTCAATCGCGGCTACCAGTCCTATTGAGGCCACCTGCAGGCCTCCAGGGTTCCGATAAAGCGGCTGGTCCCGGCCTGCCTGCCGGGTAAAAACAGCCCCGAAGCCCGGCACCGGCTGACCCGGCCGGAAAAACCCTTGCGACAGGCTTTGTTAGCGGTCATTCTAGGGGGATTACGCAAGGACCATGGCTTTGCGCAGACCCCCGTATCGCGGAGAAATGAAGACAAAGTGTATACCTCTGGATTCAAACGATTTCTAGGTTTCACGGGTATCTTTCCCGTTTTGCTCCTGGCAATACTGACCTCCCAGCCGCTTTATTCCCAGGCCGGCACGCGGGTCTTTGTCTGGGTTCGCCCCGCCAGTGAGGCCGATCTCCAGCTGTCCGCCAAGGACGCTCCGAACCTGAGAAAACTCGCCCGCTGCGGCGCCGCCCTGCCCCGCCTCGGCAGCGTCGACGCAGAAGTTCTCGCCTCTGAATTACGGAAATCCGGGGCCAGTCTCCCGGAAGGAAAATTCCGTGAACTCGGGCAGAAAGCCGGTGGAGACGACGGCAAACCGCCTGTAAGCGATGCTCTCGCCCGGCTCCGGGCAAAATTCGGCAAGCCGAAAGCACCTAAAACCGTGGAAAAGAAAGCGCCCCAGACCTCGGCGGCTACTGCGAAGCTTGTCAGCAATGTCTTCAGCAGCTTCGATGGTGGCGCCCGCCTGGTTTTGAAGAAGGAACCGGCGATGACCGCCTCGGCCGAACATTGCCGTGAGCTGGACAAGAGAATCGGCGAGATGATCTCGGAATTCAACCTGGGAATTAACGGGGGTGAGGTTGCCCTCGTTGTGGTCCTCGTCCCCGCAACAGGACGACCCGCATTGCTCGCCGCCGGTGGCGGCTTCAAGCGGGCCAGGATCTGCAAGGGAAGCCCCGGAGGGGGCGATATTGCAGCCGGGGTTGCCAGCCTGATAGATCCCGGAAGCAAGACAACGGCAAACTGGAACTGGATACTTAACCTGCTTGAAAAACCCACCGCCAAAGCTCTCCAGGAGCGTCGGCGCAACTGAGGTAATCAATCCATGAAAATTTCTTCGATAAGCCTGAGCCTGGTGATCACCCTGATGCTGGGCACCCTGCAACCCGCCCATTCTGCTGACGACGATGCCGGGCCCTTCCAGAAAAGAATCAACGCCGCGATCGCCCGCGGAAAAGACAACCTCCTCGGCCAGATCCCGGGCCTGACTGCCAAGCCGCCGGGAGACTACCCGATGGGCCGGCTCTCCCTGCCACTGGCAGCTGCCCTGAAGGGCGGAGCCAGCACAAAAGATCCCATCGTCGTGGCGGCCTTTGAAAGGCTTGCCAAGATGCAGCCGGCGAAGACCTACGGTGTCTCCTGCTACCTCTTTGCTCTCGATGCCCTCGCACGCCAGCAGGCCAAGGAAGGTGTTCAGGAGCGCCGGAGCCGGACCTACGTCGGACGCAAACCCCACCAGGCCAAGGGAGTTGTCCGCAAGCGCATGACCCAGATGGTCGAATGGCTCGTCGGCGCCAGGGCAGAGGGAATGGGATACTGGAACTACGGCTACTGCAGCGCCCCGGGCCCGCAGCGGCATGATTTCTCCAATGCCCAGTTCGCCGTCCTCGGGCTCCAGATCGGTATCGAGCACGGCATCGCCGTTCCGCGTAAGGTCTTTGAGGAGATTGCGAAAATATTCGTCTCTACCCAGACCCTCATCGAGGCCCCCGAGAAGATCAAGATCTCCTACGGTCTGCGACTCGAGGATCTCCTGACGAGCCGTAGAACCACCGCCAGGGCACAGTCCACCAGCTTCACGGTAAAGCCTGGCGGCTGGCAGTACACCGCCGTGAAGGGCGGCAGCAAGGCAAGCATGGTGGCGGCCGGCGCATCGAGTCTGCTGGTAGCGCGCAATGGACTCGGCCGGGCAAACTTTGGCCTCAGGCAGTCTGTCGATAAGGCCCTGGTTCGTTCCTACGCATGGATCAACAAGAACTTTGCATCCTTCATACAGGCCGGCGGCGGCGGACACGGTCTCTACACGATGTACAGCCTTGAAAAGGTCGGTGACCTCGGAGAGATCGAAAAGTTCGGCGACCACAACTGGTATGTCGAAGGAGCAACCATACTGCTGGATAAGCAGCAGGGGGATGGCGCCTGGGCCGGGGGCTACGTCAACACCTCCTTCGCGGTCTTCTTCCTGCCCCGCGCCACCCGGCTCAAGCCCTACAGCGCCCCGAAAATCCTGACCACCGCTCCCGGAGAGGGAGGGTCTGCTCACCGTGACCTCGTCTTCGTAACTCGCCTGAACGGGTTTATCTCCGCCAAGGAGGTCCTGAGGATTCTCGGTGACTCCCGTAATTCAAGCCTCATCTCCGTTGGCGAAGAGGTTGTCCGCAACTACAACCAGAACTTTGTCGGCGAGCTGGCCCCGGCCCTTCTGAAGCTCTGGACCGGAAGCTCTGACAAGATCACCCGCTTTGCCAGGACCTCCCTGCAGCAGATCACCGGCCTGTCGAGCTCCAAACGGGACGACTATACCGCCTGGTTCGGCAGCTTTGAAAAGGTCCACGCACTGCAGACCGGTACCGGCGCTAACGCCGCAAGCCTCTCCAATCTCCTGAAGA
Source organism: uncultured Planctomycetia bacterium (assembly GCA_964615885.1). GTDB lineage: Bacteria > Planctomycetota > UBA8108 > UBA8108 > UBA8108 > UBA8108. The sequence goes on along the minus strand of CAZTRG010000351.1, from coordinate 10,366 downwards.
CCACCACCAGCCCGACGCTGAAGGCCAAGATCCTTGACGTTGCCCATCGCAACAAGCTCTACCAGATGGCCGGCGATCTCGTCGATGAGCTCTCTACAGCAAAGTCCCATGATTACCGACTGAAGGTCAACGGCCTGTTGAACCTCTGGTCAGGACGCTCCGTCTCTCCCCCGAGCCCGAAGGATTCAGCCGGCTGGGAAAAAGTCTCTGCAGCCTGGACCACCTGGGCGGCCTCCGAAAGTACCCAGCTTGTAGCCGGGCGGAAACTGGACGGCCTGCTGAGCAGCCTGGAAAAGGCCACAGCTGCCCAGGTTCCTGGAATCATCCGGCAAATCGTCGCCCTGGGAGACTCAGCGGTACCCCATCTCAGGCGGGCCGTCGAGAAAGATGAGTACAGCTTCCATCTTATCGAGGCGCTCGAGCAGCTGACCGGGGAAGAGATCGGCCTGCGCTGAGACCGGCGTCCCCGGCCTCAATCAAAGATCGTGGCAAGAAGATGATCTGACACCTCGGTCATCTCCAGCCTTGCTGCAGCATGTTTGCCCGAGCTCGAGATCAGTACCGGGCCCTCGTCCGGGTTTGAGGGCAGCCGCCCGTGGCTCCCCCCGAGCAGGCCCGGCTCGAGCGGAACGCAGTCCATGAGGGTTCTGAACCCGGCCTTTGAGGCCAGGCGCTTCAGCCCCAGGCGCGGCATCAGCAGCGGCCTTGCCGGGTCGAGCACCAGCTCGAGCGGGTCGTAGCCGGGCTTGCGATGGATATCCACGGTACGGGCAAAATCAGGTGCCGCCGCCTCATCGATCCAGTAGTAGTAATCAAACCACCGGCCGGGCTCCGCAACAGCGCCCAGGTCCCCTGAGCGCGGATGGTCGAGGCCATGGGCCGCCTTTCCATCTTCATCTAGAACCTCCGCGACGCCCGGCAGTTCTTCCAGCAAGCGCTTGACCGAGCTCCGGTTGTCTTCAGCCCGCACGTATACATGGGCCACCTGGTGGTCACTTAAGGCAAAAGCCTCCGATGCCCCGGCATCGAGAAGCTCGCCGTTTTGAGCCCTGTGAACCTTCAGCAGGCCGGTCTCTCTCAGCGCCAGGTTGATGGAGATACTGTCTGTGACCGGCGTGATCCCGTATTCACTGAGAACGATCACCTCCATGTCGCTCTGCCGGGCCCGGTCGATAATCCCACCGGCGACACGGTCCACCTCGCGCAGGTTCTCATCGAGTCCCGGGAATACCGGTCCGTAGCGCTGCAGGTCGTAGTCGAGGTGTGGCAGGTAAACCAGGGTCAGGTTCGGACGGTGCATGGAGACCACCTGCTCGGCGCAGCGGCCGATCCATTCACTGGAGCGGATACCGGAGAGGGGTCCCCAGAAGTTAAAGAGAGGGAACTCGCCAAGCTCCAGCTTGAGAGCATCGCGAAGCTCGGGGGGATGGGCGTAAAAGTCCGGCGTTTTGCGGCCATCTGCATGGTAGCTCGGGCGTGGCGTGACACTCCAGTCAACGCCGGAATACATGTTGTACCACCAGAAGAGCTTGGCACAGGTGAAGTCGCTGTTGCGGGCCCGTGCCCTTTCCCAGACCTTCTCAGCCTTCACCAGGTGGTTGGACTGTTTCCACATCTGGATCTCTGAGTGCTCACGGCAATACCAGCCATTGCCGACAATTCCATGGTCCCTGGGCAGGCAACCGGTGAGCATGGTGGCCTGGGCACTGCAGGTAACAGCCGGCAACACGGTACCCAGCTCAGCCTGGAAACCCTCTGCTGCCAGGGCCTGGAGGTTGGGCATGCGCTCATCCACCAGCTGCGGTGTCAGGCCTACAATGTTGACTACCACCAGGGATCTCATGAGATATTTGCCCGTTTCGACCCGCGAAATCCCGAACCAGCCACCCTCCGGAAAGCCCGTGTAAAGCGACATGTACAGCGATGTGTACATAAAAAACGGGCGCTTCTAAAATGGGGATTCCAGAAGCGCCCTGGGGCAGTTGTGGGGATGAATAGATTACAATTCAGATGGGGTGGATACAACAGGAATCCTCTCTTATCGGAAAAAAAATCAAGCTCAAAGGGCTACGAAAACCTAACTTATCACTCTCATTAAAACTAAACTCCAGCGGCCCCTGTCCCGGCCGCGGTCTATGGGTTTTTCAGAGAATCAATTGCCGCTGAGACTTCTGTCAATAAGACCGGCAACATCCTCCACGCTTCCGGATCCATCAATTATTTCCAGGACACCACGGTCACGATAAAAGCCCTCAAGAGGTTTTGTAAGGTGTCTGTACGTGTCCAGGCGTTCCCGTTGGACCTCTTTGGAGTCATCTTTTCGCCTGGAAAGCTCACCTCCACACCCGTCGCAAAGCCCTGGGCGCTGCGGGGGCCGGAACACCTTATGAAAGGTCCTGGTGCATTGAAGGCACAGCAGGCGGCCTGTGAGGCGTGCCAGGAGCACCTCGCTGTCCGCATCGAGCAGGAGGACCCTGGAGAGCTCTCCCCCCCGCTCCTGCAGCAGCTGCTCCAGCTTGGCGGCCTGGGCAACAGTCCTGGGAAAACCATCAAGCACCAGGCCTGTGACCGGGCCGTGGCGGTCAAGGTGCTTTTCGAGAACCGCGAGAACCGCCTCGTCCGAAGCAAACTCGCCACGCTCGAGGGCCTCCTCAATCTGGCTGCCCAGCTCGGTCCCCTCGGCAATTTCCCCGCGCAGTGCATCGCCCATGGAAAAATGCACCAGCCCCCGGCGCGCACTCAGGCCGGAGGCCTGGACGCCCTTGCCGACTCCCGGCGGACCGAAGAAGACGATGTTGTCAGGAGCCTTTACCATGGGAACAGGGAACCTCTCTCAGAGCACTGGACACACCTGGTTGCAGACAGGGTCTCTATCCGGACCCCGTGATGCTTCAGAGCAGAATTCTACCAAGGCACAGCAGTACTTTTCAGCTAAATGTGACGGTGCTTATTGGTAGCATCCCCGCAATCAGCAGGTTTACCATCAGCGGTGGCAGACATGGAGAAACAATCGATGAACAGCACCAGCAACAGGATCATCTTCAGAGCGCTCATGCTGGCCGCTGCCATCCTTCCCTGGTCCGCTCCTGCCTTCTGCGGAGAGCAAGCCCGGCTCCAGCTCCTGGCGCGCGACAGCTACCTGCCGGGGATCCCCCTGCTGCTTCGAATAGAGCTTCGCAACCCCGACGGCTCACTCCACCGTGAACGCTGGGACGCCACCGCCCGGCTTCGCCTGGAGGGGCAGGATGCCGCCATCAGCGTCGATGAGGTACTGCTTCGAAACGGAATCGGCAGCGTGCTGGCAAGCATCGAGGGAACCGGAGAGCTCCGGCTGAGCGCCACCCTCGATGAGCTCGAGCACACCCTGGCCCTTGCCGACCTCAGCGACGAACCCAGGCAGGAGGTGTCCGGAGATCTTCCCGAAGACCTTACCGAATGGTCGGGAGTCATCCACGTTACCGACAACCTGACCCTCCCCGACGGTGGAACCCTGAGGATCCTCCCGGGAACCCTGGTGCTGATCGATGGCGTCGATGAGGGCACCGACGGTACTGACTTCAACGTGCGGGGCAAGCTCGAGAGTCTCGGCACCCGGCAGCGGCCGGTGACCTTCACGGCGAACAACCCGGAGGAGGCCTGGGGTGAGATGGATCACGACGGCGAGGAAGAATCCATTTACCGCTATACGATCCTCACCCGGGCCGGCAATGCCCCGGAGGGAGGTCACACCGACTCAGGCGCCACCATCAACGCCGACGATACGCAGATCACCTTCGAGCACTCCTCGATCACCGACATCAACGGCAAGATCATGGATGCCGAGGACTGCGAGATTGTCATGCGCGACTGCCTCCTGCAGAGAGCCGTCATGGGGCCCGAGATCGAGGGCACCGCCCTCCTCTTTGAAAACTCCGCCATCTTTGACATGCGCGGCGAGGATGACAACGATGGCATCTACCTCCACGACCAGGATGAGGGACAGGAGATCCGCCTCAGCGGCTGTATCGTCGGCGGCTGCGATGATGATGGCATCGACACCCTTGGCAGCGATGTGACCATCGAGGACTGCATCGTACGCGACCTCGCCGACAAGGGGATCAGCATCTTCCACGAGGAGGTCACGATCCGCCGCTGCCTGCTTGTCGGCAACGACATCGGCCTCTCCTGCAAAACCCACGACGACGAGGGCGCCAGCGTCACCATCGACCACGTCACCGTCACCGGCAACCGCATCGGCATCGAGAGCCGCAACCGCGATGGCGAAGATGACGCTGAGATCAACTTCACCATCACCAACTCGATCATCCGCCCCGGAACCGGAGAAGAGCCCGCCACCATCAGAACGGACTACGAAGCAGATTTCTTCAGCATCAGCTACTGCAACCTGGGACAGGAGCTCGCCGGGGCCCGGGGCGAGAACAACCAGGTCGAGAGTCCCCTCTTTGCCGATGAGGAAGGCTATGACTTCCGCCTGGCACCCGGCTCGCCCTGCATCGATGCCGGCGATCCCGGCTCGGAGCCCGATCCGGATGGAACCCGCGCCGACCTCGGCTACCACCCCTACACGCAGGCGGCTGTCCCGGAAACGCTCTTCGTTCGCGGCGAGGCCAATGGCGATGGCACCACCGACATCACCGATGCAGTCAAGATCCTCTCCTACCTCTTCGCCAGCGGCGAGCTGACCTGCGTCGCAAGCGCCGACAGCAACGATGATGGCAGTGTCGATATCACCGATGGAATCTACCTGCTCTCCTGGCTCTTCTCAGGAGGGAACGCCCCTCCGCCGCCGGCGGCGGAATGCGGAGGAGACCCGACAGCCGATGGGCTTGGTTGCACCCGCTTCGCCGCCTGCCCCTAGGCGTCTTCTGATTCCTCGGCCCCCTGGCCTTTCCTGAGCACCTCGACAATAGAAGAGTTGTCCAGGTCGCCGAGACCCTCAGCCACGCCTTGCTCCAGGAGCGCCCTGTGCAGGTGCGAAAGGGGTAAGGGCGCATCGACACCCCGGCCCAGCTCGAGAATCAGCTCCACATCCTTGAGATGCTGTGCGAGGCGGGCCTCGGGATCGTAATCACCCTCCACCATCTTCCTGCCCTTGAGCTCCAGGGCGCGGGAATGACCCGGCCCCGAGCGCAGGACCTCGAGAAGATGGGCAGGAGAAACCCCCGCCTTCTCCGCCAGGCTGACCGCCTCGGCCAGCACCAGCCGGTTCAGGCCGACCACCAGGTTCGAGACCAGCTTCATCCTCGCACCGGAACCCACCTCGCCGAGATGAAACACCACTGGCGAGAGCAGATCGAGAAGTGCGGTGGCCTGTCCGAGCGCCTCCCCGGAGGCCCCCACCAGGAGAGCCGCCTCACCGCGCTCAAAGAGCCTGGAGGAACCCGTCACCTCCGCCTCGACAAAGGCGATACCCGCCCCGGCCATCCGACTGGCCACCGCCTCACTGCGCAGGGGGTCGCCGGTCGTACAATCAAGCACCAGCTCCAGTCCAGAATCTCCGGCCTCGATGAGGCCGCCGCAGACATCTTCCACCTCACTGGAACCCGGCAGGCAGAGAACCACGGCGCCCACCCTCTGCGCCAGCTCTCCCGGCGAGCCGGCCGGCTCGATACCGAGCTCCACGCAGCGGCGGGGGTCGAGGTCGAGGCCGATGAGCTCGAGTCCGCCGGCGAGCAGGCGGCGGGCGATCGCCGAGCCGAGAAGTCCCAGGCCGGCAACCCCGACCGGTTTTTCAGTCCTGCCCGGCATGCTTCTTCTCTGCCTCTTGAAGAGCCGAAGCACTGACACCTTCATGGCTGTCATGCCAGAGAGCGCAGCGATCCTTGACCAGCAGCGCCTGGGGAGACTGGTGGCGCACATCGAGCAGCTCTGCCAGCTCGAGGGATACGGGACGATCCTCCACCACCAGGACCATCACGCAGTGGACCCCCCGGCCTCCGGCCCCTTCGGCGTATTCGAGGAACTCCCTGTGCGCGAAGGTGCTGATCGAGCAGCGCGTGCTGTGCTTGAACACCATCACCGGCTGCTGTGCTGAAAGCTCCAGCAGGGCGGAAAGCTCCTCGCTGCTCTTCAATCCGGCAAGATCCACGTTATCGGTCATGGAAAGCTGATTCTTTCTTAAGCCACTTGGATATATTGACTTGGAGGCCTGAGAATAAGGCAGGAGGCGGCTTATTTCCACCGCGGGGTTATGATGGGAAGGTTCCCGGCCATTTTGCCTTTCACCGCAGAGCCTCCCAGACGCGATAATCGCGGGAAGCCCCCTGTTCCAGTCAGCAAGCCAAGGCCGGCCCCGGCACCATGAAACTCAAAGCAGAGACATTCATAATCTTCCTCCTCCTGGGACTGTTTGATCCCTGGACCCTCCAGGGCCAGGGAGAGCCCGGGAAAAAAGAAAGCCTCGAGCTCCGGCTAACAGGAGCAAAAGGTCTTCCTGCCGGCAAGCTCCTCGACCGGGTCCACGAACTCGCCGCCGGCCTTACCGGAGAAACCCCGGAGGAGCTCGACAGGGCCCTGCGGGATGAAAACTTCTTCGAGAAGAGTGAAGAATACCGTTTCCTCGCTGCCGCGCTGGCGCTCAACCCGAGGCGGGCTCCCGAGCTGCGCCGAATCGGCCTGACCGCCGCGCTGGTGCTCTCGCGCAAGGCCACCGACAGCGGGATCCGGCTGCTGGCCATCCGTCTGCTGGGTGAGAGCGGAGACATCGACCGGGTCAAGAGAACCCTGGCCGGCCTGCTGGAAGAGGGGATCAGCAAAGACCAGCCCCGGCTGCTCATCGCCGCCAGCCTCGCTCTCGAGCGGCTTGACAACACCGGCTCAAGGCTTCCCCTGCTGCGCCTCGTTCACGACACCGCCCGGAGCTTCGAGATTCGCTCGGAGGCCGCGCTCGCGATCGCCCGCATGCCCCCGCGCGGTGCGCTCGACCCCATCGTGCTGGCCTTCATCAGGAAGCTCAGCAGTGAGCCGAGCGAACGCGGCGCCCTCGCCCGGCTGCTCTTTGAGCGGGCGGCGAGGCTCAACGGCCAGGCGCCCGACCTCATCGACCAGCTCGAAAAGCTGCAGCGCGAAAACAAACAGCTCGCCCGGCGAATCAGGGATCTCGAGGTCAAGCGCCGCGAGGTGCAGGGCGATGCGCTCGAAGAGCTCATCGAGATGATCCGCGGCGAGTTCGTCGACCCCGGCGAGGTCAATGTCAAGGCGCTCGCCTCTGAGGCCTTCAAGGCGCTCGTCAGCAAGCTCGACTTCTCCACCTTCCTGTCCCCGGCCGATCTCGACCGGGCACGCAGAAGGAGCTCCGGACGGCAGCTCGGCCTCGGGGCTGAATTTTTCAAGGTCGGCAGGCTCTCGCCACTCATCGTCGCCAGGACCTTTGCCCGCAAAGATGAAGCCGGAGCCCGCAAGGGACTCCACGCCGGCGACCGGGTGGTGACCCTCGCCGGCGAGTCGACCATTGGCCTCGGAGCGGAAGACATCCGCAGGATCCTCGGCGACCAGGAGCCCGGCGAGCCGGTCCAGGTCGAGATTGACCGCTGGGGGCAATCCGACACCCTCAACATCGTCATCCGGCACAAGCCGGTTGAGACTCCCATCCTCTTCTCCGAGCTCCTGCCCGGGGCCATCGCCTACGTCCGCATACCCCGGTTCAGCTCAAATACATCCGCCAGGCTGAAGGAGCTGGTCGCCGACTTCGGCGAACGCAGCGGCGGCCTGAAAGGTATCGTTCTCGACCTCCGCGGCAACAGTGGAGGGCTCCTCGAGGAGGCGGTCAAGGTGGTCGATCTCCTCGTCGATGATCCCGGGCCGCCGATCGTCTCCCAGGTCTCCGGCGGCGGACGGCCCGGCAGGAAGTTCCCCGCCACCGCCGGCCGGCTCATCTCCTGCCCGGCGGTTGTGCTCGTAAACCGCTGGTCGGCCAGCGCCTCCGAGGTCGTTGCCGGGGCCCTGCAGGATTTCGGCAGGGCAAAAATCGTCGGCGCGACGACCTACGGCAAGGGAGTCTCCCAGCAGCGGCTCGAGGTGCCAGAGAGCGTCAACCGCCTGGTCGGCGGCAAGGCCTCCGTGCAGCTGGCGAATTTCTACCTGCAGCTGCCCTCGGGGCGGCGCTTCCACGGCCCGCGGGACTCACGGGGAAGACCCGTAGCGGGCAGCCGCGGCGGGATCACACCCGGCATCAGCATCGCCAACCCGCTGGAGAAGCTCGCCAGCTGGGAACAGGACGAGCTGCTGCGGGTGCAATATTCCACCGAGCTCTACGACTACCTCAACATCCACTTTGAGCACCTGGGCTATCTCTGGCAGGAGGCTCCGCGGGATCTCATCGCCCCGGAGAATTACCCGGAGTTCGCCCTGCTGTACAGCTCCCTGGCCACCAGCCTCGGCGAGAGCCAGGTCAGCGCCGCCCTCCACCGCCTGCTCCATCGAAAGATCGAGGATGAGCAACAGGCCGAGCTCCCCCACGTCATGCACGCCGACCTCCAGCTGCAGGCCGCCATCGAGAGCCTGGGAATCAGCACCGGAACCCACCCGGCCTATGCCAGGTGGCTGCCGGATGAGGTTCGGGACTGACGGAGCAGGCCCACCGGCAGCTCCTCAGCGGCCGAGGCCTTTCGGCAGGCCGGTTTCAGAATCCAGCTTTGCCGTGACCTCGGGGTCGATTAGATCCCAGAACTGCACAGAGCTGTCCGTGTACAGCACGATCACGACTCCCTCATGATGCGTACAGGCCGCCAGGGGGACCGCTTCACCACCGGGCTTGAGCTGGACATTGGCCCAGGCGTAATCGGCAGTAACCCCTTCAGGCGAAACGGAGTCTGTCGATGACGCCGGACATTTAAAGACCTTCGGGGGCAAGTCCTTTCCAGATCTGGATTCCATGAGGAGCTTGAGTGAATCCTGCGCCCGGGGTTTCTCAGTAGATTGATCCAGGGGGAACCCTTTCTTCTTCTGGGCATAATCGACGGCAGTAAAATAGATCTGCTTCAGGTTGTTGGAACACTGGATTTTCAAGGCTTCAGCCCGGCCGCGACCGAGCGCGCCGAGGGTAGGAGCGAGTGCCTCCTGGGCTTTTTTCTGCAGCTTGGCGATCTCTTCTTCCTTGAGCGTAAAGGCGATGACGACGTTCTTGCCCTCGCTCTTCGGCGTCAGCTTGCCCATCAGGCCGATCGCATCGGGGCCGAGCACCTGCATCGCCAGCAGCGTCAGGCCGCCGATCTGCATACCGAGGGTTTTGGCCGTATTCTCGGCGTCCTCCACACTCGGCGAGGCGCCGACCACCCTGACCGCCAGCTCCTTGCCCTTCATGTCAAGGTTCACCATCGCCCCCTCCAGCTTGATCGCCGGACCGGAAGCTCCGCCGGGACCCGGCCCGCCGCCGCCCATTGCCTGCTTGATCTCATCGGGGAAAGAAAAAGCTCCCCAGAGGGCGGCATCGCTTGAAAAGCCATTCGTCAGGCTGGTGAACATCTCCTTAGAAGCGATGGATTTACCCTCGCCACGGCTGAGAGCGGCCACCTTGCGGAAGTAGGCGCCCTGGGCCACGAGCGCCCGCTTGCCTGAGAGAAAAGCGAAGTAGACCGGCTTCCCCCCGGGATCCTTCAGGGTATAGGCGGCAAGGCCTTCTATCTCTTCGGACTCACCACCTGCAAGAGCCCCCCCCTCTACAAGAGCCCCGATGATCTTCGGCTGATCCTCAAAGGTCCCTTCAAAGAGAAACATGATCTGGTCATCGCCCCCCCCGAGGTCCGTCGAGGGTGTCCCGGCAAAGAGGATTCTCTGAACATTGTTCAGCGGGTCGAGCGCTTTCATCAGGGCCACGTTCTCCGGCGAAGGCTCTTCCCCGACCAGCTTGCCGAGGCTCTGCAGAAGCCCCTCGGGAGTGGAAGGTATTTTCTCCCCGGTAACGCTCTCAAATACCGCGACAACCCTGGGAACATTCACCCCCGCTACCAGCAAGGCCTCGGCAGGAACCAGGGCGGCGGCTGAATCGGAGCTGACCTGGGGTTTTCCGCCGCTGTTACAGGCCGAAAGAGCGACCAGGACCAGGACGCAGACCAGGGCGATGGGGCTCCTGCTGCGGCTGGAGAAATTTCGTGCGGGGCTCATGGCCCCCATGGCATCAGAAATCATCAAGGTCAAGGGGATCATCATCCCCCCCTCCATCTTTTTCCTCAGGTTCTTCAGGATCTGCAGGTTCTTCGGGTTCTGCAGGCGGTTCAGGATCTGTCGGCGCCTCGGGCTCTTTGTCAGCCTTCTCCCCGCTACCGAGGAGGTCGATCTCGATGGTGCGATTGGCGGGATCAACTTTGCCCACCTTACCGAAAGCGAACTTCTCGACAAAGGCCGCCAGGTCATCGACCGGGCCGACCTC
>CAZTRG010000350.1:0-8139 GCA_964615885.1 uncultured Planctomycetia bacterium | reverse complement strand
GCTTGTTCTGCGGGTGCGATACCTTCGGTGTCGAGCTCGGGGGCCTTTCCTATGTCGGCCTCCTCGTAGCCCTCCAGGAGATAGATAGAACCCGAATCGGCATTGGTGATCACCAGCCTTCCTTCACGAGTTCCGGCGATAGCCGCCCCCCCCTCAATCGTGGCAGGAGTGCCTTCGATCTCGAGCTCACGGTCAAAACTGCCGCTTGAATTGGAATTACAATACAGCCTGTCAGCGCGCTGGTAGACCAGGTGAACCGTCCCCTGTGAATCGATACAGAGAGAGGGGAGCCTTCCCGGGGCCACCGTCTCAATCTGCTCTCTCAATGGATTGTAGTAGAGAACCAGGGGAGACGCTTCGGGATCAACCGGGTTCCTGCTCCAGACAACATGGGCGTTGCCGCGAAGGTCCAGGGCAAGGCGCGGGGCGTAATCATCGTGTGGGCTATCGGAAAGTCGTACAGGATCTCTGAAGGGACCACCTGCATTGTGGGTCAGGTAGATGTCACGCGCAGCATTCGCCGCAGCAGAACGACCCTCGGTGAAGCACACCACCGCTTCCCCCCGGGAACCGGTAACTACCTGGGGCTCCCCACGATGATCAGCTCCTGCGGGAAAGAAGGGCTCCGTCTGAAGGCAGGGACCAAAGAGATCGATCCGCAGGCGGCCGGCTACAATACTGGCGACATACACGTTGCCGGCCGTATCATGCGCCACAGCAACTCCCGAGGCACCCCGGTCACCATCGGTCAACCTCGATGCATTCTCAAAGCCGGCATGCAATGAAGAAACGGCCAGCAGCAACCCCATCGCAAGCGATAAGGCTCGAAGCGCAAACCCCCTCATAGTTAACAGCCGGGTGAAGCCCATCAACCTGTACTCCTCGTTTGTACAGTCTTAAGCCAAAAATCAGAACAAAGGGCACCAACGAGCGCATGGCCCTTTTCTGCTGCTTCGTCTTCAAACCCTGGAACGAAGCGAAAACCAATAAAACCCGAACCCCGCAAGAGAGGATCCACTCAATCAAGCTCGAACCGGGCTTTCGACCCTGCCCGCAAGGCTATGGATCGCGCAGAGATACGGAACTACTGGCGAACCTCGATTGTACTCCACAGGTAAGCCGAGTCAAGCAAAGGCACCAGGAGCACGGTTTCCATACTCCACTGGCCCGCAAAGAGTTACAGCAGCAGCCTGCAGGAAACCATGGAGGGATTAAGGCTTTGTACGGGTCACCTGTCCTAAAGAGTCCGCTGGCGGCACCAGCGCCGGGAAGGATGCAAAAAACAGGAGAGAAAGTTTATTCACCACCGATGAAATCAAGTGAATCAACAAAGGGGGAGTCCGGGGGTGACCGGCCGCCGGAGCGCACAGCCCTCGGCGTATCGTAGATGTCGTAAAACCACGCCGAAAGGTAGTAGCCCAGCCCGATAACCCCGATCCCGTAGCCTGCTCCGCTGACCGCATCGCCGATCCAGCCCTCGGAGATGTCCCTGCCGCCGGCGACCAGTCCGAAGCTCACGGCGCTGAGGCCCAAACCGACACCACCAACCCTCATCAGCTGGCCGGCGGTCTTGTAATCTCCTGCGTAGCGGTGGCCCAAGCCCTGGACAAACAGGCCCGGACCGATCGCTATCAGCTCGGCAACCACAACATCGAAGGTGGAGCCGGCACGGTCGGAGGCCCTCTCCTCAGGCCACTTATCGCCAGGATCATCCTGCGTCTGTACGCTGACAAGGCTCACCCTGTCACGGTAGGCTGCGCGCGCACGCAGGATCGAATCCTCATCGAGCCCCCGGCCGTGATCGAGACCACCGCAGCCGCTCAGCAGCGGCTGAATAAGCACCAGGGAAGACAGCAGCACAGAGAAACGCGTCATGGGGTCACCTTGCCTCGCGGTTGAAATGGATATTCACCGCGGGCCAGGACCCGGTCCGGGGGAAAGCAGGATTAAGGTCTACCCGACACTTCCTCCCGGGCGGCGAAACGCAGGCTCGCAATACTCTGAGCCAGGATTTGCCCGGTGGCCATATCGTAGGAATTTCTGAACCCCGACAGTAGCCAAAAATGCTTCCCATGCCGTATTAAAGCCTGGTGGACTGTCAGGGCCCGGGACTGCACCTTGCCGCGGGAGGTCATCCTGAAGGTTTCACCGCCGGTAGAGTTCCTGCTGAAGCTCTCATCGACTGTCTCACAGTCTTCGAGGATCGACTCGTGCTCCTCGCGCAGAACCCTGAGGCACTCGCCGGTCCCCACAGCCGCCGCCGGCAGCTGGAGCAACTCGAGGCTCGCCCCAAACGCCCCCTCCCGGCGGGAATCAACAAATCTCAATCCCGAAGGGCTCTTCTCGATCTTCCAGCCGGCGGGGGGCTTGATCGAAACCCCGGGAACCGGCCCTGCAAGGTATTCTCCCAGCCGCGCTGCTGTTTTCCCGGGCTTTTCCCCGGCACCGGGCAAGCTGCGGACCGGAGATTCCAGACCTGGGGAAACTCCCGGCCTTGCGGCGGGCGCGCCCCGGCCGGCGGGCCCGGACGAAGAGGCTGTTTCACCAAGGCGCCGGAGCAGCTCGCGCGGGTCACCTGGAAGATCCCTGGTGGCCGGCTCCGGTGCAGGAGTGGTCTCAGCACCTGCAAGCTTCTGCACCGGCGCAGCGGACTTTCCGGTCTGCGCCTGGTCGCTGGCATCAAAGACAACCGCCGCGATAAAGCGTTTGTAGATCCGCATCCTGCCACCGGCCATCTCAACCACGACTCCTTCATCACTACGCTCAAGGAGAGGTCCGCGAATCACCCGGCCATTTTTCAGGTAAACCGTTCCGGCACATACGGGGGATAAAAGCGCCCAGAAGATACCGGCAAACAGGGGACAGAGGTGGATCCATTTCAACCTGGAAAACATCTCAGCGCTCCCCTTCCTCTGCGGACGAAGGAAGCTCGAGTCCACGCTTGAGAGCAGCTCTCAGGGAACGGCGAAGGCCCTGCACCTTATCCGCGACGGCTGGGTTTTCAGCCGGCTGCTCAATTCCGGCAGCAGCGGAATCAGCGGTCCCGGCGGGTCCGGCTCCGCGCTCGGCAGTAGCAAAGGAGGTGTAGAGAGAGGTGAGCAGCACTGCCAGCAGCAGGGCGGCTCCCACCGGCAGCCACACGCCGAAACGAAGATGCAGCCGCTTCAGCCTGGAGGCTGCGGCCTGCAGGAAGCTCCTGCCCTTCTCTTCTCTCTGCGTAACAGGTTTGGACGGATAGTCCATCTCTGACTCCTCTGCGCTGGTCTCTTCACTTCCCGCGACGATTCTAACCCGCAGATCAGCCCAAAAACGGGCTCACCTGACTCCTGTAGAAGAATACTCTGTCGATGCCGGATCGTCAAACTGGCCAAAAGACGTAAGATAATACAGTTAATAGTCTTATAATTTCCTTTAGGACTTTAAGTGGTCAAGGGGCAACAAAAAGGCCCAAAGTTGCGTCTTTTAGAGTGAGACCAGAAGCAGTGGAAAAAACCGGAGAAAGGAAACAAGGCGGGGATCAGCCAGGCCACGAGGCCGAAACCGACTCCCTGCAGAACGATCCTGGGCTGATTTCCGAAATTCTGCTCGAAAGCGGAATGGAAGAAAAACAGGAAGCCTACAGGATCCTGGTCGAGCGTTACTGGAAGGTCGTGATCGTAACCCTGAAAACACGCCTTCCGGCAGGAACAGATACTGAAGGTCTTGCCCAGGAAGTTTTTATCCGGGCCTTTCGCTCACTGGAGAAGCTCACAAACCCGAAGGCCTTTGCCGGCTGGCTCCTCAGAATCACGCAGAACCTCGCTACCGACCAGCTCAGAAAACACCTCAGATCCAGATCCGTCGAAAGCTACGACCCCGGAGTCCTCGAGAACCACCCGGCAGCCAGGCAGGCAACGGAAGGAATCGAAGCCCGGGTCGAGATCCAGGACGAGCTGAAAAAAGTCATGAACGCTATCGCAAAATTACCCGAGCGCTACCAGGCCGTGCTGACCCTGCGCTACCTGAAGGGGCTCTCCAACAGGGAAATTGCCGGGCACCTCGCCGAGCCGGATGGCACCATCCGCAACCGCCTGTTCAGGGCTCTCGGCAAGCTGAGAAGCCTGCTGAAGAAGGCCCCGGCAGGGGGCAGGAAAGCCGGGGCGAGAGCAAGCAAGACAAGGAACCTCCAATGAGCAGCGACAACATGGCCGGTGACAACAGGACTGAAGATTCCCGCAGGCATCCCTCCCGGAGCTCAGCGGTGCTGGAAAAAGACCTTCTCCAGTACATCGAAGAGTACGACCTGGACGAAACAGAGGCCAGGACCCTGGCTGAAATCGACAGCCTGCTCCGGCAGAACTTCCAGGATATCGAAAGCGGGGTCCAGCCTGTCGACGAAGACCGCCTCAGCGGAATCATTGATGAGCTGGAGGCCGCCCCCGAGGTTGCCGTTCTCAAAAGAACCCGGCGGTCCATCCGCCTGATCCTCTGGCTCACGATCTCCCTCGTCAGCCTGCTGGGCGCCTACGGTCTCATTGCCCTGGTGCTGAAGATCGGCGGCTTCTAGGCGGCAGGGAGCCGCTCACTCACCCCGGGGGTTTGCCGGACGGTCAAGCTGGTCGCGAAGGCTGCCGGGAACTGGATCGCTGCTGGAGGCCGGCTTGCCTGACGACCCGGCTCCGGGGTCGATCCCGGCCGGGGCGGGTTTCACCGCGTCGGGAGAATCATCGGCGGGAGCCGGCCGGGCTGTTGCCGGCACGGCCCCGGCAGGCTGGCTGGTGGCCGCATCAGCCGGCGAGGGGAGCGTGACCAGCTCATCGGCAGGCCCGACCCTGCTGGATTCGAGGTACTCGCCGTTCTCGCCCACTGTACCGAAACTCACCAGGCCCTCTTCAACAAGCAGGCTGGTGGAGCCCTCGTTGGCGGTGAGAACGAAAACCGTCCCGATGACCCGTGCCTGGTGAAGCCCCCCGGCTGAAACCCGGAAGCTCTCACCCTCCTGCCGATGCTGGACCCTGGCCCTTAGAACCCCCCTGATGAGGTTTCCGTGAAAATTCTCTATCGTGCAACCCGGGTCGGTTGAAAACCTGGCGGGGCCGCTGATATCGAGCCTGGCAACCCCGGCCTCGCGCCCATCGCCTGCCCCCAGCAGAAGCGAGAGCGTTGTGGCGGGCGGGACATCGTAGATCCTTCCGGCCTCGAAGACCGAGTACCCGGGTGAAGGCTGGACCTGGCTGGCCTGCCCGGGGGTTTCGGCTGTGCGCACGTTCACCTCGTCACGGCCTGTTACCCGTAAACCACCGAGCGGTTGCCCGGCCGGCGACCTGAACAGGTAGCCCGCGGTAAGAAGCACTGGAACCAACAGCACAAGGGCTGCAATCCTGATGAAGGTCTTTGATCTGAAGAAGAGCTTCGTGCCACCCTCGATGGTCCGGATTCCCGGCCCAGGTGACCTGGAGATGCCGACGGTGCTGAAGCGCTCCCTCGAGCGCACCACGAAGCTCTCCCCGAAGGGAGAATCAACGAAGCCCGAGGTGAGAGACCTCGCCAGCAGGCTCTGCCTCTCATAGTTGCGGCGGCAATTATCACAATTCCTGAGTTGCTCGCTGACCCGGGCCATCTCCCGCGCGGAGAGCTCCCGGTCAACGTAGCGCCAGATGGCTTCGGTGCTGCAGTTGCAATCAGGTGTTTTCATGATCCCGGGGAGTCCATATTCAACACGGCGGAGAGCTTCTTTCGCAGGACCTTACGAACCCTGAACAGGCGCGACTCGACAGCGGATACCGAGGTCTCCAGGAGCTCGGCAATCTCCTTGTAGGACAATCCCTCCATATGCTTGAGGGAGACGATGATCCTGTCGTCGTCATCGAGGCCCGCAATACAGGCCAGCACCTGGCGGCGGCGCTCGGCATGAACAGCTGCATCGAGCTGGGATTCATCCGGAGACTGACCGGGCCTTCTTGAATCACTGGAGATCGCATCGCCCAGTCCCCGGCCCTCTGCATCTCCAGACTCGAGACTGACGGCGCGCATCCTGGGAGTTTTTCTCTGGCGGAGTACATCGATGGATCTTCGTTTAACAATTCCCGCGAACCAGACCCGGAAACGGCCCGGCTCCTTGAGGCTGCCGAGCGCCTCGAAGGCGCGGATAAAGGCATCCTGGACCACGTCTTCGGCAAGGTGGAAATCTGACAGAACTCCGTAGGCAATAGCTCCTCCAAGACGGTTGTATTTTCGAACAAGCTGTTCAAAAACCTCCGGTTCACCGGTAAGTACCCGCTCTACGTATTCCCTGTCCTCAGCAAGCATGTTCGCTAAACACTCATACAGCTACTCAATACGAGCCGCTATATCCCTTAAGACGCAAACAATGGTCAGAACCTTGCGGAAAACTCCCCGTGGAAGCCCCCTTAATTAAGCATACCACGGTAAAGCCATGGCCTAAGTGATGTTACAAAACCAGCTAATTATTGTGCTGCGAGGATCTGCAGGTAATTCTGGTAGCGCAAATCGGATATTTCACCGTTCTGGACCGCCTCAAGGACCTTACAGCCCGGTTCGTCGAGGTGGAGACAGTTGCCGAAACGGCACCTGGAGAGGTGTTCGGAAAACTCTGAGTAGTAGCGGCTGATCTGGGCCTGATCGATATTGGCCAGCCCATACTCCCTGTAGCCGGGCGTATCGATCAGGCAACCACCGCCGGGAAGCTCGTAGAGGGTCGCTGCGGTCGTCGTATGGCGCCCCTTACCCGTCACCCGGTTGACGTGCGAGGTCTGGATATCGAGATCAGGACAGAGTGCATTGATGAGAGTCGATTTGCCGACACCGGAATGCCCCGAGAAGACGGTCACCTTGTCCTTCAGCCAGGCGGAGAGCGACTCCAGGCCCCTGCCCTCCAGGGCACTGAGGCGAAAGCAGTGATGGCCGAGCGCTTCGTAGACCCCGAGGCACTCCTCGATATCTTCCCGCACCTCGTCCTCATCCTCGACCTGGTCCCACTTGTTGATACAGATCGCTCCGGCCACCTTCTCCCAGGCGGTGGAGATCAGCACCCTGTCGATGAGAGCCCAGCGCGGCGGAGGCGTACAGGAGGCCATCACGATCAGCACCTGGTCGACATTGGCGGCAACCACCAGCTCCTCGGCGGCAGCCTTCCCGGGACGCAGGCGGTTGCCGCGGCGAAGGGCCCTCGCCCGGCGAATCTCTGTCTTCCTCGGCAGGATCTCCTCGAGAACAGCCTCGCCCTCGCCGCAGGGCTCCACCACCACCCGGTCCCCCACCACCACTGGTGACCTCCCCGTCTTTTCATCGCGGAACCGGCCACGCAGCGTGCAGAGCAGAACCTCCGAAGCGGTGCGAACACGCACATTGCGGCTCGACTTGTGAATCACGAAGCCTTCCAGGGTAGAGGAGCTCAAACCCGGACGTCCCAGGAAGCCGAATCCGAACCATCATCGCAAAGCTCGATGGCCGGGCGAACCTCCTCGGCAAAGAAGAGCTCCACCTGCGCCGCTGAGCAGCCGATGTAGTCGGCAGGATTCGACACCTCGGAGATGCTCTCTTTGACACTCTCAAAGAGTGGATCTTCGGCCAGCCGGACCAGGAGATCGGCCTCGTCATCGCCCCCACGGCGGGCCTGGACAACCTCCATGGCGTGGTCACGAATGCTCTCGTGCAGCTCCTGGCGGTCCCCCCCCGCCTTGACGGCGAGCATCATGAGGTTCTCACTCACCATGAGATCGAATTCCTGCTTGAGAATGCGCCGGATGACCTCGGGATAGACCACCAGGCCTTCCACCACGTTGACCATGAGAATCAGGATCGCATCGATCCCCAGGAAGCTCTGGGGTATGGAGAGCCTGCGGTTGGCCGAGTCATCGAGGGTGCGCTCGAACCACTGGGTCGAATGGACCCAGGCACCGTTCTGCGCCTCGCAGATCACGAACTTCGCCAGCGAGGAAACCCGCTCCATGCGCATGGGGTTGCGCTTGTAGGGCATTGCCGAGGAGCCGACCTGCTTGGCCTCGAAGGGCTCCTCCATCTCGCCAAGACGCTGCAGGAGCCTTACATCATTGGAGATCTTGTGGGCCGACTGGGCGAGGCCGGAGAGGGCGTGCAGGGTGCCTTCATCCTGCTTGCGCGTATAGGTCTGCCCGGTCA
>CAZTRG010000349.1:0-5500 GCA_964615885.1 uncultured Planctomycetia bacterium | reverse complement strand
TGGGTGGGTTGTTCTTCCCCCCTCTCCCCTCTTCTTCTATCCCGGGTCGGGGGCCCTGCTCCGTTCTGGCCCCCCCGCCCCTGCTTGTTTCTTCAGTTTTTCAAGCAAAAGGATCAATACATGAACCTGGAAACACTCAAGTCGGTCTTCGTGGCCTTCTGCTTCGTGGCAGTCCTCTCCTCTCCCGCGCTGGCTGAGAGAAAGCCGAACATTATCTTTATCCTGGCAGATGACCTGGGCTACGCCGAGCTGGGCAGCTATGGCCAGAAGAAGATCCGCACCCCGCACCTTGACCGCCTTGCAAAACAGGGCATGAGCTTTACCCGCAGCTACTCCGGCAGCCCGGTCTGCGCTCCCTCGCGCTGCGTCCTGATCACCGGGAAGCACCCCGGCAATGCCTTTATCCGTAACAACGGAGAGGTCAAACCCGAGGGCCAGAGGCCCATCCCCGACTCCGAGCAGACCATTGCAGAGGGGCTCAGGAAACGCGGCTACGCTACCGGGGCCTTCGGAAAATGGGGCCTCGGCGGACCCGGAACCGAGGGAGACCCCGTCTACCAGGGCTTCGACCGGTTCTTCGGCTACAACTGCCAGCGCCACGCCCACAGCTACTACCCCTCCTATCTCTGGAGCAACAAGGTGCGGGTCACCCTCAACAACAAGCCGCCCGTTCCGGGCCACGCCTCACTGGCTAAAGGCGCCGACCCCAAAGATCCCCGCAGCTACGAGATCTTCAAGGGAAAGGACTACGCACCTGACAGGATTAACGAGCAGGCGCTCAACTTCATCCGCGCCAACAAGGACAAGCCCTTCTTCCTCTACTACCCGACCGTCATCCCGCACGTGGCGCTGCACGTTCCCGATGAAGAGCTGAAGCCCTACCTTAAGCTCGGCTGGAAGGATCCCCCCTTCACCCGTTCCGGAGGCTACGGCTACACCCCCCACTTCACCCCGCGGGCCGCCTACGCCGCCATGATCACGCGTATGGACAGGTACATCGGCCGGGTGCTCGGGCTGGTTGAAGAGCTGGGCCTGGCAGACGATACGATCGTCATCTTCACCTCTGACAATGGAACCACCCACCTCAAGCAGGAGGTTGACTACGACTTCTTCAACAGCGTCGGTAAGCTGCGAGGACTGAAAGGCTCTCTCTACGAGGGAGGAATCCGGGTTCCGCTCATCGTTCGCTGGCCCGGGAAGATCAAGGCCGGCAGCAGCTCCGACTTCACCACCGGCTTCGAGGACTGGATCCCGACCCTGCTCGAGCTCACCGGACACAAGGGAGAGGAGGACGAGGGGCTCGATGGGATCAGCATTGCCCCAACCCTGCTGGGCAAAAAACAACCGGACCGCGAGTTCCTTTACCGTGAGTTCTCCGGCTACGGAGGCCAGCAGGCCCTCTGGTTAGGAAAGTGGAAAGGGATTCGCCAGCGATTGCTCCGGGACAAGAAAAAGCCTGTAAAAGAGAAACTCCGGATCCAGCTCTATGATCTCGAAAACGACATCTCTGAATCAAAGGATGTGGCCACGAAAAACCCGGAGGTGGTGGCACGGATCCGGAAGCTCCTCGAGCAGGAACACACCCCTTCAAAGCTTTTCCCGATCAAGCCGCTTGACTGAGCTCAACCGGGAAAAGAAAGCTCCGAAGGGGGCATCCATGAGTATCTCCGCAGTCCCCCTCAAGCTTCCCCTTGAGCAGGATATTGACGGTAAACCATTCCCCTTTGCCCTGCAGTGCCGCGGAGGGAAAGATGCCGCCGATGCGGCGCAGTGGGCTGCAGAGCAGGCTGAAGAGTTGATCAAGTCAGCCGCAATCCACGGAGCCGTGTTCCTTCGCGGACTTCCCCTCCAGACGCCCGAAGACCTGGATGCCTTCGTAAGCTCTTTCGGCCTGCCGAACTTTTCTTACGCTGACTCACTCTCAAACGCCCACCGGATCAACTTCACACCAAGGGTCTTCTCTGCGAATGAGGCCCCTGGAGAGCTGACGATCTTCCTGCATCACGAGATGGCCCAGACACCCAACCCTCCGGCCAGGTTGTTTTTTTTCTGCCAGGAACCGTCCCCCGGGGGAGGAGCCACACCGCTGTGCCGCTCTGACCTTCTCTGGAAAGAGATCTGCTCAGCACGGCCCGAATTCGCCGGCGCCTGCAAGGAGAAGGGCCTCAGGTATTCAAACGTGATGCCGGGACAGGCGGATGAGGGCTCCACCATGGGGAGAAGCTGGCAGAGCACCCTCAGCAGCGAGAGCCGGAAGGAGGCTGAATCCCGCCTGCAAAAACTCGGCTATACCTGGCAATGGCTGGAAGATGGATCTCTCCGGGCCACAACACCTGTGCTACCCGCCATCAGGAAGGCGGGGGATGGAAGAATCGTTTTCTTCAACCAGCTGATTGCTGCCTTCCAGGGCTGGAAAGACGATCGAAACGACCCGAAGAAGGCCGTCACCTTCGGCGATGGAGCCTCTATCGATCCTGACGATGTAAAATGGGCTGCTGAAAGGGCAGACAGCCTCACCTTTGATATTCCCTGGCAGGCAGGGGACGTCGCCCTTGTTGACAACTACCTCACCATGCATGGCAGGCGAAGCTTCACGGGCACCCGGCGGGTGCTGGCTTCCCTGAGTACCTGAAGCCAGCCAGGGTGGTGCTGGCAGGTACAGGTACTACTCGGCTAAAATAGTCCGTCTCAATAATTCCTCTCGCGTAAAAAGCACTCCCACTTGCGAACAAGGTAACCCGCCCTATGAACATCATCCGGCTCAGTCTTATAGCACTCATTCCCTGCCTGCTCTTGCAGTGGGGTTCCTTCAGCCCCGGCCCTGCCGGACTCAGCCTTGCCGAAGCACAGAACAAACCGGCCAGGAAGAAAGCGAAGCAGAACAACCAGGACGGCAAAAACCGCAAGACCGGGAAAAAACCGGCGGTAAAGGATCCGGGCCTGGCCAAGTACGCCATCTATCAGAAAACAGCTCCACGCCCGAAGCGGGCGGCTGCCATCGAGACGAGCCTCCCACTGAAGATCAACAAGGGGGCCCGGATTGCCTTCATCGGCAACACCCTCTTCGACCGCTCCCAGGACTTCGCCTATTTCGAAGCCTTTCTCCATCAGCACCTCCCCGAGCATGAGCTGGAGGTGCGAAACCTCACCTGGTCCGCCGACTCGCTCGAGGTCCAGCCAAGACCTGCGAACTTCGCTGACTCCGAGCAGCACCTGACCCTCGCAAAGGCCGACATCATCTTTGCAGCCTACGGCTTCAACGAGTCCTTTGCCGGCAAGGCGGGAGCGGATGACTTCAGGAAGACGCTCACAAAATATGTGGCTGAGCTGAAGACGAAGGCATTCAACGGAACAACCGCAGCGCGCATCGTGCTGGTCTCCCCCATCGCCAATGAGAACATCAAGGGAGTCCAGGCAGCCGATCTGAACAATGCCAACATCAAGCTCTACACCTCGGTCATCAAAGAGGTAGCAGCCGCCCAGGATGTCGGCTATGCAGATGCCTACACCAGGACCGCGACCGAGATGGAATCTCCCGGCGAGGACCTGACCATCAACGGAGTCCATCTGAACGGCAAAGGCTACCAGGTCTTCGCCGAGGCCCTCTTCAAGCAGGTCTTCGGCAGGAACGCTCCGGCCGTCAACGAGGCTGTTCGAGATGCCGTCATCGAAAAGAACAAGCAGTTCTTCTACCGCTACCGGCCGGTCAATACCTTTTACTACACCGGCGGACGCAACCGCAGCTATGGCTATCTCGATTTCCTGCCGGCTATGCGCAATTTCGACATCATGGTCGCCAACCGTGACAAGAGGATCTGGAACCTGGCCCGGGGAAAAAAGGTGCCGGAGAAGATTGATGACTCCAACGTTCCCCCACTTCCGAAAACCACCCAGAGCCGGGGAGCCAACCGCTGGATGAGCCCCGCCGATGAGCAGAAGGCCTTCAAGGTCGATCCACGCTTCGAGGTCAACCTCTTTGCCGGCGAGGTGGAGTTCCCGGAGATCGCCTGTCCCATCCAGATGCGCTGGGATGCGCGCGGCCGGCTCTGGGTCAGCTGCTCAACGACCTACCCTCATGTCTACCCGGGCAATGAGCCCAACGACAAGATCGTGATCCTCGAGGACACGAACAGGGACGGCAAGGCCGACAAGTCGACGGTCTATGCCGACGACCTCCACATCCCCCTCAGCTTCGTGCTTGGAGATGGAGGGGTCTATGTTTCCGAGGAACCGCACCTGACCTTCATCAAGGACACCGATGGAGATGGCAAGGCCGACTACCGGCGCAAGATCTTCACCGGCTTCGGCTGTGAGGACTCCCATCACGCCCTGCATGACTTTGTCTGGTCTCCCGATGGCGACATCATCTTCCGGGAGTCCATCTTCCACCACACCCAGGTCGAGACAGCCTACGGGCCGGTTCGCCAGCGGAACAGCGGCTGGTTCCGCTTTGAACCCCGCAGCCACCGGCTCACTGCCTTTGGCACCTACCACAGCACCAACCCCTGGGGTGTCACCTTCGACGACTGGGGGCAGCACGTGGCCAGCCACCCGGTCTACGCCCAGGCCTTCCACTCGCTGGACCCCGAGTATCCGAAACAGCATCCGAAACCTGCCGGACTTCGCGCCTACTCGGGAACCTGCGGACAGGAATTCGTCGATTTCAAGACCTTCCCCGAAGAGCTCCAGGGTGGCTACATCAAGGCGCGCTACAAGCCCACCAACCGGATTGAGTTTCACCGCTGGAAGGAAACCGAGTTCGGCTACGACGAGGAATATGTCAGCGACATCATCTTCTCCTCCAACCTGAGCTTTATACCGGTTGATATCCGTTTTGGACCACGCGGAGCGATGTACGTCGCTGACTGGTACAACCCGGTGAAGGGTCACGCCCAGTACTCCCTGCGGGATGAACGGCGAGACCGCCACTCCGGAAGAATCTGGCGAATCACCGCGAAGGGTAAAAAACTGCAGGAGCCTCCAAAGATCCATGGAGCCTCCGTAGCCGCGCTGGTCAAGATCCTCGAAAGGCCTGAGTACCGCTACCGCTATTGGGCCAAGCGTGAAATGAGGGAGCTGGCTTCTGCCGAGGTCGAAAAGGCTCTCGACGCCTGGGTCGCGGGGTTCAACCCTGAAGACCCGCGTCTGGATCACCACCGTCTCGAGGCGGTCTGGACCTACAGGAGCATCGATCGGACCAGGCCGGAGCTGCTGCGTAAACTGCTGGGCAGCGGCAACCGCCGTGCGCGAGCCGCGGCGGTTCACCAGCTTCGCTACTGGCACAAGGAATTCCCCGACTCGATGAATCTTCTCAACAAGGGCGCCAATGATGAAAACAGCATCGTACGCATGGAGGCCGTGATCGCCGCCAGCTATCTCGGCAGCAAGGAAGCGCTTGAATCCGTCATGGACGTTTTTCAGCACCCCATCGGCGGACACCTCGCCTATGCCGCGGGCTGCGCCCTGGGCTCCAGCGCCCTGGCCAAGCACACCGCCGGCA
>CAZTRG010000348.1:0-6123 GCA_964615885.1 uncultured Planctomycetia bacterium | reverse complement strand
CCTTCCCATTATCTGCGATTACACCGAAACGAAGGAGATGTGTCTCAGGACATCGAATTCGGCTTTCTCGGTGCTAGCGAAGATCAATCCGTGGCCATTTCGGTTGTCGGTATCATCAATGACATCGACTGGTATCACCTGGCGGTGAGTCTGGATGAGGAGGGTAATTGCATCCTCTACGTTAACGGCCAGGAGGTACACCGCCAACAGTTGGAGGCCAATCAAGTGCCCCCGAATAAACCAGCACGGTTCATTGGTCGCAATTTCCACGGCAAGCTCGACGAGGTGAGGTTCTGGGATGTGGCCAGAACTGGTGATCAAATCCGTGCCGACATGGATCGCAGCCTCACAGGAAATGAGGTGGGCTTAGTGGCCTATTATCCGATGGACATGGACTACACGACTTGGTCAATAACGGACAAAAGCACGAATAACAACCATGTCTTAAAAGAAGCGCTCAAAGATATCCAGATCTTGCCCCGATCTGTGGCCAAGGATGAGGGGATCTCCCCTGATGGCAGTGAGTCGTCTTCCTATGCTTCTATCCTGGAGGGTCTTGATGAGGTTCGCCGCAGGATCCATCAACGCCAACAGAGTGATGACGGCTCGCAACAACCGGACACGCATCGACTGTTGATCAAGGAAGGTCGTTATTCAGAAATCATCACTTTCGACAGTCTCAACAAGGGCGGAGAAAACCTTTATACTGGAGCCGATGAGGGCTATGTCACCGGTCTTGATGCGGTGGTCGTCGAGGGTGAGGAGGGCAAGCAAGTCATCGTCGACGGAACAGTTGAACTGAACGCTGTCTGGACAGACAGTGACAACGATGGAATCTACGAAGCCACGATCGACATGGGCGCGCTCTCAGAACGAGCCAATGCACCGGTCGAAACGATCCATGGTGTGTTTGTTAAGGGGGGTGATGACTCCGGATATCGCTACATGATCCCGGCGTTGCCGATGAACGTAAAAAACCCGACGGATCCCACCAACGGCAATCCGCACAATCCAGAACCAGGAACTGTATGGGCATGGAACAGGGAAGTCCACAAATTGACCGGACCAGACGATGAGGAGCAAGATGTATTTATCAACCCGGATAACCATGAGAACTGGGCCACCGGCACACTTGACAATCTGGACTCAGAGGAAGAGTGGGCTTTTGAACAAGACCAGCAGACCAGTACACTGTATTTAAAGGCCAGCAAGGGCTTCATTCCTGACCAGACCAACGTGCGCGTGCGGATACGTGATCGAAACGTCAAAATTCAGGATTCAGACAATTTTACGCTCAAGAATCTCCATTTTTTTGCAGGGTCGCTTGATCTCCCGGACTGCGACTACCTCACAGTCGAGGACTGTAAATTCTCTTTCAGCTCGGACATTGGCGTGAAGAGCCGAAAAAACACTCACTCTGGCAATTACCATCGTCTAACCAACTGTATCTTCGAGCACATCAATGGTGCCTCACCATGGATCACCATGGGCCAGCACGCAAAAATTGAAAATGTTCTGATACAGAATAATGATTGGTTCAATTTGAGTGCTTGGTATACAACCGCCAAACCGTTGAGTGGAGTAGAGTTACCGGAAGGCAGAGATGGAGGTTTCTATCGTACCGTTACATCAAGACTCGATAAAGGTGGAAGCAATCATCCTGATATTCGTGATGAATCCTGGTATGCACCTGAATGGCGGTATGTAACTGTACAAGATTCATGGACAGCGGGGATATGGCCTGGACGAGGGTCGCTGGTTGAATACGCGCGTTTCGAGAACCTTTATGACCACCTCGACGGTAGTGGTATCCAGAGAAATTACTTTGCCACAACCGGATCAACAACCCGCTACAGCTGGATGATCAATCTTCCCGTACTGAATGCAATCCGTTTCGACAGTTATAAGGCCGGAAACTTCGGCGAAGTCCATCATATTGTATCCGTCGGGAATCGGACCAATCTTCGCCTCAAGGGTGACTATCACGAGGCATACCATGTCACTTCTTATGACACGGGCAATAAAGGTGTTTTCAATCACACGGACAGATATTCGGGTTTTTCCGACGAACCGTCACACTTGGTGCGACTTAGCGTTCCAGGTAATGCTAATTCCCGCTTTCTGAACTCAACAGCTCAGGAAGTTATCGTAACCAATTCACCTGACTTCTGGCCAAGCCTGGAATATGTAGAGCATCGGCGAGATCCTTGGCCAAGCGCAATCGCTGGACGTGATGAATACGATCCAACAAAATTCGATCGGGGCTACTTCGGTGGTTTGGTTAACGCGATCAAAAATGCCCCGAACTACCTGCTTCGCAACTCCGGAATCTGGTATGGAAGGACAATGGATAGTGATCGCGTAAAAGCATCAGAACTGACCTATCCCGACTTCATCAGGCCATGGTCAAATCCTCAGGCAGAAATGGAGAATCCATGGCAGAAAACACTTTCATTGCCCAGTGAAGAAATCATCGACTATTATGATTTTAATCCATATATAGACAGATTTAATCAGTCAAATAACCACGATTATGGTGTGCAGAGTTATGACTTCCGTCCCAAGAAGGGTTCTTCGCTGATTGATACCGGTGTCATCGTCCCAGGTCTCAACGATGGTCTAGAGGATGGTTTTGTTGCTCATCCGGACTGGACAGATCATGAGGGGAATCCCAGGGATTTTAATCACGACGAATCCTTCACAGGCCAGCATCGTCCATTTGTCGGGGAAGGTCCGGACATCGGTGCCTATGAATATGGTGACTCGGTATATTGGATCCCTGGATTCCGTTATGCCACCCCGAGCGTGCCGATTCCCAATGACCAGGCCACGGATGTGCCCCTAGAATACGGCCTCGCCTTTAACTGGCACTATAAAAAGGACTACACCGGCACCCAGGCAGAAGTCATTGTTAATGGTCCGGATGGCTGGATTCATACGGCAACCCTCAACTATCCCAATAACGTTCTCTTGGATGCCTCCGGCAACCTGCTGAGCTTTAAACCTGACAGTTCCTACACCTGGACGGTGAGGGTTTTCGATCAGGCTGACACTACTGGCACCAGTAGCGATGTGTGGAGCTTCACCACAACAGACCGCATCCACCCAATAAACGATCGATCCGTCGATATTTCAGCTGATAAAGAAAACGTCGGCCAGATAGAGGTCTACCCACTTCAGCGGGAAACCATGGAGGTCTCTAACAGCCATGTCACCTTTCTACGCTTCGATTTGCCAGAGATCTCCGGCAACGACAAGCTGCAGTTAAATCTGACACCAGCTTCAGTCACAAACCTGGAACGGGGGATCGGCCTTTACCTCTACGACAATCCCGACTGGACAGAGACCCACGACAATCGCTACACCTATGCCTTGGCTGACCATGGGGAACATGGGGATGGACGGGTTGAGCGCGCAGACACCAACATCGGCACCACAGACCACAGGCTTGGCAAACTGATCCACACCTTCCGTGATCTCACCACCGGGGAAACCATCAGTCTTGACCTCAGCGATGTTGACTTGAGCGGTATCAAGAACAAACACGGAGATTTCTCACTGGCCTTGAAGGCCATTGGAAATAACGCTTCCGTCAGCTTCTACAGCAAGGAGACCCTTCTCAAAGGGGAGCGAACCTCCACAGAACCCCTGCATGGTTTTGTGAAATGGTACGCCGAAGATTACCAGAAGAAACCCAGCATCACCTTCAGGAATAGCAATTTGAAAAACGTAATTGCACCGAACGGTGCAGGTCACAGGCTTACGGTTAAAGGGGGTAGCGGTGATGGTTTCTACAACACGGATCAACAGGTCAACATCAGCGCTGAGTTACCAGACGATTTGAAATTCGTTGCTTGGGTTGGGGAGGTGAATGCCCTCGCACTAGTCACGGATGTCAATGCTGCAACCACCACGCTGACAATCCCAGCAGGGGATATCAGTCTGCGAGCCAGCTACACATACGGTGGTGGCGGGGACAAGACGTTGATTGCCTGGACCGGCGGCGGGGTGGATGCTGGTATTACCAATGCCAACAATTGGTCGAATGAGAAGAATCCTTCCCAAATCCCCAGCGACGACGATGACAACGCTTGGGCAAGCACAGATCTTGGCGTCATTGCCCTGCTTGATGAAGGTGATGGCAAGCATGTGGTGAACAATCTTCGCTTCACCTGGCATGTAGGAGAACTTCTGCTCAAAGGTGATACCGAGCTCAACGCCGACCAACCCCAGTTCAATGCAGGGAGCCACTTCACCCTGGAGGACAATACAGTCCTGAATGCCTACGACCTCATCCTTAACGGCTCTCCTGACCCAGACCTGGGGGGGGCATCTCTACAAGTCAGAGATAACGCAAGGGTTGAGGTTTCCAGAAAACTGATACTCAAGTACGGATCGACCGTTCATCAGCAAGGTGGCGAGGTCAAAGTCACGAATGAGAGGGAGATCAACGGTCAGAGGCTTTGGGGAATCTTGGATCTAAGGGATGAAAGTGTCTACTCGATTGAGGCTGGTCGTCTTGAGATCAACGTCAACGCTGACAAGATCAAGATCAAGGACGCCGACGACAGCACCCAAGGGTATATCGACTTCAGCAGCGACTCCAGTGGCGAAATTTATTTCGAGTTTCTCAGTCGCGAAGAGATTCAAGCTTATGTCGAATCTGGCGGCATCAGGATCAATGGAGACAAGGTGACTGCTGGCTTCGATGCCAGCTTTGCTTACAACACCGCTGCCAAGGTGTTGAGGCTGAAGAACACCTCCGCACCAACCATTACAGGTACGATAACACAGGGTGAAACGCTCAACGTCGATACCACGGGAATCTTGGATGCTAATGGCGGAACTATTGATGCCGAGAGGTTTTCCTATCAGTGGTTCCGAGCTAACGCCGCCATTGCCGAAGCCACTGCATCCACATATGTGCTTGCCCCGGAGGATTTCGATCAACAGATAAGCCTCACCGTCTCTTTTCTGAACAATGACGGCGTCAAAGAAACACTCACCTCTGCCGCCACCGAAGTAGTCCAAAACGTCAATGACGATCCCAGCGGTAGCCTACTGCTCAATTCCTATTTCCCACCGGTGGGGCGCACACTCACCGGCGATATCAGCAAAATTTCAGATCTAGATGGCTTGCCCAGCGACCCGACCTCCTTCAGCTACCAGTGGAATCGGGATGGTTCCCCGATCTCAGCCGCAACCGCCCGCTCCTACACGCTGGGTGACAACGATCTCGGCGCATCCATTAGTCTTACCGTTTCCTACACCGACGGCGGATTCCAGACAGAATCACTGAGCTCTAGGGCTACCGAAGCAGTTTATAGACGTGATGAAAATCCCTCGGTGGGGGACAACGGTCTTCCCGTTATTAGCGGTAATCCTGTCCCTGGTTCCACGCTGACTGTCGATGTGAGTGGAATCGATGATACCGATAGCCTAGACGCTTTCTCTTACCAATGGCATCGTGCATGTGACTGTCCCGACAGTGTTGGTGATCCTATTGCCGATGCTACAGATCCAACCTATTCCGTCACTCAAGATGATGTTGACACTGATCTCATTGTCATCATCTCCTGGACTGACCAAAATGGCATTGAAGAGTCACTAATCTCGGCTCCAATCTCGATTGAGGAAGAGTTTATCCCTGTGATCACGCTCAATGGCACTGGCAGTGTGACTCATGAGGCAAGCACGGAATATACGGATGCCGGAGCGACGGCTAGGAGTGATGACGACTCTGAGGGAGCGTTAACCGTTATTACCACGGGTACGGTGGATGTGAACAAGCTTGGAGTCTACACTGTAACCTACAATGCTCAGAACAGTTCCGGGCATGAGGCGACACCTGTGACGAGAACAGTGACGGTTGTGGACACGACAAAGCCAGTGATCACGTTGAACGGGGATGTTGCTGTGACAGTTGAGGCGAAGAGTGTGTACATTGACGAGGGAGCGACGGCGATCGACACGCTTGATGGAGTGTTGGTCGTGGCGGGTGTGAGCACCGTGAACACGGATGTTGTGGGCAGTTATACGATGACCTACAACGTGAGCGATTCCAGCGGGATTGACGCAGAAACGGTGATCAGGACAGTGACGGTGTCTCGAAGTACGAAGTAT
>CAZTRG010000347.1:0-17131 GCA_964615885.1 uncultured Planctomycetia bacterium | reverse complement strand
GAAGTTCATGCACATGGCTGATGATTTCGCAAAAGAGAACGGTTTTAACGGCCAGTTCCTTTTTGAGCCAAAGCACAAAGAGCCAACCAAGCACCAGTATGATTTCGATTCAGCCTACTGCATCATTTTCCTCAGGACCTACGGGCTCGAGGACCACATCAAGCTCAACATCGAGACGAACCACGCAACACTGGCCGGCCACACCATGGAGCATGAGCTCGAGTATGCAGGCAGCCAGGGGTTCCTCGGGTCCATCGATGCCAACACCGGAGATCTCCTGCTTGGCTGGGATACTGACCAGTTCCCCACCGACATCTACCTGACCACCCGCTGCATGCTTTCGATCCTGAAATACGGGGGTCTCGCCCCGGGTGGGATCAATTTTGATGCAAAGGTTCGCCGGGAAAGTTTTGAGCCGGTCGATCTTTTTCACGCTCATATTGGCGGGATGGATGCCTTTGCCCGCGGGTTGAAGATCGCCGCAGCAATCAGGGCGGATGGAAGCCTGGATGCCTTCGTCAAGGAGCGCTACGGCAGCTGGGACTCAGGAGTCGGTTCCCGGATTGAGGGCGGGGAGGAAACTTTCGCTTCTCTTGAGCAATACATGCTGGAGAAGGGTGAGATCGAGGCCAATGTGAGCGGCCGCCAGGAGATGCTCGAGAACCTCATCAATACCTATCTCTGATGGCGGTCGATTTCCTGATCACAGGAGGGCAGGGCTTTTTCGGAGCCTGGATTGCCCGGAGGCTGCTTGCAGAGGGAGCCTCCTTTGTCATGACCGACCTGGAGCCTGAAGATTCCATTCTCAGCCAGGTTCTCGGGCCTGGGAAGCCCGGGGAGCTTGACCGGAGATTCGGAGATATCAGCGATTCGGGCTTCGTCGAGAACCTGTTTTCTGACGTGTCTCCGAGACGGGTTATCCATCTTGCCGGGCTCCAGGTTCCAACCTGCAGGGAAAACCCGGCCCTGGGGGCGCGGGTCAATGTCCTGGGCACCCTGAATGTTTTCGAGGCTGCGCGCCGGCAGCCGGATGGGGTGGCCTCCATCGTATACGCATCCAGTGCAGCGGTGGCCGGCCCCCAGGAGGACTATGCCGGTGGAATCCCCGATGGCGCGAACCATGCACCGCGGACCCATTACGGGGTCTTCAAGCTGTGCAACGAGGGCAATGCCCGGATTTACTGGGAGGACAGCGGGATCCCGAGTGTGGGGCTGCGCCCGCTGACGGTCTACGGGGTCGGCCGCGAGGTGGGAATCACCAGCGGGCCAACCAAGGCGATCCGGGCTGCAGTCCTGGGGCAGGAGTTCACGGTCCCCTTTACCGGGGTGACGGGGTTCAACTACGTAGGCGATGTTGCCGATGATTTTATTGCCGCTTCAAGAAATCACCGAGAGGGAGCCCTGGCCTTGAACAATCCAGGGGAGAATCACGATGTAAGGGACTTCCTTGATATCGTGGAAGAGGAGCTTCCTGCCGCCGCCGGCAAGCTGCGGTGTGAAGGCGGAAGTGTTCCGGTGGCCTGGGATCTTCGGGAAGATGGTCTTAAAGAGCTGCTGGGTGATGTTCCCCACACCCCGATCCGGGCGGGAATCCAGGAGACCATCAGGGGTTTTGAGCAGCTGCGGGAGGCGGGCCGGCTGGAGTCCTGAGCCTTCAGGGGAGCAGGCTTGAGCCGACGAGGAAGCGGTCGATCTCGCGTGCAGCTTCGCGGCCCTCGTTGATCGCCCAGACGACGAGGGATTGTCCTCTACGGCAGTCGCCTGCTGCAAAAACTCCCTCAGCGCTGGTGGCGTATTGGCCGTATTCGGCCTTGAAGTTGCTCCGCTCGTCGGTTTCGAGTCCCAGCTTGCCGACAATGGTGTCCTCGGGTCCGAGAAAACCCATGGCCAGCAATACAAGGTCTGCCCTGAACTCTTTTTCGCTGCCGGCAATCTCCTCCATCTGGAAACGTCCGCTGTCGTCTTTTTTCCATTCGACATTGACGGTTCGGATTCCTTTTACAGAACCATCATCGCCGGCGATGAATTCTTTGGACAGGATGCTGAACTCCCTCGGATCCTCACCGAACTTCGCCGCAACCTCGGCGTGCCCGTAATCAATCCGGAAGATCCTGGGCCACTGGGGCCAGGGGTTGTCTGCAGCCCGATCCTCAGGAGGCCTGGGCAGTAGCTCAAAGTTGACCAGGCTTTTGCAGCCGTGGCGTACCGATGTCCCGATGCAGTCGGTTCCGGTGTCGCCACCGCCAATGACGATGACGTCCTTGTCCTTCGCTGAAATGAAATTCCCATCCTCGTGAGCAGAATCAAGAAGGCTGGAGGTGTTGAGGGTCAGGAACTCCATGGCAAAGTGAATCCCGGAAAGGTCCCTTCCGGGTATCGGGAGGTCGCGGGGGGTCGTTGCCCCGCAACAGAGGGCGAGGGCATCGTTTTCGGTTCGCAGCTCCCCGATGTCGACATTGACTCCGACATGCGCATCGGTGACAAACTCAATTCCTTCCTCTCGCAGAAGGTTGACCCTGCGGTCGACAGTGTCCTTGTCGAGCTTCATGTTGGGGATCCCGTACATGAGCAGCCCGCCGATCCGGTCGGCTCTCTCGTAAACAGTGACGAGATGCCCGGCCTTGTTGAGCTGCGCTGCGCAGGCAAGTCCCGCCGGGCCTGAGCCAATAACGGCAACCTTTTTCCCGGTCCTGGAGGCGGGCGGCTCGGGCTTGATCCACCCCTCAGCAAAGCCCCTGTCGACAATGGCGTTCT
The DNA here is from genome assembly GCA_964615885.1 of uncultured Planctomycetia bacterium. GTDB lineage: Bacteria > Planctomycetota > UBA8108 > UBA8108 > UBA8108 > UBA8108. Next base: position 14,377 of record CAZTRG010000347.1, on the reverse strand, counting down.
CAATATTCTTGATGGTTACAGGAGGGTCGGTAATTCCAAGGACACAGGCTCCCTCACAGGGGGCCGGGCAGCCCCGGCCGGTGAACTCAGGGAAGTTGTTGGTCTTGTGGAGGCGGTCGAGCGCATCTTTCCAGCGGCCCTGGTAAACCAGGTCATTCCACTCGGGTATCAGGTTGTCGACAGGACAGCCTGTGCCTGACTGGCAGAAGGGGACGCCGCAGTCCATGCAGCGGGCACCCTGGGTTTTAAGATGGTCTTCGGGGACCGTCACCAGGAATTCGTCGTAGTTCTTTACACGATCCTCCGGATCGGTGTAGGGGACGGTTTCCCGGTTGAATTCTTTGAAGCCTGTAATTTTACCCATATCGTTTCTGGTTTCTTCTCTCAGGCGCCGGCGCCGGCCTTAACCTTCTGTTCTTCGAGGACACGCTTGTAATCGGTCGGCATGACCTTGACGAACTTCGGCAGGGTCGCTTCCCATTGTTCCAGCACCTGGGCTGCAGCTGTGGAGCCTGTATGCTCCAGGTGTTTCTCGATGAGGGTCCTGAGCTCGGTAATGTCCTCGTCAGTCTCTACCTTTTCGAGAGCCACCATTTCAAGGTTGCAGCGGGTGATGAAATCCTCTTCCTCATCAAGCACATAGGCGATGCCACCGCTCATGCCCGCGGCGAAATTCCGGCCGGTGGGCCCGAGGATGACAACCCTGCCCCCGGTCATGTATTCACAGCCATGGTCGCCGACGCCTTCGATGACCGTCTCCGCCCCGGAGTTGCGTACGCAGAACCGCTCTGCTGCACGGCCACGGAAAAAGGCTTCACCACTGGTTGCACCGTAAAGAACCACGTTGCCGACAATGATGTTTTCCCGGGCGTCGAAGGTGGAATTCTTCGGGGGGTAGATGATGATGCGCCCTCCGGAAAGGCCCTTGCCGACATAGTCGTTCGCATCTCCCTCAAGCTCCATGGTGACCCCCTTCGCGAGGAAGGCTCCAAAGCTCTGGCCTGCGGAGCCATTGAGCTGGATATCGATGGTGCCATCCGGAAGGCAGTCTTTTCCGTTCGCCTTGGCGATCTCGTTGCTGAGAATGGTCCCGACGGTCCGGTTGGTGTTAACAATGGGGAGCTCGATCCTGGTTTTTTCACCGCCTTCGATAGCATCCTTGCAGAGCTCGAGAAGTTTCTGGTCGAGGGCGTATTCAAGACCGTGGTCCTGCTTGATCGTGCAGTAGACCTCGACACCTTCACTTGGTTTTTCAGCAGGGGCGAGGATGGGGGTGAGGTCAAGGCCATCGGCCTTCCAGTGCTGGATGGCTGCATCCGGATGCAGGCAATCGACCCGGCCGACCATCTCGTTGATGCTTCGGAAGCCAAGGGCGGCCATATGGACCCTTGCCTCCTCGGCGACCATGAAGAGGTAGTTGACCACGTGCTCAGGGAGCCCGGTAAACTTTTCCCTGAGGTCGGGGTCCTGGGTGGCTATCCCGACAGGGCAGGTGTTCAGGTGGCATTTCCGCATCATGATGCAACCGAGGGTGATGAGCGGGGCGGTGGAAAAGCCGAATTCTTCGGCGCCAAGAAGCGTGGCAATGGCCACATCCCGTCCGGTCTTGAGCTGGCCGTCGGTCTGGAGCACCACCCTGGACCGCAGGTCATTGAGTACGAGGGTCTGGTGGGTCTCGGCGATCCCGAGCTCCCAGGGGAGCCCAGCGTGCTTGATGCTGGTCAGCGGAGACGCGCCGGTTCCTCCGTCGTGTCCGCTGATCAATATGTGGTCGGAGTGAGCCTTTGCAACCCCTGCTGCAATGGTTCCAACGCCGACCTCGGAAACCAGCTTGACGCTGATCCGTGCTGACCGGTTGGCGTTTTTCAGGTCGTGGATCAGCTGGGCGAGATCTTCGATGGAGTAAATGTCGTGATGGGGCGGAGGGCTGATCAGCCCGACACCAGGGGTCGAGTAGCGGGTCTTGGCGATGATCTCATCGACCTTGTGACCCGGGAGCTCGCCGCCTTCGCCCGGCTTGGCTCCCTGGGAAATCTTGATCTGGAGCTCGTCGGCATTGGTGAGATACCAGATGGTGACTCCGAATCTTCCGGAGGCAACCTGCTTGATTGCGGATCGTTTCGAGTCGCCGTTTTCCAGTGGGATGAACCGCTTCGGGTCCTCGCCGCCTTCGCCGGTGTTGGATTTGCCTCCCATCCGGTTCATGGCGACGGCCAGGGTTTCATGGGCTTCTGCCGAAATAGACCCGAAGCTCATTGCGCCGGTGCAGAATCGCTTGACGATTTCGCTGGCAGGCTCTACCTCTTCGATGGGGATCGGGCCGGGACCCGCCTCCGGCTTGAACTCGAGCAGGCCGCGAAGAGTGCAGCGGTTCCGGTCGCTTTCGTTGACGAGCTTTGAGAACCTGGAGTAGGCATCAGGGTCATTCGCCCTGGCTGCCATCTGTATTTCGGAAATGCTCTCAGGGTTCCACATGTGCCGTTCGCCTGTTGAGCGCCAATGGTATTCGCCCGGGTTGTTGAGGACGGCAGGCTGCACCCCCTCGCTTGAGGGGTAGCCAACGGCATGGCGGCGGTGGGCCTCGGCGGCCAGCACATCAAAGCCGACTCCCTGGATCCTGCTGGCGGTTCCGGCGAAACAGCGGTCGATGACCTCGTCCCGGATTCCAACCGCCTCGAAGATCTGGGCGCCCTTGTAGCTCTGAAGAGTGGAGATCCCCATCTTGGCCATGACCTTGAGCATTCCCTTTGCGACACCTTTGCGGTAGCCCGCGACTATTTTTTCGTCGGTGTATTCATCGGGGAAGAGCCCCTCTCTCTGGGATTGCCAGAGAGCCTCGAATGCAAGGTAGGGGTTGATGGCGTCGGCTCCGTAGCCGATGAGCAGGCAATGGTGATGAACCTCCCGGGCCTCTGCGGTCTCCAGGATGAGTCCTATCCTCGTCCTCTTTGCCTGCTTGACGAGGTGGTGATGGGCGGCGCCGCAGGCAAGAAGGGAGCTGACGGCTACCCGGTCCCGGCCGACTGCCCTGTCGGAAAGTATGGCGAGGCTGTAGCCTGAGTCAATGGCGTCTTCGGCCTCTGCCGATATCCTGTCAAGGGCGGCAGAGAGCCCCTCTTCTCCCTCGCTGGCGGGGTAGGTGATATCTATGATCCTGGTCTTCCACCCACCCTGGTCGATGATCTTGAGGGAGGCAGTTTCTTCATTGGTGAGGATGGGGTGGGGGACCCGGATCCTGGACGCCTGGCCTTCCGTGGCTTCCAGGAGATTTCCTTCAGGGCCGATGAAGCACTCCAGTGACATGACCATCTCTTCACGAATTGAGTCAATCGCGGGGTTGGTAACCTGTGCGAAGAGCTGCTTGAAGTAATCGTAGATCATCCGGGGTTGGTCAGAGAGGCAGGCGAGGGCTGAGTCATTCCCCATGGACCCTACGGGGTCTCTCTTCTCGGTCACCAGGGGGCGCAGCATGAAGGACAGGGTCTCAACGGTATATCCGAAGGCCTGCATCCTGCTGAGGAGCTCTTTCTCATCAAGGCAGGTATCCGCGGAGGCGGGAGGCAGGCTGTCGAGATCCAGGGCCTGGGAGTCAACCCATTGCCCGTATGGCCTCCTGCTTGCCATGTCCTGTTTCAGCTCCTCGTCATCGATAATCTTTCCCTGCTCGAAGTCGACCAGGAACATCCTGCCCGGTTGCAGGCGCCCCTTGAACTTGACGTTCTCGGGCTCGACATGGACCACGCCGACCTCTGAGGCCATGATGACCTTGTCGTCGTGGGTGACGTAATAGCGACTGGGGCGCAGGCCGTTTCGGTCAAGCACGGCGCCTATGTAGTGTCCATCTGTGAATGCTATGGAGGCAGGGCCATCCCATGGTTCCATGAGAGCGGAATGGTATTCATAAAAATCGCGCTTGGACCTGTCCATGGATTCGTGGTTCTGCCAGGCCTCGGGGATCATCATCATGACGGCCTCAGGCAGGGATCTGCCGGCCATCAGGAGGAACTCCAGGACGTTGTCGAAGGTTCCGGAGTCTGAGCAGTCCGGCTCGCAAACGGGAAAGCATTTGTCGATGCCTCCCTCGAACAGGGTCGACTCCATGCCGCCTTCGCGGGCGGCCATCCAGTTCATGTTTCCGCGCAGGGTGTTGATCTCCCCGTTGTGGGACATGAAGCGGTTGGGCTGGGCGCGATCCCAGGAGGGGAAGGTGTTGGTCGAGAACCTGGAGTGCACCATCGCCAGGTGGCTGGTGTAGTCGGGGTCTTCGAGGTCAGGAAAATAGGGAACAACCTGCTCACTCATGAGCTGCCCCTTGTAGATAATCACCTTGGTGGAGAGGCTGCAGATATAGAATGCCTCTGCCTCATCGTCTTCAAGGGACCTGAGAAGGCGGCTCGAACGTTTACGGATTACATACAGCTTGCGTTCGAAGGAATCTCCATCGAGGCCCTGTGCCCCGACAAACAATTGCTCGATCACGGGCTCACTGGCGAGGGCCGATGGCCCGATGTCTGCTTCCACTGTGCGGGTTGGTACCGTGCGCCAACCGATGACCTCCTGTCCCTCAGACTGGATAATCGCCTCGACCTCATCTTTGCAGCGCTGGCGGAACTCGTCTCCACGTGGGAGGAACACATTGCCGGCGGCAAATTGACCTGGTGGGGGAAGCTCTCGGCCAAGATCTTCTGAGGCAACACGGGCGAGGAACTCGTGGGGGAGAGCTGTAAGAAACCCGGCTCCGTCGCCGGTGTTCGCTTCGCAGCCGCAGGCCCCTCGATGGCTCATGCTGTCGAGCATGTGCCGGGCATCGAGAAGGATCTGATGGCTGCGGCGGCCCTGGATGTCTGCAACAAAGCCAACGCCGCAACTGTCTTTTTCGTTGCGTGGGTCGTACAACCCCGATTTTTCTGGAAAGCCTTTAAGGGCCATTATTTAGGTCTCTGAAAACAAAGAAGGGACGAGCAGGAATGCACCTGGTTTCGTCCCGGGTCGCCACACGCTTTTTAATCACCCAAAGTGAACCTTTAAGACTGCCATATGGCGTAGAATTAGTCAATTGGATTAGAAATAAGCACTATATTAGGTTACCTTATAATAACTATGCAGGAACTCAACTCATCTCGAACATCGGGTTTAAATCTCCAGGCAATCGGTGTTTTCTGTGAGGTTGTCCAGCAGAGAAGTTTCTCGAGGGGGGCTGAGAATGCAGGAATTAGCCAGTCCGCTGCCAGCCAGCAAATTGCCCACCTTGAGCAGGTCCTCGGTTACAAGCTGATTGACCGGAGCTACAGGCCTTTGCAGCTGACCGATGAGGGTGAAATTTATTATGCGGGATGCCAGCAAATGCTGAGTGATCACAACCGTGTACTGGATGCGATCAGCAGGAAGAGGAAGTCCACTGAAGGCCAGGTCCGAGTGGTGTCGATCTATTCCGTCGGCCTTCATACGCTCAACGAAATGGTTCGCAGCTATATGCAGGAGAATCCCGGCTCGACCGTTCGCCTGGAATATTACCATCCCCGGAAGGTTTACGAGGCGATCCTTAGCGATGAGGCCGAGGTGGGCGTTATTTCTTATCCAAGAAGCCAGCGCCATATCGAGGTGGTCCCCTGGGTCGATGAAGAGATGGTGCTCGCCTGTCCTCCGGGGCACCCTCTCAGCGCTGCAAGCCGGCTCGATGTCAGCAGGCTTGCCGGGGCCAATTTCGTGGGCTTTGAAAAAGAACTCACCATCCGCAAGGAGATCGACCGGTTCTTCAGGGACCGGGATATCGAGGTTAATGTCCTCAGCGAGTTCGACAATATTGAGACCATCAAGCAGGCTCTTGATATCTCTGATGCCGTGAGTATTCTCCCCCGGTCGGGAATCGCCAGGGAGGTGGAGCGCGGGATCCTCAAGGAGATCTACCTCGACAATTTTAACCTGGCCAGGCCGGTAGGCCTGATCTACCGCAGCGGGCGTGACCTGAGCCCGACGGCAGCCGGGTTCATAGAGTTCCTCATGGGCCTGCAGGCTGCAGGAGGGCAAGGGCAGGAGGCCTGAGCAGCGTCAATACCCCTGGTCCCTCAGGTTCCTGCGGAGGGACTCAACGCTGTTCATGTCGATTCCTTCAGGGTGGTTCTCGATAAGCCAATCAAGGTCCTTGGCTGCTGCGGCCGGCTGGCCGGTCCGGGTCCTGAGGACGGCTCTCTGCCAGCGTTCGTGGGCGGCGTCCTTGCGGACAAGAAGCAGGATGTCAAGGTAGCGGAGCAGGGACTGGACGTCCCGTTCCATGGTGGAGACATTGACCAGGTTGCGCAGCAACCTCTCGAGTATGCCTCGCCGGGAGCTGGGAACAAGGGATTCGGGCCCGAGGACCACTCCGCTCAGGAGCGAGGCATCCTCAAGGCTGATCACCTTGCAGGCGTCGAAAACATCAACCAGGGATGCTTCGCCGTCATCGGGCTTATGCCTGACGATGAAATGGCGGGGGATGCCAATCCCCTCGATCTTGATCCCGGCTTTTCTTCCCAGCTCGATGAAGAGAATTGAAAGCGATATGGGAAGGCCTTCGCGGTCATCGATGACCTCGTTGAGGTAGCTGTTGGCGCGGCTGTAATATTCCATGCGGCTGCCGCGAAAACCAAGCTCTCCGGTGAAGTAGCTGATGAGCCCCTGCAGGCGTTTTCCGTGGTCTGTGACCCCGTCCAGGCGATCCCTGAGCTCGCCGGAGAAGCGCTTGAGGAGTTCGAGGTATGGTCCCGGCTCAAGCTCGGGATTGTCGATGCTTGAAACAAGAAGAGTTGCGTGGACCAGGTCAAGGTCGTCATCTTCAGCGGCCAGGAGGCCGGCAATCTTCTTCTCGATAATTCGCTGGTGTACCCGGCCGGCCAGGTGCTCAATTCTGAAAGATTCTTTTTTCAGCTCAGTTGATCGCGATTTCAGCTCCCTGATTACCGGGGAGCCGTAGCCCGCCAGCTTATCAATGATTTCAAGCTGCGGGGGCGAGCGTGGGTCGAGCTCAGAGGCCAGCTTGCGAACACTGGCACGGTCCGCCTCTGCGAGCTTGACCGGGGCAATCTTTGCGCCGATCTTGAAGCGCCTGAACTCAGCAGTGGGGGAGCGAAACTTACACAGCCCGGCCTTTCCGGTTCCAAGCCCGGCATCCTCGATATCGATGACCACGGTTTCGTTCACAGAGCAGATGATCCTGGCTCCCTCGATCCTGACCTTGATATTGTTCCATTCGCCCTGTTGATAGGCATCGCTGGGGACGGTCTGGAGGACTGTCCATTCGAAGAGGGTGGGGCCCAGGAACCTGGTGAGACGCAAGGCTCCATTGGTGGGGTAGAAGCCGTAGTGCTTGTCTGCAGAAGCGCCGTGAAAGACGAGGCCGGCGGCGCCGCTCTCATCCTCCAGCTTCACGTCAACGGAGACCTCGAAAGCCTTCTCCTTCTCGGGCAGGGTGGACAGGCAGACCATCCTGCCTCCAAAGCCGCTGCCGATTCCGCTGGCGATCAGGCGCCCGGCGCGTTGCCGCCAGCTGCCCCCGCTTGTGGCAATCTTCCACAGCCTGCTGTCGAGGGACCCGATTCGGAGCCAGCGGGAAATCTTCATGGGCCTCTTGTTCTCAAGCAGGCGTTTCAGCGAATTGGCTGGAACGGCAAACCCGAGGCTGGAGGCGGACTTGATCGCGATCACGCCGACGACCCGGCCCTGCTGGTCAACCAGGGGGCTGCCGCTGTTGCCCGGCTCAATGGGCATGGCCACCTGGATCATGGGCCTGCCGTCCAGCTCTCGCTCCTCGGCGATCACGCCACGAGAGATGCTGTTGTTCAGCCCGAGGGGGTTGCCGACGGTGAGCACCTGTTGGCCTGTGCGGACCATGCTGGAGTCGCCCAGTGCCAGTCCGTCGGGGGCCTTGCCCTTGACCTTGATGACCACGAGGTCAGAGTCCCTGTCAACAGCAACGATCTCTTCAGGTTCGAGGGTTTTCCCGTCAGGGAGTGTGATGGTGAAGGGCCTTCCTTCGCCGATGACATGGAGATTGGTGACCAGGAAGTTCTCGGGGCTCAGAAAAAACCCGCTACCGACTCCCGAGCTGTCCCCGCTCCGGTCGGAGGAGGCAATTGCAGCAACCGACCGGCGGGTCTGGCTGATCAGTTCCGTGATGGCCTTCTCATCCGGGTGGGGCGCCCCATAGGACGGGGGTGCCGCACAAGGCAGGAGCAGGAGCGCTGTAAAAATCCTGGTCGTGATTTTCATGGAGTGTAAAAGGGGGCTCTTTTAAAACCTGCCAAGAGCTTAAAGGAGCCCGCCTGAGATTGCCGGGATAATATGGATGATGCTGGCCGGGCCTACCTCGGCGAAAAGCCCTCTTGAGGTGACCACGTTGTCAATGGAGACCGCGAGTCCCGGGGCGACCATGTCATCCTTGATGAGACGCTCGCGGAAGCCGGGGTAGCTTGCTTCAAGCTGCTTGACCACCTGGCGCAGGCTCTCCCCCTCAGCTTCCACCTCTGCCCGTCCGCCTGTCAGTTCCTGCATTTGCGGCGGTATATGAACGGTCGCCATTAAAGTTCCTGCTCTTGTGCTCCGCCGTTATCCTGCCCCTTGAGCGCGGCAAAAAGCCTGGGCGGAGACATGGGCAGCTCGGTCATTCGCAACCCGGTAGCGTTCTTGATGGCGTTGGCGATCGCAGGCGGGGGAGGAACAATGGGCGGCTCTCCAACTCCCCTGACCCCGAATGGGTGAGAGGGATTGGGCACCTCGATAATGACGGTGTCGATCATCGGGACATCAAGGGCTGTCGGCATCCGGTAGTCGAGCATCGTTGGGTTGAGCATCTGTCCATCTTCATCAAAGAGATACTCTTCGTTCAATGCCCAGCAGATTCCCTGGACCGACCCGCCCTGCATCTGTCCTTCGACATAGCTCGGGTGAATAGCCTTTCCCGCGTCCTGGAGAGCGGTATACCGGAGGATCTCAACCTTTCCGGTTTCAGGGTCGACCTCGACATCACAGATGTGGACCGCGAAGCCGTTGGTGAAGCCCTGCGGATCGACGGAGGCCCTGGCCGTAATCAGGCCGCCGGTCTTGTTGAGCTCTGCGCAGAGCTCTGTGAAGTTTATGGAATCATCGCCCCGGCTGAAAACTCCATCTGCAAACTCGACCTCGCCGGCCTCGCATTCCCAGAGCGCGGCCGCTCTTTCTTTCATCTGGGAGATGATGTCCTTGCCGGCCTCGATGGCAGCCAGTCCTGTTGCGAAGGTTACCCGGCTGCCGCCGGTGATATCGGTATAGCCTACGCTGTCGGTATCGGCGACCTTTGGATTGATGGCCTCGGCTGAGATCCCAAGGGTCTCCGCCAGCTGCATTGCGATGGACGTCCTGGTTCCCCCGATATCGGTTGATCCCTCCAGCAGGGTTACTGTGCCATCGTTGTTAACATGGGCGGTGACGGCAGACTTGAGCCCGATGTTGAACCAGAACCCGGCGGCCATGCCCCGGCCCTTGTAGGGGCCCTCAAGGGGGGCCTTGTAATGGTCATGGTCCCTGGCGGCCTCAAGGGTTTCTATCAGCCCGATCCGGGGATATACGGGGCCATCGACGCGCTTGGTTCCCTCCTTGGCTGCATTGAGCAGGCGGAGCTCGATGGGGTCCATCTCCAGCTTCGCGGCAATCTCGTCGACAACCGATTCCATGGCAAAGGCGACGTGGGTTGAGCCGGGCGCGCGGTAGGCCTTGGTCCAGGGCTTGTTCACGCAGACGTCAAATCCATCAACCCTTGCATTCTCGATGTCATAGCAACTGAAGACACACATGCAACCCGGGCCGATGACTCCGCCCGGGAAGGCGCCTGACTCATAGGCCAGCCAGGCTTCCGCTGCGATGATCTTTCCGGACTCTTCGACCCCGATTTTCAACTTCATAAAAGAAGCCGGGGTGGGGCCGGTTCCCTCGAAGCCGCCATCCCTGGTCATCTGGATCTTGACCGGCCGGCCGCTCTTCCTGCTGAGCACCGCGGCGACGGGCTCGAGATAGATGGGGATCTTGCCTCCAAAGCCACCGCCAATCTCGCAGGGAATGACCTTCACCTTTGAGATCGGAAGGGCCAGGGTCTCGGCAGTCTGCTCCCTGGCGCTGAAGGACCCCTGGGTGGAGGCCCAGACCGTAAGGTGTCCATCCTGGTTCCAGTGAGCCGTAGCTACATGGGGTTCAATGTAGCCCTGGTGAACCGTTTGGGTTTTGAATTCTTTTTCGACAACCAGGTGGGCCTTTTCAAAAGCTTCATCCGGGTTGCCCTGCTCAAAATGCAGGTGGTCGCAAATATTGCTGGGGGTCTCGCCTTTTTTGCCCATCTCGTTGGTCCTGAGCTCATCGTGGAGTATGGGGGCGTCGTCCTCCATTGCATCGAGTACCCAGGTGAGGATTGGCAGGTCTTCGTATTCAACCTTGATAAGGTCCAGGGCCTCGCTGGCAATGTGGGCGCTGCTTGCAGCTACTCCCGCTACCGCCTGGCCCTTGTAGAGGACCTTGTCGCGGGCAAGGCAGTTTGCCGACAGGTGGGCAAGGTTGACGGGGCCCTCGCCAAGGTCAGCGACCTTGTCGCCGGGCTCGGGGAGGTCGGCAGAGGTGGCTACAGCGTGAACTCCCGGGAGGGCCTCGGCAGCGCTGGTGTCGATGGACAGGATCCGTGCATGGGCAACCGGGCTCCTGAGGATGGCTCCTTCAATCAGTCCCTGGAGCTGGACATCGTTACCGTAGATGGCGCGGCCGGTGACCTTGTCAACGCCATCGTGGCGAACGGGCCTTGTTCCGATGGTCTTGTAGTTGTCATCTGGATCTTTAATGACCTGGGAGTTCTCAAAATTATCCGGCATCAGCTCACCTCTTTCATTCGCCCGGAGGCAGCCTGGACCGCCCTGATGATTTTGTCATAGCCCGTACACCGGCAAAGGTTTCCTGAGAGCTCAAACCGGATCTCCTCTTCGGTCGGCTCCGGGTTGTGCTCGAGCAGGGCCTTGGCCGAAACCAGGAAGCCCGGGGTGCAGATTCCGCATTGGAGGGCAGCACCTTCAAGGAAGCAGTCCTGCAGCGGATGGAGGTGGTCCTCAGCAGCTATGGATTCTACGGTTTCAATCTCTGCCCCCTCGGCCTCAACGCCAAGGACCAGGCAGGAGTCTACCGGGGATCCGTTAAAGAGAATCGTGCAGGCTCCACAGTTGCCGTTGTTGCAGCCTTCCTTGGCCCCGGTCAGGGAGAGTGTATCCCTGAGAACCTCGAGGAGGCTCTGGCGCGCTTCGCAGAGGAACTCAGCGGACTCACCGTTGATGGTGGTGCTGACGTGAATTTTCTTACCCATCTTAATTAATTCTCCGGGTCTGTTTACTAAGGCTTGTCATCAGCACCTGTTGGCTCCGATGGGGATAACCGGATTCCGGTCTCCTCCACTGGCACGCCCCGCTGCCCCGAGAAGGGCTCTTTTTACGAGAACGCTGGTAAGGTGGACCCGGTACTCCGCAGGCCCCCTGAGGTCACTGATCGGTGTTGCTATCTTGCTGGCGAGATCCCCCGCAGCAGCAAAGGACTCTTCTGTGGCCGGTTGCCCGACCAGCGAGGCGCTGGCTTCTTCAGCGGACAATGGCGTCGGGGCAACAGCAGCAAGGCCTATCCTGGCGGCCTCGATGGTCTCCCCGGCTTCATCAAGCCTCAGCCACGCACCTGCGCCTGCTACAGCGATATCCATCTCATTGCGTGGAATGAAGCGAAGGTACCGAGAGCCGGAGCTTGCCTCCGGCGCGGGGAATGAAAGACCAGTAAGGAATTCCCCCTTGCCCAGGCAGTTCTTTCCCGGGGCGGTACAGAAGTCTCCAACAGGTACCTCTCGCTCCCCTTCGGGGCCGGCGATCCGGCAGACGGCTCCTTCGACAATCAGCGATGGAATGCTGTCGGCGGCGGGGGATGAGTTGCAGAGGTTTCCACCAATGCTGGCCCTGCTCTGAATCTGCCAGCCTCCAATGATCCGGGCCGAGTCGGCGATGGAGGGGTAGGCCTGGATGATTTTGTCGTCACCGTATACCTGGGTACAGGGCACCGAGGCGCCCAGCTCAAGGCCTCCGTCCTCTCTCCATTGGGCATCGGTCAGCTGGGGGATTTTCTTTACATCGACAACGACGTCCGCTTCTCGCAGGCCCTCTCTCAGCTGAACAATGATGTCGGTGCCACCGGCAAGAATCGTGGCCTTTTCTCCGTGTTCAGCCAGGACGCCAACGGCTTCCTCGATGGTTGAGGGTGACTGGTATTCAAAATCTCTCAAGGCCAAGCTCCCTGGTTTATTTCGTTCGGGCTCCCACTCCGGGGGAGCGCTCGGGGATAAATGAATGGATTGTGACGAACCTGTCAAGTTCGCAACTTGAGTTCATCTTAAGGAAATGAATCATACCCTACTGACCGTGTGGGTAAAGGCCGCTCAGGAGGATGAGAGCTTCTCAATCAGCGGCCGGCAGGTCTTCTCCATCTCGACCTTGGTAAGCTTTCCCCTCATGTGGAGGCTGCGGGCCATGACCAGCTGGAGTGAGAGCAGCAGGGGGAGCGCAAAGGCTTTTCCCTCCAGTACAGAAAGCGCGCGGTAAACCGCCTCAAGCGTGCAGCAGAAACCTTTCGATGGTGACCGCCGTAATTTCCAGGCCGGGGTTTCTTTCTGGGGCAGGCTGAGAAAGGGGAGGCTCCTGAGCTGGGGGACCCTGCGGGACATGGACTTTGCCTGGGCCCAGGTTGCGTCGAGCAGGACCAGGCAGGTTTTTTCTCCCCCGGGGCCTTTAATGTCCGTGGGCTGGAGGATTCGAGAATTTGAACGGGGGTAGAGAACCAGGTAGTTGGTTTCCTGCTGCTCAAGGGCCGCTGAGTCGAAGGGTTTATTTTCTGCTCCCCATGAGACGATCCTGGCCGGGGAAACCATTTTTTCAACCAGGCGACCGGTGTTGCTCTGGCGCAGGAGCTCGGAGGAATGTTGAACCAGGAGGACCCCGGCCCGGCTTTGCAGGCGGGGCAGGAATTCGCAGACGCAAAACCTTTCCCACAGACCGCAGACATGACAGGTCGGAAGGTTCTCTTTATGTATTTTTTTAGGGTTCCTTCTCAGCATTTGTTCCCTGGGTTTTCCCGGGTCGGCCTGTTTTCCTAAATGATTGTTTAAGTGTAATTTATGGGTTATCGATCCAAAAAAAAACAAGATCTCCTGAATTCGGGATTCCACGACCTTAACTGCCGATAAGAATAGGCTTAACAACACAATCAAGGCCGTTTATACTGCTAGCGGTTCGGTAGGTATCCCAAAAGCGTCTACCTTGTATAAGTGTGGAGACTAAATATGCTGACGATTTTAGGGGATCGGGCGGATAACGGTTTTTGCGACGGGATGCCAAGGAGGAGCTTCCTCTCCATCGGTAGCCTCGCCATGGGAGGGCTGTCTCTACCGCAAATTCTGCAAGCTGAAGAGGAGCAGAAAAAAGCTGTAGAGGGCTCAGCCAGGAATATGTCGCCTCACAAGGCGGTCATTATGATCTTCCTGCCTGGCGGCCCACCCCATCAGGATATGTTTGACCTGAAAATGGATGCTCCGAGCGAGATCCGGGGAGAGTTCAGTCCGATTCCAACTAACGTAGAGGGAATTGAAATCTGTGAGCATTTCCCCCAGCTGGCCAAGATGATGGACAAGTTCGTCATCATTCGCTCCATGGTCGGGGCTGCTGTCGGGCACAATTCTTTTCAGTGCAATGTCGGGCGCAGCGATAGTAACCAGCCCCCCGGGGGATGGCCGGCCATGGGATCCGTCCTGTCAAAGCTTGAGGGGCCTGTGAATCCTTCGATGCCTCCCTTTGTCGGGATGGCGCCCGCCATGGGCCATAAGCCATGGTCTGATCCCGGGCAGCCCGGATACCTGGGCATCCCTCATTCACCCTTCAAGCCCTCCGGGCCGGGAAAGGCCGACATGGTCCTTGAGGGGGTCAGCCTTGAGCGGCTTTCCAGTCGCAGAAGTCTCCTTAGCAGTTTTGACCGATTTCGCCGAGTGTCCGATTCCACTGGCCTGATGGAGGGTATGGACGCCTTCTCCCAGCAGGCCTTCGGGATCTTGACCTCCAGCAAGCTCGCCAGCGCCCTTGATATCAACCAGGAAAGCCCCAAGATCCGGGAGCGCTACGGCAAGGGCAAGCCCGGCAATGTTGCCGACGGAGGACCGCGCCTCATGGAGCAGTTCCTGATGGCCCGAAGGCTTGTCGAAGCCGGCGTCCGTTGCGTCACCCTTGCCTTCAGTCGCTGGGACTGGCATGGAGGGAATTTCACGAGAGGGCGTGAGGACATGCCCATGCTTGACCAGGGTGTTACTGCCCTGGTT
>CAZTRG010000346.1:0-5904 GCA_964615885.1 uncultured Planctomycetia bacterium | reverse complement strand
GCATAGAGGAAGCCCAGCGCCAGGTTGGCATCCTGCCCCGGGGTTCTCAGCAGGGTTGCAAAGGGCTCGGAATTGACACGGATTTCAAGAGGCTCCTCTACGACTACCTGGTCGGCCTCTTGAGGTCCCAGCCCTCCATCGTACCTGCGTATTTCAGACTCTGTCGAACCCTGGCAGTCGGAGTTCGCTGGTGAAGGGTTTTCAGTCGGGTTCATTTTTGCATGAAAGAGAAGAAGGTTTCAGTGTCCGGCCCAGGCGGGTTCCTGCAGTCCCCCGGGTTCTATTCCCGCTTCAGCTCCCGTCCCATGAGGTCTCCGACCGCCTGGCGTGGCGGCTTGTTTTCAAACAGAACCCTGTAGACCTCGCTTGTGATGGGAAGCTCTACGGAAATTTTTTCAGCCAGCTGGTGCATCGACCTGGTCGTTTCGACCCCTTCCGCGACCTTCTCGCTGGAGGATAGAATCTCCTCCAGGGTTTCTCCCTGCCCGATCTGGTAGCCGACCTTGTGGTTGCGTGAGTGGGTGCTGGTGCAGGTGGCGACCAGGTCCCCAATTCCTGAAAGTCCGGAGAAGGCCTCTCCACCGCAGTCGAGAGCCTCTCCCAGGCGGGTTATCTCGGCCGCCCCCCTGCAGACCAGTGCTGCCCTGGCATTGTCCCCATAGCCCAGTCCATCTGATATTCCTGCTGCCAGGGCGATGACATTTTTTGAAGCCCCGGCCACCTCCACTCCCCGCGCATCGGTGCTGGTATAGACTCTGAAGGTTTCGGTGCTGATGATCTGCTGGATCTTCGCGGCGAGTGAATCCTCATCGCTTGCAACCACCACCGTTGTCGGCAGGCCCCTGGAGGTTTCTTCTGCGTGGCTCGGCCCACTCAACACGGCAATACCTGCAGAGTCGAAGCAGGACCGGATGATCCGGGAGGGAAGCTCAAGGGTCTTCTTCTCAAAACCCTTGGAGCAGGTTACGTAGAGACCCTGCGGGGGCAGCTGCTCCTTCAGGTTCTGAAGTGTTGAGCGCAGGAACTGGGTAGGAATCACGGAGAACACCGTGTCGGTTCCGGCTGCCAGGCTGGAGAGGTCGTCGCCGAAAACGATTCCTTCGGGAATCTGGACGCCGGGCAGGTATTTTCGGTTCTCCCGCGTTGCCTCGATTTCCTCACAGTAGGCGGCGTCATGCCCCCAGACCCGAACGGGGTGCCCATTAGATTGCAGGGTCATGGCGAGCGCTGTACCCCAGCCGCCGTTGCCCAGCACAAGGATGGGAGGATTTTTGTTTTCGTTCATTGGGCGGAGTTCTCCTCGCCTGCTTCAGTGTCTTTTTTAAAGGTGAGCTCTTCACCTTTGAGAATGCGAACTATGTTAGTACGGTGCCGCAGAAATATCAGTGCGGCAATCGCGATGGAGAAAATGAGCCTGGCGGAGAAGTTCGTCTGCTGGTAGAGCAGCTCGGTTCCCCAGATCCCAAGCGGCAGGGTGGCGCCGGTTGCCAGTGATGAGATGGAGACTATCCGCGTTTTCAGATAGACCCCCAGCCAGACAATGCCCGCAAGGAGGGTGGCGGGCGGGGCTACACCGGTAATGACTCCAAGGGTGGTGGCGACACCTTTTCCTCCTCGAAAGCCCAGGTAGAGGGGGAAGGTATGTCCCAGGACCGAGGCGGTCCCTGCAAGGATTGTGATGACGACCAACCCATCGGCCTCCTGTGCTTCCTGGATGATGACAGGCGTCAAGATGACCGGCAGGATTCCCTTGGCAAAATCGAGAAGGAAGGCGGCAAAGGCCCATCTCTTTCCAAGTGCCCGGCCCAGGTTCGTGGCGCCGATGTTTCCGCTGCCTTGCTCACGGATATCGACACCATGGGCTTTGCCGATGAGCAGCCCGAAGGGGATACTACCCAGGAGATACGACCCGGCCAGGAGCAGGTAAGCGGCAGCTGGTAGATTTTGCAGGAATTCGGCCATGTGCAAGGCTGACTGACCAGGGCTGGAGTGAAACGTCCGCGCGGGCATTATATTCCGCTCCCTGTGATTATCCACAGGCGGAGGCTGTGGAGTACCCGTTCTTTCATCAGATCTGTGTGCCTGTTAGCATGTCGATATGCCGGAATATTCAGTTAACGCACTCACGAGAGCCGAGCCGGCTCTCTCTCGCCTGTCGGCGATACTCAAAAAGATGGGGTCGGCTGCCATCGCCTATTCGGGTGGTGTGGACAGCACCTTCCTGCTGAAGATTGCCTGCGATGTACTCGGTGAGAGTGCGCAGGGCTTCCTTGCTGTCTCCGAAAGCCTCGATCGCAATGAGCTGAAGGCGGCCCGGCAGCTGGCGCTCGAGCAGGGCTTTCCCGTGGAGGAGATTGAAACCCATGAATATGAAAACCCTTTATACAGGCAGAATTCCCCGCAGAGGTGTTACCACTGCAAGAATGAACTCTTCAACGAGGTTCGCAGGTTTGCGAAGCGCCAGGGCTTCCGCTGGGTTCTGGATGGCAGCCATGCCGGGGATGTCGGTGATTACCGGCCAGGCTTGAAAGCTCGTGATGAACACGGAGTACGCAGCCCCCTGATGGAGGCCGGGCTGGACAAAGAGGATATCCGGCGCTTTTCCAGGCTGCTCGGGCTCCCGACCTGGAACAAGCCTGCAGCACCCTGCCTGTCCTCCAGGATCCCCTATGGCTCAGAGGTCTCGCACAGGAAGCTGCGCCAGGTCGAGGCGCTCGAAGAGAAGCTCTCTTCGCTGGGATTTGAGATTCGCCGGGCGCGTCACTATGGCGAGGAGGCCAGGATCGAGGTGCCGCTGGATCGTATGGATGAGCTCCTGGAGACAAGGGTTTTTCGACAGGTGAAGGAGGAGGGCCGGCGGCTGGGTTTCAGTTCGGTCACGGTTGATCCCGGGGGGTTTTCCTCGGGCAACCTGAACCGCGAGCTGGAAGGAGCTGGGGCGGCAGTTGTTACGCTTGAAAAAACACGCAGGAGATTGGAGAGTTGAGGCATGACCTGCTTTCTGCTGGTGTTATCGTCGCGCTCGGAAATGAAGCTTTCTAGTCATTGACCGGGGTAGGACCGTTTCAGGGTTTATTGGCATGATCGTTACAATCGATGGCCCCGCCGGGGCCGGCAAGAGTACGGTTGCCCGCCTGCTGGCCAGGAGGTTGGGCCTGCCCTGTCTCAACTCAGGCTTCATCTACAGAACCGTAACCTTCCTGGCTATTGAACGGGCAGCTGCAGAGGATTGTTCGCTCGAGGATTGGTTCGCACAGCGCGAGCAGGTTATCGACCTGCTTGAGCGGCTTGAATTGGCCTTCAGGGATGAGCCGACACTGGATGAAAAAGACAGCGGCAGAACCCTGGTTTTTGTCGGAGGCCGGGAGGTCTCGGGCCACCTCAAAGACAGCGATGTGACCTCTAACATCTGGCGGGTTGCCGATGATGGGGAGTACCGCAGTGGCCTGCTTGATTTGCAGAGGAGCTTTTCGCAGGATCCCGGCGTTGTGGCAGAGGGGAGGGATATGGGCAGTGTTGTTTTCCCCGATGCGGACCTGAAGTTTTATCTCGATGCCAGCCCCGCTGAGCGAGCCAGGAGAAGGTCCGGGGAAGGGGCTTCTGCAGGAGGAGGGGCAAGCTACGAGGAGATCCTCGAGGCCATCGAGGCTCGTGACCGCAGGGACCGGGAGCGGGCGGATTCTCCCCTGGTGATTCCAGAGGGGGCCATGATCGTCAACAGCGATGGCTGGACGGTCAAGCAGACGGTCGATTACCTGGCCGCAGAAGTGGATAAAAAACGGCCGGATTGAAAATCCTGCGGCAAATTGCCTCCAGCGGGACAGAATAAATACCGGGACCCGCTCAATCTTCCCTGGTTTTTATGCTGTAAATGGGCAACAGGGGGGTGTTTTCCGGAACCTGGGACCACAAATCGCAGAAAACCTGAGAGGAGGGCTATTTTGCTGTGGTCTTTAAACAGGATTCAGGGAAAATTGGCCGTTTGCGTTCCATGTGTTTCATTTCTTCAACCCCAACCCCTGTTATTTCCCTTTTTCTTTGCCTGTCGGAAATGCAGGGCCACAGTCCAGGTTCGTTTTAATTCATGTCGGTAAACCCCATAGTCAAACAGTTTGATCTCTCTGAAGAAGAATTAGAAGCCCAGGTCCTGGAGGCCATGAAAGGCCTTGAGGAAACCGAGGTCGAGGAAGCCTACGATCAATCAGTCTGCAGCTTTGAGCAGGACAAGATCATCCAGGGCAAGATCGTTAATATCATCGCTGATTCGGCGATCATCGATGTCGGGTATAAATCCGAAGGGGCAGTTCCTCTCGATCAATTTGATAATGCTTCAGAGCTGAGTATCGGGGATGAAGTCGAAGTACTCCTGGAGTCAGTTGAAGATGACGATGGCCTGGTAGCGCTTTCCAAGCGCAAGGCCGACCGCCAGCGTGGCTGGGAGCGTGTTGTTGCCACCCACAACGAGGGCGATGAGATTACCGGCAAGGTTACCCGCAAGATCAAGGGTGGCCTGCTTGTTGATATCGGGGTGCCTGTATTCCTGCCTGCTTCACAAATTGGAATCCGCAGGACCGGAGATATCTCCGAATACATCGGGCAGGAGATGCGCTGCAAAATCATCAAGATCGATGAAGCTCGCATGAACATTGTTGTTTCCCGCCGCCGGCTGATCGAGGAGCAGCGAGAGTCCCAGAAGAAGGAATTGCTCGAGGGCATCGAGATTGGCCAGATCCGCAAGGGCGTGGTCAAGAACATCACCGAGTTTGGAGCTTTCGTGGATCTCGGCGGACTCGACGGGTTGCTCCATATCACCGATATGAGCTGGGGAAGAATCAGCCATCCGACCGATCTCGTCAAGATCGACGAGGAGATCGAGGTGAAGATTCTCAAGGTGGACAAGGAAAAAGAGCGCATCTCGCTCGGGCTCAAGCAGAAGGAAGAGAGCCCCTGGTCCAATATCGAAGAGAAATATCCTGTCGGCAGCCGGGTACAGGGGCGGGTGGTCAACGTGCTCTCTTATGGAGCCTTCATCCAGCTCGAGCCCGGGGTCGAGGGACTTGTTCATATTTCTGAGATGTCCTGGACCAAGCGCATCAACCATCCCAACCAGATGGTCTCGATTGGAGATGAGGCGGAGGTGGTTGTCCTCGAGATCAAGAAAGAGAAGCAGGAGATCTCGCTCGGCATGAAGCAGGTTGAGCAGAACCCCTGGGACATGGTGGCGGAAAAGTTCCCGATCGGCACTGTGATCGAGGGTACGGTTCGCAACCTCACGAACTACGGGGCCTTCGTTGAGCTCGAAGACGGTATCGATGGCCTGCTGCACGTGGCTGACATGTCCTGGACCAAGAAGGTGATTCACCCGAACGAAATCGTCCAGAAGGGCGATGTGGTTCGGGCAATTGTTCTCAATGTCGACCAGGACCGCAAAAGAATTGCCCTGGGACTTAAGCAGCTGGAGGAAGATCCCTGGGATAGCGATATTCCCGAAAATTACAAGGTGGGCATGGTGGTCAAGGGTGTTGTCACCAAGATCACCAATTTCGGCGTCTTTGTTGAGCTGGAAGAAAACCTCGAGGGCCTGCTTCATATCTCAGAGCTGGCCGACCAGAAAGTTGGTTCCGCTGAGGAGGTGGTCAACACTGGAGACAATGTTTCGGTGAAAATCATTCGGGTTGATCCCGAGGCCAGGAAGATCGGTCTCAGCCTGAAAGAGGTTGAGGGCTCGAGTATGCCTGAATCTTCAGAGACAGCCGGCGATGATGCTCCTGCTGCCGATGATGCTGCGGAGGCACCTGCAGAAGAGGCCGCCGCTGAGGAATCCGCAGAGGAGGCACCTGCAGAAGAGGCAGCCGCAGAGGAAGCCGCTGAGGAGGCACATGCAGAAGCGGAAGCCGACGAGGA
>CAZTRG010000345.1:0-14485 GCA_964615885.1 uncultured Planctomycetia bacterium | reverse complement strand
CCGGAGCGCGGCCTGGCTGATACGGTGCTTCCCCAGCAGTTGGAGCTCTTCAGCAAGGTGCGTGAGCAGACGGGGCGCCGGCCGCCGGTGCTTGATTCGCGTGATGTGCTTGAGAACCCTGAGAGGCTCCTGCGCCTCCTGTGTGAAGAAATCGGGATCGACTTCAGCTCCGCGATGCTATCGTGGGAACCAGGGAAGAGGGATACAGATGGAATCTGGGCTCCTCACTGGTACGGAGAGGTTGAAAAGACCACCTCCTTCCGGCCCTATGCTCCCAAGGAGGAAGAGGTTCCCGGTGAGTTCGGGACGGTTCTGCAGGAATGTATGGAGATCTACGAGGAACTCTACCAGTACCGATTAGGGAATTGAGCGAAGATGCTTCAGCAGTTTGATGAAAAGAACCGTGACCTGGTGGTCAATATCAACGGTGAGCTTCTGCACCGCGACGAGGCGGGAGTCAGCCCCTTTGACTCCATCGTGCAGGGTGGAGATGGAGTCTGGGAAGGCCTGCGGCTCTATGATGGGAAGATCTTCAAGCTGACCGAGCACCTCGACCGCCTGCGCAGCTCGGCCCAGGCCCTCGCCTTCACAGAAATACCTTCGCACGAAGAAATTATCGGGGAGCTGCGGCGCACCCTGGATGCCAACAAGATGCAGGATGGAGTCCATATTCGCCTGACCCTCACAAGGGGGGTCAAGGTCACCTCGGGAATGGACCCCCGGCTGAACCAGTCCGGCCCGACGCTCATTATCCTGGCTGAGCACAAGCCGCCGGTCTATGACAAGTCAGGTCTCAGCCTGGTAACTGCATCCATTCGCAGGTTTCCGCCGGATTGCCTCGATCCGAAGATCCATTCCAATAATCTCATCCAGTCCATCCTGGCAAAGATCGAGGCCAACGTTGCCGGGGCAGACGATGCCCTCATGCTCGATACCCGTGGGTTTGTCGCCGAGACCAATGCGACCCACGTCTTCATTGTCGAGGCAGGAGTGGTGCTTACCAGCCATCTGAAGGCCTGCCCCGAGGGAATCACGAGGGCAACTGTGCTGGACCTCTGCGCCCGCAACGAGATTCCTTTCCGGGTAAAAGATATCTCCCTCACAGAGGTGTACAGGGCCGATGAGATGTTCTGTACGGGGACCATGGGCGAGCTGGCGCCGGTGACCACTGTCGACGGCCGGGCGGTGGGTACCACCGAAACTCCCGGTCCGCTGACCAGCAGCCTGTCGGAGCTCTACCTCAAGCTGACGGCCAACTCAGGTGAGCAGGTCGTCTGAGTTGCTTCAGCCCTGGCAGGCGGTGGCGGCGCAGTCGGCAAGCCCATCTCCGGGGGTTCCATCCGGTCCGCAATTTTCCATGCCGGGAGCAGGCGGAGCGGGTCCCGTACCGAAGAGATGGACGAGGAGGTAGATGGCATCGGTCAGGTTGATGTCGCCGCTGTCGTCGACATCTGCAGAGTCCTGGCAGGCCGGCGCCGCCGAGGCCCGGAAGAGCCAGCTGAGTATGAAGATTCCATCGGTCAGGTTGGTGATGCCCGAGTCATCCGCGTCTCCCCTGCGGAAGCTGTTGGCCGGCTCGACCGGCTCGACGGGTTCTTCCTCGATGACGATCGTGCAGGTGAGGGGGGTCTCATCGGAACAATTGGTCCCCGTGAGGGTGGTGGCGATGACCTCGTAGATCAGCTCTCCCGCCGGCGGCTCCCTGTCGGTAAAGATCCTCGAGGTTGGTGTCCGGGGGTTGCCGATGAATTCTCCATTGCGGTAGATATCGACAGCTTCAAAAGGAGGTGGATTGATCACGTTGTACCAGACCAGGCGTACGCCACCGGTCGTTCTCTCGATGCAGGTCATCCGGTAGGGGCAGACATTGTCGAAGTAGCGCAGAAAGGGAATCAGGGTGAAGTCAGAGCTGGTGAGGTTGGTGTTGTGGCCTTCGATGGCGAGGACGTTCTCGCCTTCCTGGAGAGCGGCGAGGGCATCTTCTGAAAAGGGGAACCACTCCGGGACTGCCGTTGCCTCATGGTCGGCTGCGCCGGTGTCAAAATTAACGGGAATGCCGGCTGCTCCCATGCTTGCTGAGCGGGCAATTTCTACACCGTTGAGATAGGCGACGAAGCCGTCGTCATAACGCATGCCGAGCTCGAGGAAGTTAATGGAGCCGAGATCTTCGATGTTGATGAACTTGCGGATATAGAAGCTCAGGTAGTTGTTCTGCATGTCATCGATGATCGTGTTGTCATCATTATCACCGTAGCCGAAACCGGAGCTGCCGATCTCCCAGTCGAAGTCATCGAATTCGAGGGTGTTCCAGTCAGCCGGTGGGGCCTCGGTGCCCTTGAAATAGGTGAACTCTTCTCCTTCGTCCACGAGAAGGATCGGCTCCCGGGCCAGCTGCTCCTGGGCAGGCAGTCCGCCAGTGCCGGCAGCTTGCAGGCATGCCAGCAGTACCGCGAACAGGAACCAGCCAGGGGAGGTACGATTTGCAGGCATTGGTTTTCTCTTTTCCATAATTTCAGCGGCGACCCGGTGCGAAGGAGGCTTCACTCCAAAGGTGTTTTTCCCTGTGCAGCTCTCAAACCCTGTGCCGAAGCCGGCACTTGATTACTAAAGGCTACCCCTCGAAAACCTCCCCGGCAAGGACTGAAAGCCAGGGTCTCGAGCTCCCGGACTAGATCTCCAGGACGGCCTTCACGACACCAGAACCAGGCTCAACCCATTGTGCAAAAGACTCGACCAGGTCTTCGCAGCTGGCGCGATGCGTTATCCACGGCCGGGTATCAATTGCACCGGATTCCATGCCTTCGATGATGCGCTGGAAGTCCTGCGGCCGGGAATTCCGGCTGGCCAGCAGGGTGAGCTCCATGCGGTGAAAATCCGGGTCGTGGAAGGAGATGTCATCCATCACGATGCCGACAAAGATGATGCGCCCCCCCTGGGCTATGTAGCGGAAGCTCTGCATCATCGATTTCGCGTTCCCGGTCACGTCGAAGATGGCAGTGGGGGGCTTGTCTCCAAGCAGGTCAGCCAGCTCTTCGGCTGCATTCGGCCCACCAGTGAGAGTGTTTTCAATCTTGAACTGCTCGCGGCAGAATCGCAGGCGTTCAGGATCGAGGTCCAGGACGCTCAGGTTCGCTCCAGCCAGCTGGGCAAACTGGATGACGCTCAGCCCGATCGGTCCGCAGCCGATCACCAGGACGGACTCGCCCTCTTCCAGCCCGGCTCTCTCGACGGCATGGGAGCCGATTCCGAGAGTCTCAACCAGCGCCAGCTGGTCGGTTGAGAGCTGGCTGGAGGGATGGAGCTTATTTACGGGCACCGAGATGATCTCCCGCATGCCGCCATCGACATGGACTCCGAGTACCTCCAGCCGGGTGCAGCAATTGGGCCGGCCGGCCCGGCAGGAGATGCACTTGTTGCAGTTGAGATAGGGTTCGACGGAGCAGAGATCACCGGGACTCAAGCCCGCTGCATTTTCCCCGATCTCGAGGATCTCGACGCCGAGCTCATGGCCGAGAATGCGGGGATATTCAAGGAAGGGCTGGCGGCCCCGGTAGGCATGCAGGTCGGTACCGCAGATCCCGACCTTGTGAACCCTGACCAGGGCTTCGCCCTCACCGGCCCGGGCCGGGGGTTCGGTTTCTGTTACCAGCAGCTTTCCGGGTTCCTCGAGTACAACGGTCTTCATGCCCGCATTCTGCCAGCCAGAGGCCGGAGTGACCAGCCAGTTTCCCCCTGGCTGGTGCGGGCCGGTGATTTGCAGATGGCCCCTGTGGGTTGACGAGTTGTAAGATAGATGGCTTCACATCCTCCGGCTTCAGGGGTTTATTCCAATGAAATGCGGCTCGCGTTCTGTTCTTCTCCTCGCCACCTTCTGCCTGGCCCTTTGCGTTCCTGCAATGCAGGCTGCAGAAACTGTGCTGGTGCCGCTTCGAGCGGAATGGAGGTATGCCACCGGGGCGCAGGAAGCCTCCAGCCCTGATCCCGGTGCCTGGAGAGGCGCTGGATTCGACGATTCGGCCTGGACTCTTTCGCCGGCGGCTTTCGGCTACGGTGAGCCCGAGCTGGGTACGGATCTTGCGCAGCTGGATCCGCCGATGAGAAGGAACTACACCTCTGTGTTCCTCCGCAGGACCTTCGAGGTTGCCGCCCTTGAAGACCTCCAGAGCTACGACCTCTCTGCCCTCTACGACGATGGCTTCATCGTCTGGATCAACGGGATCGAGGTCTTGCGGGTCAACATGCAGGGTGATCCGGGCGACCCTGTTTCCATCGAGGATGATGCACTTCGAAGCCACGAGGCAAGAGAGTTTGAAACCTTTGTCATTACAGGCATCCGGGAATATGTCAACGAGGGTACGAACCAGCTGGCTATCCAGGCCTTCAATGTCTCTCCCACCAGCAGCGATTTCTATTTCGAGATGACCCTGGTCGATCCTTTCGGTCCGGACCTTACGCCGCCGGGCATCCTGTCGAGGATTCCTGCCCCCGGATCTGTCGTGCGGCGTCTCGAGCAGCTCGAGGTGTCCTTCGATGAGCCGGTCTCCGGGGTCGATGCGTCCGACCTGCTGGTGAATGGAGTCCCGGCAGAGGATGTGCGCGGCTTCGATGCAGGGCCCTATGTATTTAACTTTGCCCAGCCGGTCCCCGGCGAGGTTACTTTCAGCTGGAGCGCGGACTCCGCTATCACCGACCGGGCGGCAGTTTCCAATGGCTTCCAGGGTGGAAGCTGGACCTGCAGTCTTGACCCGAATGCCCCGGCTGAGCCGGTTGTCATCAGCGAGTTTCTCGCCTCCAACCGGGCAGGGCTTCGTGATGAAGATGGCGACAGCTCAGACTGGCTCGAGCTTCACAACGAGGGGGAGACCACGGTGGGGCTGGCGGGCTGGGCACTCAGCGATGAACCCGGCAGGCCGGGGAAATGGATCTTTCCAGATGTGAGCCTCGAGCCCGGCGGCTACCTGGTGGTTTTCGCCTCGGGGAAAGACCGCCGGGAGCCCGGCGGCCAGCTGCATACGAATTTCAGCCTCAGCTCCGAAGGTGAGTTCCTCGGGCTCTTCAATGCAGAGGCTCCCCGCTCAGCTGTTGACAGCTACGAATCTTTTCCACCCCAGCGCTCCGACCACTCCTATGGAAAAGGGCCTGGTGGCGAACTCGGCTATTTCTTTGAGCCAAGTCCCGACCGGGTGAACTCAGCTGCCCAGCTGAGGGTCTCCTTCGTTGAGAATCCTGTCCTGAGCCATGAGCGGGGGCTCTACTCAGAGTCTTTCCAGCTGGAGATCCTGAGCGCCACGGAGGGCGCGGGAATTTACTATACGCTTGATGGCGAGGTGCCGGATGCCAACAGCGGAGAGCTCTATACCGGCCCCCTTGAGATTGCCGCAAGCCGCTCGAGGGCAGCTGTCACACTCCGGGCTGCAGCCTACAGGCCGGGCTACCTGCCCTCGGAGATTGTCACGCACAGCTTTATCTTTCCGGACGACGTCCTCACCCAGCCCTCCAACCCGGCCGGCTTTCCAAACCGCTGGAGTGGCGCTCCCCGGGCAGACTACGAGATGGACCAGCAGGTTACTGGCAACCCGGCCTATACCGAGAGTGTCAGGCAGGGTCTGCGCTCCCTGCCGACCTTGTCGATTATCGCCAGGGTTGACGATGTTTTCGGGTCGCGGGGGCTGTACTCCAATCCCGGCGGGGAGGGAGTGAGCTGGGAGCGGGGCTGCTCCGTCGAGCTGGTCTGGCCCGATGGAAAGGAAGGCTTCCAGATCGATTGCGGCATCAGGATTCTCGGTGGCGCCAGCCGCAATGCCCGGATTCCCAAGCACTCCTTCCGCCTCCTGTTCAAGAGCGACTACGGCCGGCCGAGGCTGAAGTACCAGCTCTTCGATGAGTCGCCGGTAGATTGCTTCGACACCCTGGTGCTCAGGGCCAATTACAATAACTCCTGGGTTCACTGGGATGGGGGCCAGCGTCGTCGGGCCATGCTGCTGCGCGACCAGTTCGCCAAGGATACGACCCTTGATATGGGGCAGCCGGGTTGCCATGGGCGTTTTGTGCACCTCTACATCGGCGGGCTCTACTGGGGAATCTTCAACCTGGTCGAGCGCCCCAGCGCTCCCTTTGCTGCTGACCACATGGGTGGCGAGAAAGAAGAATGGGATGCTCTCAACTCAGGCAGCCCGATCGATGGAACCGGCGCAGCCTGGAGCCAGGTGCAGGCTGCAGCCTCCGCGGTCGGATCGGATGCTTCGCGCCTCTTCGCGCTGCGCAACCAGCTCGATATCGAGAATCTCATCGACTATCTCCTGGTGAACTACTACGGGGCCAACCACGACTGGGACCATCACAACTGGTATGCCGCCCGTCACCGGGTTCCCGGTGGGCAGTGGCGCTTCTTCAGCTGGGATGCGGAGAGGATTCTCGAGGGTGTCAACGATAACAGGATCTCGGTGAACAACGGCAATGCTCCCACCGGTATTCACAACCGCCTGCGGACAAACGAAGAGTACCGGGTGATCTTTGGTGACCGGGTGCACCGCCATTTCTTCAATGGCGGGGCCTTGACCCCGGAGGCTACAGAGGCCCGCTTCCTGCGCCGCACCAACGAGCTTGAGCCTGCGATTGCCTGTGAATCGGCGAGGTGGGGCGATTACCGCCGCGATGTCGACCAGTGGCGCAATGGGCCCTACGAGTTCTACCGCCCTGACTCTCACTGGCAGGTCGAGAAGAACAGGCTCCAGGCGACCTATTTCCCGCGACGCTCGGCCAATGTGCTCAATGCCTTGAGATCAGCCGGCCTGTATCCCCGTACGGCGGCGCCGGTATTCAGCCGCTTCGGTGGAGTGGTGCAGCCGGGCTTCAACCTGGCGATCTCGCGGCCGGCCGGCCAGCAGGGAGCGATCTACTACAGCCTGGATGGAAGTGACCCCCGTGTTCCCGGCAGCGGTGCGATCTCTCCGGCGGCAATGGTCTACGAGGGCGAGGTCTCCATCCGGGACTACTCGGTCGTCAAGGCCCGGATCCTCTCAGGACAGAACTGGAGCGCCCTGAATGAGGCGGTCTTCCAGTTGCCGCCGGCCTATGAGGACCTGCACATCAGCGAGCTCATGTACAACCCGCCCGGTGGACAGGACCTTGAATTCATCGAGCTGCAGAATTCAGGTGACCTGACCATCGACCTTTCCGGCCTCAGCTTCTCAAACGGTATCGATTACACCTTCAGGCAGGGTGCCGTGCTGGCCCCTGGAGAGTTCTACCTGCTGGTTGCCAACGAGGCGGCCTTCCTGGCAGCCTTCCCGGATGCGCCGGTCCGGGGCGAATATTCTGACAGCCTCTCCAATGGAGGCGAGAAGGTCACCCTGAAGGACAGGGAAAACCTGACGATTGTCTCGGTGGATTATGACGATGAGGGCTTCTGGCCCATCTCCGCCGATGGCTACGGCCGCTCCCTCGTGCTGGCAGCCCCAGGCGGAAATCCTGACCGTCCTCTCAGCTGGCGGGCGAGCGCGGAGATTCACGGCAGCCCGGGGCAGGCCAATGGCCTGCCGGGAGCGCCTCGCGTCTGGATCAATGAGCTTGTAGCAGCCGTCGGGGGAGCTGCCGGCGGCATCGAATTGCACAACCCGGATGATCAACAGGCCGATGTCAGTGGCTGGTTTCTCGGTGATGAGAAGACCGGGTTCGGAGTGGCTCCGAGGTTCCAGCTGCCTGCCGGTTCTGTCATTTCCCCGGGAGGTTACCTGTTTATCTCTCCAGGGGGCGCCCTGCAGCTGGCTGCAAACGGTGGAGAGATTTACCTCGGCTCCTCAGTCACCGAACCGGCAGAATGGATAACCGGTACGCGCTACGGCATCCTGGAGCCGGGGCGCAGCAGCGGAACCTGGGTTCATTCCACCGGCCGTGACTTCACGGTTCTGAGTTCTCCGACCCCGGGAGAGGAAAACTCGTCTCCGCATGTCGGAGAGGTGGTGATCAACGAGATCCACTACCATCCGCCGGAACCGGAGCAGGGAGCTTCTTCGATGGAATTCGTTGAGCTCTTCAATCGATCCGCCTCCGAGCAGCCGCTCTACGATGCGGCCCTGGGTGCCGGCTGGAGGCTCAACGGCTTGCGTGATCCCGCTGATGAGAATGATTTTACCTTTCCCCCGGGTACCGTGATTCCTGCGCAGGGTTATCTCCTGGTGGTCAGCGGGGATCCCGCCCGGTTCAGGGAGAATCATGGCCTTCCGCCCTCGGTGACCGTGGTCGGCCCCTTTGGCGGCGGGATTGCAAACGATGGTGAGCGCCTCTCGCTCTGGAAGCCTGCAGGGCCGGACGGTGGTGAGCTCCTGTTGGACCACGTGCGTTTCAATGACCGTCCACCCTGGCCGGCGACACCCGATGGAGGTGGGACATCGCTTGAGAGGGTCTCCACGGCTGTCTATGGCAACGAGGCCGCCAACTGGGGGGCCTCCGCGGTGCAGGGAGGGACTCCCGGCCTGTTCAATACGATTGCCATCGAGGAAGAGCGTGGCGGCTGGCAGATCCCCGGAGATATCACCCAGGATGGAAGCTTCGATCTCACCGATGGAATCGCTCTGCTGGGCTACCTGTTCCAGGGGACACCTGCAAGCCTGCCTTGTGGAGATGGAACCGCAGAAGATCCCGCCAATATCAGCCTGCTCGATGATAACGGTGATGGTGGAGTGAACCTTTCCGATGCGGTCTACATCCTGGTGTACCTCTTCAGTGGAGGGCCGCCCCCGGTGCTGGGTTCGGACTGTATACAGCTCACCGGGTGCGAACAGGTCTGCGGGCAATGAAGGGACCTTCGCAAATCGTCAGGGATTCCTGGAGGTTTGGCGAGGTGGAGTTTGAGCGCAGCCTGGATTTTCCTGTCCAGGCCGGGCGGCTCTTCAGCTACGTGGCAGACCTCCGCAACCTGCCGGCCTGGAGGGAGGAGGCCAGGAAGGTCAGAAAGATCCGGGGCGGCCGGAAGAAACCGGCACAGGGTGACGGCTGCGTTCTGGATGTCGACCAGGGCGGGGACCAGGTGGAGGTCCGCCTGGAGATCAGCCGTTTTGAGCAGGACAGGCTCCTTGAATTCAGGATTGAGTCAGAAGCCTACAGGGCTCTTGAGCTTTACCGCTTCGAGGAAACAGCCGGCGGTACCCGGGTGAAGTTTTCCTTCCACGCCCTTGATCCCGGGTTCGTGGTCCGCACCCTGGCTCTCCTGGTGGGCTTCACCTTCAGGGAGGATCTCGATAAGAAGCTCGCTGCGATCAAGGCTGCCTTCCAGGAACGGCCGCGAGCGAAGAAAAGCCTCCGGGAGCGTCTCAAGCAATACTCGGCGTCTGCGCGGGCCCGCCTGCAGCCAAAATTCGAGGCCGCGGGTGTGAGCTATCCGCCCGCCTCAGTTGTTCTTGTTGGCCTGAAAAATGAGCGCCGGCTCGAGGTCTATGCCGGTTCCGCCGGGGGGGTGCCTGTCTTTGTCTGCAGCTATCCCATCCTGGGAGCCAGCGGGTCGGAAGGTCCCAAGCTGCGCGAGGGTGACCAGCAGGTTCCTGAGGGCATCTATGCCATCGAGGAGCTGAACCCCAACAGCCGCTACCACCTGTCCCTGCGGGTCGGCTACCCCAACGAATGGGACCGGTCCAGGGGGGCGATGGACGGCAGGGAGGAGCTCGGTGGAGATATCATGATTCATGGTGGAGATACTTCGGTCGGCTGCCTTGCCATGGGTGACCAGGCAGCGGAGGATCTTTTTGTCCTGGCCGCAGATTGCGGCTGCAGCAAGCTGGAGCTGATCCTCAGCCCGGTTGATTTCAGGAGGCGGGAGCTGCCCCTGTCCTGCTGGGCTCTTCCCGGCTGGACCGAAGAGCTGTACGCTGAGATCAGGAAGAAGCTGGCGGAGCTGCCCCGTCCCGGAAGCTGATGCGTGCCCGGGGGGTAAGGAGAGGGTCATGAGCGGAACAAAGATTCATTTTCTCGGTACAGGTGATGCCTGGCATTCTGAGGGCAGGCTTCACCAGGCGATCCTCTTGCAGCTCGATGATGAGAACCTGCTGGTTGACGCGGGCTCGACGGTTTGTCTCAGCCTCGACCGCGGAGGCCTGGCAACGGCTGAGCTCGACAGGCTGTTCATCACCCATCTGCATGGAGACCACATTGCCGGCTGGCCTTTCCTGCTGCTGAGGATGGTCTTCCAGGATGAGCGAACCCGTCCCCTGTTGATCACGGGTCCTCCCGGCACGCGTGAAACCCTTGAGAGCCTCGCCCGGCTCTGCTACAGCGACTCTTCCCTCTATGAGAAGATCGCCTTCGAGATCCTCTACCAGGAGCTCCCCATCGAGGAGCGCCGCGCTGTCGATTGTTCAGGGCTCCAGGTCGACACTTTCCCCATGGTCCATCACGCCACCTCTCTCGGCTATGTTTTCTCCTGCGGTGATTCCCGGATTGGTATCAGCGGCGATACGGGCTGGTGTGCCGGGTTTGAGCGGTTGGTCGAGGCGAGTGATTCGCTGCTTATCGAATGTACGACTCTTGAGAGGGCGGGGGAGAAACATCTCTCGCTCGAAGAGCTTCGGGCCCAGGCCGGTCTTTTCAGCGGCAAGCGAACCTTCCTGGTGCATCTTGGGGCCGGCGTTGCCGGGGCCCTGGCGGATGACCCGGTCGAGGGCATCCGGGCGGCTGCTGATGGAATGGTGATCGAGGCCTGAGTCCTCGCCCTGCGCTCAGCGCAGGAAATAGAGCCCCGCGTAAATCTTCGGATCGATGAGGCAGCCCCTCTGTGCCGCCTGGCCCAGCCAGTCTTCCAGCTTGTCCAGGGAGATGGTGTGGACCGTGATGTCTTCGGATTCATCACCGCCGCCCGGGCCTGTTTTTCGAATTCCCGTGGCCCGAAGGAGAGTGTGGATCTCGCTGGTGAGCCCGGCGGAGGGGGGACCCTCGCAGAGAACTTCGATGGTCTCGGCTTCGTAGCCGGTTTCTTCAAGCAACTCGCGCCGTGCCGCCTGGCAGAAATCTTCGTCGCGGGCATGCGGCAGATCCCCCGCCAGTCCGGCCGGCAGCTCGATGACGCTGGCGCCGACGGGAACCCGGTGCTGTTCAACAAGGACCAGCTCATTTTCAGCGGTCAGGGCCAGGATCACGACGACCCCCGAGGCGCCGACTCGGTCGACATACTCCCAGCCTGCGCGCTCGAACATCTCCAGGAAGCGTCCCTGGTGGAGGCTCTTTTTTCGAGGTTCAGGGTCTGCCATTAGGGTCTCCCTTGGGGTTTCATGAGCGCTCCGTAGACGATGGGCTTGATGGACCGCCCAAGCTGGCGCATCGGCATCTGCTGGCTCAGGGTGATCACGACGAGGTCATCGCGAGGCGAGAGCCAGAACTCGGTGCCGGCGCCTCCGAGCCACTCGTATTCGCCGATGGAGGATGGCTCTGAATCGATCTTTCGGATCCGGACGGCAAAGCCGAGGCCGAAGCCGCGTCCTGCAGTCCCGTAGCTGATTTCGCCGACGCCCGGCGGCAGCTGGTTCCGGGTCATCTCTTCGACGGTTTCTGTTTGAAGGAGCCGCACTCCGTCGAATTCACCCTTGCCTGAGAGCATCAGGCAGAAGCGCATGTAGTCGTTTGCGGTCGAGACCAGCCCGCCGCCCCCGGAGAGAAATTTCGGCGCCTTTGTGAAGCTGAAGGGTCCCGAGGTGCCGGGCTGGGGGGCGCTGGTTACTCTCAGGCCATTGCCGTAGACAACAGCAAAGCGGTCGAGCTTTTCTTCGGGAACGTAGAAGGCGGTGTCTTTCATTCGAAGCGGTTTGAAGATTCGCCCGGAGAGAAACACGTCGAGCTGTTGCCCTGAGACAGCCTCGATGAGCCGGGCCAGGAGATCGGCGGCGAAGCTGTAATGCCAGCCCTTGCCGGGGGGGTAGATCAGCGGCACAGCGGTGAGCCGCCCGGTCATCTCCTTGAGGGTGGAATCGGCCAGCGGCGGCAGGCCGGCCCGGCGCATCGTTCGGTCGACGGTGGAGTTGTTCGGCAACCCGGAGGTGTGCCGCAGCAGGTCGCGCACGGTCATTTCCGGTTTTGCCACGGCCTTCCTGAATTTCATTCCCCTGGTGCCGGGCAGGTACTTCGAAACCGGCGCGTCGAGCTCGAGCTTTCCTTCCTCCTCGAGGATCAGCGCCGCTACGCTGACAACCGCCTTGGTCATCGAGTAGATGCGGAAGATCGTGTCCTTGCGCATGGGCTTCTTCGCGGCGATGTCCATCATCCCGTGAGCCTTGAAGTGGGCGACCCTGCCGTGGCGGGCGACGATGGTGATCGCGCCGGCCAGCTGTTTTCGATCGAGGAATTTCTTAACCTCCGAATCGATCTTCGCAAGTCCCGCGGCCGAAAGTCCCACCTCCTGTGGTTCGCTGAGTGGCAGGTCCTGTCCGGCAGCCTGGCTGGCGGTCAAGAGCAGGGCTGTGAAGAGCAGGGCTTTCATTTGCTTTGGCTTTTAGCGGGAGCGGTTTTCGAAGAAAAGGGACTAGAGCACCTTCGACGGCCTGAGGCAAGAGCATGGAGTGATGATGGCAGTCGTTCCTGCCGGCCCGCAATGCCCGCACTTCTGCATTGCGGTGGCAAACCTGTGCGGTACGCTTGCGGTTCACAGGGGAGCTCCTTTCAGGGAGAGGGTATTTGAGCGAGTCCGAGATCGGGAAACTTGAGCAGGGCGGAAAGCCTCCGGAAGATTCCGGCGAGCTGGAGCGCTCGATGGGGCCGGCCATGGCGACCTCTGTGGTCGTGGGCTGTGTCATCGGGGGCGGCATTTTCCTGAAGCCCGGGTCGATCGCTGCTGAAGGGGCAAGCTTCCCCCTGATCATCTCGACCTGGGCGGTGGTTGGGATGGCCTGTTTTCTTGCGGCCTTGTGCTTCGCTGAGATGGCCCTGATGTTTCCGAAGGCTGGTGGCCAGTACATCTACCTGCGAGAGGCCTACGGCCGGCCGGTTGCCTTTATGCAGGGCTGGGCAGCGATGCTGGTTATTGTTCCCGCTGCGGTCGGCGCTCTCTCAGTGGCCTTTGTCGAAACGCTGGCTGGGGTTTTCGAGGCGGAGCTGAGCACCTGGCAAAAAACCGCTGCTGCTGTTGCTGTGCTTTGCGTGGTGGTCGGGATCAATCTGCGGGGAGCCCGGTGGGGCGGGGGGTTCCAGGCGGCGACCACCCTGGTCAAGGTGGTTTCCCTGTGCTGCCTCGCGGCTTTGCCCTTTGTGCTGGGGCTTTTTACAGGTGAGGGGATCGAGGCTGCCAATTACTCTTCTGCGCCGCTGGAGACAGGAAAAAGCGGCCTGGCTCTCTTTGCCCTGGTGATGGTGTCGGTGATGTTTGCCTATGAGGGGTGGCAGAACGTTACGGCTGTGGCGGAGGAGATTCGAGACCCACAGCGCAATATTCCCAGGGCTCTCTTCCTGGGGCTTGGCCTGGTGGTGCTGGTTTATGTGGCGGTCAACCTGGCCTTTCACGGGGTATTGAGCATGGAGGAGGTGGCGGCCAGTGGCCGGGGGGTTGCCCAGAAGATGACGGGAGAGCTGATCGGTCCGATGGGCGGGGGGATCATCTCGCTGGTGGTACTTTTCAGTATGATTGGCAGCCTGAACGGCGTCATTCTCGCCAATCCCAGGGTGCTCTTCGCAATGGGGAGGGACTATCCCCTCATCGGCAGGCTGGCCCGTGTGCATCCGCGCTACGGTACCCCGGCGGCGGCGCTGGTGACTCTCTTCGCAGTGGCGGTTGCATACCTCGTCGCAGCTGCGGTCTACGTGGAGTTCTATTCGGGAAGCAACCTCTTTGACATCCTCTCCAAGTACATGGTATTCGCCACCAGCATTTTTTACTTCCTGAGCGTTCTCGGCTCGATGGTACTTCGCCACCGCCGGCCCGAGCTGGAGCGGCCCTTCCGTGTGCCGCTTTTTCCGCTGGTGCCGGTTGCCTTCCTGACGCTCTATGGCTGGTTTCTCTGGCGCATTGGATTTGAGCAACCGGTGGAGGCAGGGATCGGGCTGCTGGTTATTTTCACCGGTCTGCTTGTCTATTTTCTCATCTTCAGCCGTGGAGGACCTGATTCATCGAAATGAGCGGGTTCCCGCTCATCTCTTGACACACCCGGGGATGTCTGCCAGATTAGCGCCTCGACCAGGAGAGGTGCCGGAGTGGCCGAACGGGCCGGTTTCGAAAACCGGTGAACCTGCAAGGGTTCCGGGGGTTCAAATCCCCCCCTCTCCGCCAGACTTGATGACATAATGAAATAACAGGAGAGGTGTCCGAGCGGCCGAAGGAGCATGCTTGGAAAGCATGTGCGGGGGCAACTCCGCCGGGGGTTCGAATCCCCCCCTCTCCGCCATTTTAACGAGGCGGATATGAGTCGAAACAGGATCGAACGCAGGAGGTTCTTGAAATCTACAGCATATGCGGGCACTGCGATCCTAGTATCGGGCCAGGCCTCCTGGGCCGCCGAGAAGGCCGAGGTCAGCG
>CAZTRG010000344.1:0-20232 GCA_964615885.1 uncultured Planctomycetia bacterium | reverse complement strand
CGGCAACGAAGACTGGGACGGCCACAACTGGTACGCAGGCAGCCGGCGCGCAGGCGGACCAGGCTACCAGTACTTCTGCTGGGCCTCAGAGCAGAACATCTCACGCCACCAGAACAATCCCCCTCCGCCACAGCCCGATCTCGATATTATCCTCAGCCGCGCCCGCACCGGCCTCAGCAACAACAACAAGCCGAGCCGCCTCTACACGGCCCTGCGCGCCAACCCCGAATTCCGTCTGCGCTTTGCCGACCGTGTCCGCAAGCACATCTACAACGGCGGGGCCTTGAGCACCGACAAGGTGCTCGGCCGGTGGCTGACCCGTCGAGACCAGGTCTGGCGGGCGGTCGTCGCCGAATCGGCGCGCTGGGGCGACTATCGCCGCGATGTGCTGCAGGGCTCCGGCAGCAGGGACCAGTACGATCTCTTCCACCGCAACCAGCACTACGTCGCCTACCAGGACTGGCTGCTGAACACCTACTTCCCCCAGCGCAGAAACATCTACCTGGCCCAGCTGGCCCGCCGCGACCTGGTCTCTGAGCTTCCTCCCCCGGAGCTTGAGCCTCATGGTGGAGCCGTCCCAGCCGACGGCAGTGGCCTGGAGGTCAGCATGAGTGCTGGAGCCGGAACGATCTACTTCACCACCGATGGGAGCGATCCCAGGCTGGAGGGCGGAGCTGTTTCCCCCAGTGCCACCAGGTACCGCGCAGCCCTGAACCTTCCGGGGACAACAAACCTGAAGACCAGGGTGCTCAGGCGGGGAACCTGGAGCGCCCTGACGGAGGCTCAATACAGCGCCGACATCTCTCCCCTGCGCATCACCGAGCTCATGTACCATCCGCGCCCGGGAGAAGATGACGATGGACATGACTCCGATGATTACGAGTTTGTCGAGCTGTGGAACTCTGGAAAGGCGCCCCTGGACCTCAGCGGCGTCAAGCTCGCCGGCGGCATTCGCTTCGATTTCAGCGCCGGAGCCGTGACCAGCCTCCAGCCGGGAGAGCATCTTGTCCTGGTCGAGGACCTCGAGGCCTTTGCGGCCCGTTACGACCTTGCAAGAATCCTGGTGGCGGGAGAGTACTCCGGCAACCTCTCCAATGGCAGCGAGACCTTCACCCTGCTCGATTCCAGCGGAGCCGAGGCACTGCGCATCAGCTACAGCGACGACTGGTACCCGCAGACCGATGGAAACGGTCCCTCGCTGCAGCTCGATGACCTGCTCGCCGGGGCTGAAGAGCTGCTGGCCCCCGGCGCCTGGCGGCCCGCCAGCGTCGATGATGGCACCCCCGGCTATGCCGACCCCGGCATTGCCGAAGGCGGCGCACAGCTGCCGGGCGACCTGAACCAGGACGCCGGCTTTGATATTTCCGACTCCATCGCACTGCTCGGCCATCTCTTCCTGGGCGCCCCGGCAAGGTTACCCTGCCAGGAGGGCGCCATCGACGACCCGGCCAACATCAGCCTCCTGGACGTCAACGGCGACAAGAGCCTCAACCTCACCGATGCAATCCACTCTCTCTCCTACCTCTTTATGGGAGGAGCTCCCCCGGTCGCGGGGACCGAGTGCATCCCGATCCAGGGCTGTCCGGAAGCCTGCACAGGCGAGGGCCTATAAAGATCAGGGGCGGATTTTCGTTTGCTTCGGGCCAGCCGATGCGAAAATGTCCGGCATGGTAAACAACCCGGAAACGAAAGCTGGATGATTCACCGGACAGAACTATGGACAGCATCTTTTACATCACGATCTTCTTCGTCTTCGGCGCGGCCCTCGTCAGCTTCATTGTCCAGCGCTGGGCCCTCGACCGCTGCCTGAAACACTTCAGCAACTTCAATGTCAGCATCGAGGAGGACGGCAAGGACCCCACCTGGGGTGAGCTGAATGTCTATCCAGGCGGAGTCGAGATCCTCTATTCGGAGGCCCGCAGTGATGACACGGGCAACACCGAGACGAGCTATATCATCTTCGAAGACCAGATGGACAAGGTCAGCGCCATTGAGCGTTACCACGAAGAGCTCGACGAGGAAGACAAGACCCGCCGGCTGAAGGACGTCAACTCTCTGAAAAAAAGAGGCTTCCTCAAGAAGCTGGCCCGCACGGTGCGCAACCTCTCCAATGCTTTCAAGGATGCCATCAGCCAGTCGATGGGCCTGATTGTCGCCCAGACCAGGGGGAAGGCCTCCTCCTCCATGGCCAAGAGCCAGGATGCGGGGATCAAGAAGATCGGGGATGAGACCCTCTCCGCGGTTGGCAACCGTTTTGAACCGATCCTCGAGCGCTATATCGGCTCCAAGGTCATCGTCGAGTCCAAGAACGGTGAAGAGGTGGCGCGCCATGAGGGAATCCTGAAGGAATACTCCAGCAACTGGATCGAGCTGCTGGAGTGCAGTGAAAAACACGAAACCTATTTCCTGGTTTCCGACAGCGAGCGGCTGCGCCTGAACCGGGACATCGACTTCTTCCTGAAGTGGGTGCCTGAAAAGAAAAAGGGCCGGAGAAAGCTGAAGGGCTCCTTCCAGTGCAGGATCCAGAACTTCGGTGACTCACCAATCAGGATCTGCAGGCTTGAGAAGGGCGACTACCAGCACAGCATCGACCTGGAGATCGAACCGGCAGCAGACGCGGAATTCGCTGTGAAGAACCTGCCGGCTGACATCTTTTCAGCTAAAGAGCTGCCGAAAATTGAGCACACGATGATCCTCGAGTCCCCCCACCGCGGAGAACACCAGGCCAGCGCCGAGAGCTGGCTGCCGGAGGTCAACCTTATCATCGAGGCCGAGCGGGTCCTCGATCTCTGCCTCCCCCGCTCCAGGGCTGTTCTGCGCCATGGAGGCCCCAGGGCCTAGGGTCCCTTCCTTATTCCCTTCTGCGTGTGAACTTGCGCCTTCCGGGGGTGCCTGATATCTTCTCGGGCAGGACTCCGTCCGGACGGAGTCTTGTGGAGACGTTCCCAGGAGCGCGCCAGTAGCTCAGCTGGATAGAGCACCGGATTTCTAATCCGGTGGTCGGGGGTTCAAGTCCTCCCTGGCGCGCCATTTTTTTCTCTCCACCCGGCCTTCTGCCCTGGAGAAAAAAAATCAGGTAACTGTTTCTCTATCAGGGCTCCAGGCTGGAAAATAGAGGGGGTGGTTCGCTCCTGGGTGAGCGAAACTTTCTTGCCACCAGGGGGTAGTTGTTTACGGAGAATCAAGTTGAGACGCCTTACCATTTGCTTAGTACTGTTTCTTTTCCCGGCATTCCTTCCTGCTGAGAACATCTCCCACTGGGACCTCGATGGAGACCTCTCCTCCTCCACCGAAGCTGAAGATCTGATCCTCTCTGCATTCGAAGGAGTCGATGAGTCCCTTCGATTCGTATCCGCTGACCTCGATGGGCAGGAGCTCACCTACGCTGTGATAGCCGGCGGGAATGCCCTGACTGTCCGTCACGGACTGGGGGCCAACGCAGGAGGCTCCTACCTCAACAGCTACACCCTGGTCATGGACCTGAGATTCCCCGAGCTTGGCGACTGGATCTCTCTCTACCAGACCAATGCCTGCCAGAATGGAGAGGGCTCGACCCGGCCGCTGGCCTGTGGCAATGATGGCGACTGGTTCCTCAGGGGAGATGGTGGGATCGGCATCAGCGGCAACTATGGAGGAGCCGTCACCGAGAACCGCTGGCATCGGCTGGCGCTGGTGGTCAACAGCACCACGGGCACCTATACCAGCTACATTGATGGTATCGAGGTCCAGCAGAACACGGGAGCTGTCAGCGTCGATGGAAGATTCAGTCTCTTTTCCGCAGGAGGCGACATCGACTGGTTCCTGCTGTTTGCCGATGAGTCCGGCAATGCCGGGGCTCCCTCTGAGATGGGCCCGGTCCATCTCAACGCCATCCAGATCAGGGACGCCGCCCTCTGCGGCGAAGAGATCGCCCTGCTCGGCAGCCTGGCGGATGGACCGCTCGAAACCGAAGCGCTGGCAGGCGAAGCCTGTGAAGGCGAGCCCGTGGCCCCGGGAGTTCCGGGCATCAAGGAAGGTCCCTACCTGCAATGGGTGACCACTGGAGAGATCACCATCATGTGGGAAACCTTTTCCACCTCCAGCGGCACGGTCCGCTACCGCCGGGCCGGGGGAGACTGGCAGGAAGCCTCCCATCCAGGTGAGGCAAGCATCCACGAGGTAAGACTGGAGGGTTTCAGCGCAGGAGAAAGCGTCGAATACTCGGTTCGCTCTACAAACGGGAACGACACCTTCGAGAGTGCAGTGGAGACCTTCACCACGGCCCCCGAAGATGAGAGCTCGATGCGCTTCGTGGTCTGGGGAGACAACCAGGGAAATCCATCCGTCTTCGGCCAGCTCTCCCGTCTCATGGCCGCTGACCAGCCGGACCTGGCGATGTCCTGCGGAGATGTCGTTGTCAACGGTGATGTCTACTCCCAGTGGGGAGTCGAGTTCCTTTCTCCCCTGCAGCCGCTGTCAAAGAACGTCCCCTTTTACGTGGCGATCGGCAACCACGAGCGCAACTCACACTGGTTCTATGACTACCTGGCCCAGCCCGGCAATGAGCACTGGTTCTCTTTCGACTACGCCAAATGCCATTTTGTTGTCATCGATACCAACTTCCCCTTCAGGCCAGGCAGCGAACAGTACCAGTGGCTCTACAATGACCTCTTCTCCGACGCCGCCCAGGAGGCCGACTGGTTGCTGGTATTCCACCATCACCCCCCCTACTCGGAAATCTACGAAGAGTCGGTCTACGCCCAGCTGCGGATGCATATCGTTCCCCTGCTGGAGACCGCCGGGGTCGATGCGGACTTCTCCGGCCACATCCACGACTACGAGCGCGGAATCTTCACCCCTCCCGATACCGGCCGGAGAATTGCCTATATCCAGACCTCCGGCGGCGGCGGAAGGCTCTGGGAAGATGAGTTCGATGGTGAATGGGACCAGATCCAGCGCGTCGTCCAGTACGTCTACCACTACGTCCGGGTGGATGTCACCCGGGACACCCTGACCATCAGCGCGATCGACCGCCAGGGAGATTCCTTTGACTCCATCCAGCTCAACCGCGAACCTCGCAAGGGAGAGGCCCCTGAGCCCCCTCCGCCAATCAATATCCCGCCCGAGGTGCCCTCCGGCGAGGCCATCACCCAGTGGGATTTCACCGATGGAGACCTGCAAGCCTCGCGGGGATCCGGTGTGCTTCAGTACTCAGATGGGCCCGACGGAGCTACCGCCCGTGAGACGGAATTCGGTACGACCTCTGATTTCGGCATCGAGGCCATCGGTGGAGAAGAAGCGCGGGTCATGAAATTCCCGAAAGCGGTGGCCAACTCCATGGGCTACATTGTAACCCACGGTGCCGTGCCCAACGCAGGAGGCTCCTATGTCAACGAGTACACCCTGGTCTTTGACATGCTGATCCCGGCCAGCTCCTTTGAGGATGACGGCTGGCTCGCGCTGCTGAACACCAATGCTTCCAACGTAAATGATGGAGATCTCTTCATCAACCTTGGCAGCTCGGGCATTGGAATCAGCGGCGACTACAGCGGCACAATCCGGGAGGATACCTGGCACCGAATCGCCCTGGTCTGCGCAGAGGAGAACGGCTCCATCAACCTGCGCAAATACATTGATGGGGAGAACGTCGGAGAGCAGAACCTTGGAGCTGTCGATGGGCGCTGGGCAGTCTACTCGCGAAATGATGCAAACCCCTTCTTCTACACCCTGACCGATGACAATGGGGACGCCAGCACTGCCTATCTTTCAAGCTTCCTGTTCACCGATGGGGCGATGAGCAACGCCGAGATTGCCGCGCTCGGTCCTGCCGATGCCGATGGCATCCTCGAGGTCGACAGCGGCTGCGGTGATGACTGCCCGCCGCTCTTCGCGCGGGGGATGGTCGAGGGGGTGGCCGGACCCGGAATCAGCGATGCCGTCTATATCCTCAACTTCCTCTTTACCGGCGGCAGGACTCCCGGGTGCATGAAGGCGGCCGATGTCAACGATACCGGGTCTGTCGACCTGACCGATGCCGTCTACCTGCTGAACTACCTCTTCATCGGCGGAGCAGCCCCGGCCGAGCCGGTCGCCTGCGGCCCGGACCCCACCGACGACAAGCTCAGCTGCGAAACGATCCCCGAAGACTGCGAGTAAGCCGGAGAGTTCACTCCAGCTCCACGCTGGCGAAGCCTTCGGAAAACCCGAAGGCGCGCAGGAATCTCGGTGCAATAACCACCTTCCCGCTGCGGTCAACATAGCCGACCTTGCGGTTCCTGATAACAGGTGCCAGGCCTCCGGAGAAGGTCATCAGCCAGTCCCGCCCCATGCGCAGAACTGTTTTGCCATCCGGCCCGATCATCGACCAGCCCTTCTCATCCTGGACACTCGCCACTCCTTCACAAAAGTCGTAGGCCGCGAAATACCTGGGCGGAACAACCTCCCGGCCGTTTCGGTCGATAAATCCCCAGCGTGTCCCGACGCGGATCCGCGCCAGCCCGTGGCTGAAATCAAAGGCCCTGCCGACGCTCGAGAGGGGGCCGATGGCAAGCTTGCCCTTCTCATCGATAAAGGCAATGCGGCCGGCGAGAATAACCCGCGCCCGGCCCTGGCGAAACTCATAGGCCTTGTCAAAACGAGCTGGGATCACCAGCTTGCCCTTGCGATCGATGTAGCCGATCTTTTCGCCACTGCCGACGGCAGCAAAGCCCTCGCTGAATTTGCCGGCGGAAGAATACCTTGCCGGGATGACGAGCTTGCCCCCGGGGTCGATATAGCCGAAGCCCTTGCCTGCCTGTACGGCGGCAAGGCCACCACTGAAGTCACCGCCTGCCTTGTATTCACCCCTGATGGCCAGCTTCCCACTGCCATCGATATAGCCCTGCCCGGCCGGGGACTCGACCCAGGCCAGTCCCTCGGAGAAGTTCCTCGCCCAGTCAAATTGCGCCCCGATCGCCAGCTTGCCCTTGCGGTCAAGATAGCCGTACTTGTACTCCTTCTTCTCATGCAGGCGAACCCGGGCAAATCCGCCGGAGAAACTCGAGGCTTCATGCAGGGTCTTGCTTGTCAGGAGCAGCTGGCCCGTCTTATCGATGTAGCCGATGCTTCCCCGCTTGCGCTCATGAGCCCCGGCCAGCACGCAGGCCAGCACCAGGGCAGAGAGCCCCAGCAGGGAACAGCAGAATGTTCTTTCAGGGTGGATCTTCATCAAATCATCCTCAGGGTCATTGTACCGCCTGCCTGCAGGCTGGCGTGAGATCTTCCACTGCTTATCTGAAAACACCCCGATCTGCCTTGCAATCACGGGCCGGCTTACAGAAAATCCAAGGCTCACTCAACCTGCCGGACTCCCCCGTTTTCCATCGGAAGAGGACCGGCCCAGAAGCTGGAGCATCTTTAAAAATGAGCGACACAAAAAAGAAGGTGGCAATTATCGGTCTCGGATTCGGAGCCGAGTTCATTCCTATCTACCAGGCCCACCCCACTGCAGAGATCCACTCGATCTGCCAGAGAACCGAATCAAAACTC
Source organism: uncultured Planctomycetia bacterium (assembly GCA_964615885.1). Taxonomy (GTDB): domain Bacteria; phylum Planctomycetota; class UBA8108; order UBA8108; family UBA8108; genus UBA8108. The sequence goes on along the minus strand of CAZTRG010000344.1, from coordinate 12,726 downwards.
AACGAGATCGGAGATCAGTTCAACATCGAGCGGCGCCACACGAGCTACGACGAGGTGCTGGCCGACCCCGAGGTCGATTTTGTTCACATCAACAGCCCGATCCCCGACCACGCCCCCATGTCGATCGCAGCGCTGAAGGCCGGCAAGCATGTCATGTGCACCGTTCCCATGGCCACGACGGTCGAAGAATGCCGGGAGATCTGCGAGCTGGTTCGTGAAACCGGCCTGAAATACATGATGGCCGAGACCGTGGTCTACAGCCGCGAGTTCCTCTTCATCAAGGAAATGTACGAAAAGGGCGAGCTGGGAAAGATCCAGTACATGCAGGCCTCCCACCCCCAGGATATGGAGGGCTGGCCGGAATACTGGGAGCGCATGATCCCCATGCACTACGCCACCCACGTGGTGAGCCCGGTGCTGGGGCTGGTCAACGGAAGGGCGGAGCATGTCTCCTGCATCGGCTCGGGAACCATCAGCGAAGAGCTTGCCGAGAAGTCCGGCAACTCCAGTGCTGTCCAGAGCTGCCATATCAAGCTCAAGGACTCCGACATCGCCGCCCATATCTGGCGCTTCCTCTTTGACACTGCGCGCCAGTACCGGGAATCCTTCGATGTCTACGGCACGAAGAAATCCTTCGAATGGACGCTCGTGGAGGATGAGAAGCACGTGATCCATACGGCGAAGAAGCCCGAGGGAGAAATCCCCGAGCTCGTATCAGTACCTGATTACGCCCACCTGCTCCCCGAGGAGATCCAGAAGTTCACCCAGACCATCGAAGATGCCGACCACCTGTCCTTTGTCCAGGGCGGCGGGCACGGAGGCTCCCATCCGCACATGGTCAACGAGTTCGTCTCGGCCCTGGTCGATGACCGCGACCCCTGGCCGAACGCAGTCCAGTCGGCCAACTGGACCTGCGTTGGAATCTGCGCCCACGAGTCAGCTCAAAAGGGTGGAGAGCTCGTTCCCCTGCCTGAATTCACGCTCGAGTAAGGACCTGCCGCCAGTGGGCTGCAGCTACCTGGAGGGAAGCTCGATGGCGGCGAAGTTCTGCGTGCCCACCCGGCCGGCGTAGCCGTAGCCCAGGCAGGTCCAGCGCTCACCCAGGCCGTTTCGATGGTGATCGCTGGCACGGTACCAGCCCCTGGTCCAGGTCTCCTCCGGGTTGTCGTAGCCGATGGCGATGTTCTCACCGACCCCGGTGGGGAAGCCCTCGGCCTTCGCTCTCGAGCTCGGGTTCCCATCGGAGCCGTTGTGCCAGATCTTCTTTGCCGCATCGCAGACCCTGCTGTGTTTGAGACATGCGCGGCAGAGCCTCTCGTCGAGGAAGAGACGGCGGCGGCCCATCATCTCACGGTAGTCGTTCAGAACCACCGCGTGCTGCTTGTCAGTCTCGGCAATGTCTGCCTTCTTCAGCGACCGGTTGTAGGCCTCGACCTTGCGGTTGTAGTTGAAGCTCTCAAGGTCTTCCCTGTTCACCGCGAAGCTCTTGAGGTCAATCCTGCGGTCAAGGTTGTTGCGCAGCTCCTCGATCCCGGCCTTGTCATCTTCGCCAGGATCGTACTTGAGCCTGGCATAGCAATCCTCTTCGATCACCCTGATGAGCTCGCTCAGCGCGTTGGTCGACTTATCAAGCTTGATGGCGAAGCTGGCAGCGTTGTTCCAGAGCTCCCGTACCCTGTCGACAGCCGCATCAACCTCTTTCTGGCCATTCACCTCGTCGCCATCTTTCCAGTCCGGATGGTTTTCGGGAAGATAGATCTTGGAGTCATAGATGACACTGATTGCAGCAGCACGGCGCTGGTCGAGCTCCTGCCGGGCCTTCTTGAGGCTTGAAAAGGCTGCCTTCTTGACCATGCGATCGAGCCCCTTCGAGGTCTTCTCCATGAGCTTGCCCAGGTGCTCGATGGTGCTGGCCCGAATGAGCTCCTTGCCCTCGGCGCGGAGCCCCGGCTTCGACATCACCGCCAGGACCTCGTCGAAATATCCAGTCAGCTTTTTCTCGCTCTTGACCAGGGAGAACTTCTTGAGAAGCTTTCCGGACTCCACCAGGGCCAGGCGCTGGAGCGTATCGCCGGCATCCTCCCAGCCGTGCCCACGGGTATAGCTGAACCCGCCCCCGGGTACCTTCGCCAGCCCGCGGGAATCAGCCAGGAGACGAGCTGCGGCGGTATCGGCAGTGCACTCCTCTTCTTCCTCCTTGCCGAGGTATTTCAGCACCAGGTCATCGGCCTCTTTCTTCAGCTTCGCTTTGAAAGCAAAGCGGGCGGCCAGCAGAAGATCCTTGCCCTCCAGCTTCTGCGCCGAGAGCGTGACAAGCTTGGTCGCATCAATCTCTTCTACGGGACCGACAAGGTCAAAAGCACTGAGCCAGGGCTTCAACTTCTCAACAAGAAGTTCGGTTGGAGAAAGGGGCTTCTCTTCCACCCTGGAAGCCACAGCCCCTTTCCCGAGCAGCTCCTGCCGGCGGCGGGTAACCCGCTCTTTCTGCTTTTCCCTGCGCTGGGAAATCCTCGAGCGAGTCTCAACCAGCAGGGTTGCGAATTGCTCCTCGTATTTTGTCCCCTGGAAATGCTTCCTGGCAAAAACAATGGTGTCGATGGCCTCACCCACCTGGCCGAGCCCTTCGAGGTAGCCTGCATGGTCAGACAGCTCGGTAAACTCCTCCTCGGCAGCCTTGCGGCTGTTTTCGCGAAGCAGCTCGATCTTCTTCCTGGACTGGGGGGAAATCGCAATAATCTCTTTTCCCTGCTCTTCAACCAGTGAAAAAAGCCGCGCCCATTCCTTCTTTCTCAGGCAGGACTCCTGCTGGCTGATGAGGGTATAGAGGCGGTTGTTGACATCCATCTTGCGGCGCTCGCGCAGGAGCCGGTCAAGGTCGTCAAAGCTCGTTTCTCCCGGGTAGAACTCCACGTCCCCATACTGGTTCCTGGCATCCTCGAGGCGGTTGAGAAAGTCCGGGGTTACCGATTCAGCATGCCCGCTCTCCCAGATGAATTTCCTGACCTTCTCGACGGCTTCACCGTGGCGAATGTCAGCAGCAGTCCATTCGACAACCGGCGGTTGCTTATTCATCTCCCAGTTGAGATACCAGTAAACACCGAGACCGATCACGAGCAACACCACGACAGGCCCCAGCATGGTGCTGCGGCGCCTCCTGGCGAGGCTGGCGGCAAGATCACTGTTCTTTAAGCCCTCCTCCGGGACATCTTCCTCTAGCTCCAGCTCTTCCCGAAGCTCTTCCTCGCTCCCCTCAAGGGGCGGCTCCAGCTGCTCAGCCACAGCTGGCTGAGACACGGCAGGCGCAGGCTGCTCCTCCACCCCGTCCACAGCAACGATCCTGATCCCGGTATTGCCGAGACGGACCTTGTCGCCGGGGCCGGCAAGCTCTCGCTCAACCCGGGTTGAGTTCAGAAAGCTCCCGTTGCTCGAGCCCTTGTCACAGAAATACAGCTGCCCCTCTTCCATCTCGAAGGCAGCATGATGACGGGAGGTTTTCGAATCATCGGTGACGATCCCCGAACCGCTATCACGGCCGATACTTACCGGAAAATCCTCGAACTCGAGGATCCTGGAATCGCCCTCTGTGTTTGTAATCTGCAGCTTTAACATTTGTTATTCGAAGTCTCTCTTTCAGAGAGCCTCCCGTCAAGAAAACAAGAAAGCAAAATAATCACGGGCTGAACAGGGCCAGGCACTGGCTCGCTGTTGTGCAGAAGCCCCCCCGGGGATTGACAAACCCACCGGAAAAGTCGATGGTCTTCTGCCGGGTCTCATCTTCCCAGCTGGCTTCCATCACAAGCAACTCGCTGCCCAGGATCGCTCTTGAATCTCCTCAACACACCTCTCAACCAGGCCCCTCTTGCGGTCTTTGACCTCGAAACCACCGGGATCAATCCGCTCACAGGCCACCGGGTGATCGAGATCGGCATCCTCACAAGTGATGGTCTCAAAGTAGAGGAGCGCTACGAAACCCTGGTGAACCCGGGGCGCCCGATCCCTCCCCAGGCCAGTGAGGTTAACAACATTTTCGATGACATGGTCGAGGACGCCCCCGCCTTTGCACAGCTTCTTCCGAAGGTCGATTCACTGTTCAGGAACCGGGCACTGGTTGCCCACAACGCCTCCTTTGACATCGGCTTCCTGGCTGTGGAATACCACCTGGCGCGTGGAAAGTTCTCCCCGGGACCGATCCTCGACACGGTGAAGATGGCCCGTAAACAGCATGACTTTCCCGACAACAAGCTGGCTACCATCTGCGAATGTCTTGGTATCGAGAACTCCGATGCCCACCGGGCGCTTGCCGATGTAGAGGCAACCTTCGCCGTATTCCGGCAGTTCGCTCAAAAACTCGGCAGGGACCGTGAGCCAACTGTCCAGGACTGGATCAATGCCCAGGGGGGCGAGCTGGCCGCTCCCGATGATTTCCATCACAACCTTCCCGCCGACACTCCCCTGGCAATCGCTATTGAAAAGGCGCTGGCCCTCAGGATCGGCTACTGCGACAAAAACGGCTTCGAAACCGAGCGCATCGTTGAACCGCTGCTGTGCAATGGTGACTTTCTCGTCGCCCACTGCCAGCTGAGAAATGAGCAGCGCACCTTTCGCCTCGATCGCATCGAATGGATGGAGACGCTCAGCTGAGAACATTCCTTAGCTGTGCAGTCTGCAGATGATTCGGGTATGCTGAAAGCCGTCTTACGCAACCGCCGGGTTTACCGAATATGCTCCTGGACATCAACATCAGGGGACGGCTTGTCCCACTCAGCATCGCAGCTGTGGTCCTTGCCCTCGGGTTGGTTTTCGTTCTGAAAAAAGATCCGGATTCTTTTGAGGGAAGATCACAGGGAACCCTCCGGCCCGGGTCCGGACAGGAGTGGAAGCGCGTTGACAACCCGGACGGAGATGGCTGGAAAACCGAGGTCATCGCCTCGCAGATCTCTGAACAGCTCGGCCAGGTCAGCAGGCTCATCCAGGGCGCCGGGGAGGTTCCTCCCGGCAGCCCCATCACCATCGCAGCTGAGTCCTTCAGCTGTGGAGGCCTTCGCCCGGAGAATCTCCAGGTGGCATTCGACGACCCCCTGCTGGAGGTCAAGCGGTTCAAAGCAGGTACCGGCCAGCCCGGCGGCAGCTACAAGGGCCCCGGCGGTTTTGAAAAAGCCATCCTGGATTTACGCCGGGGCTGGAAAGCCGGAGACAGCATCCGCGCCTCCTTCAAGGTCTACGGGATCCGGCAGGAAAAGGACCGTATCAGCTCAAAGCAACACCTCTCCATTGTTGTAAAAAGCAAAGACGGCAAGCTCGAAGAACACAGCACCTGGAACACCCGGTGGATCACCAGGGAAGCCGGAGGCGCCCCACTGCTGACTTCCATCGAGCTCAGCAGCTTCGAACAATCCCGCACCAGGAGGGCCGCTCCCCTGCTTGCAGACAGGACCCTGGCTGTCCTGGGGGCCAACCCCTCCTACAACCGGCAGTTCTCCCTGGGCCTGAACCACTGGCTCAATCGCAGCCAGGACAAGAGGTTCTTCGACCTGCTGGGAACACCCGGCCTCGCTCTTGGCGATGTCAACGGGGACGGCCTCGATGACCTCTACGTCTGCCAGGAGGGCGGTCTTCCCAACCGGCTCTACCTGGCAAGACCGGACGGAACAGCCGGCGACCACTCGGCAGCCTCCGGGGCCGACTGGCTGGAAAGCTCCCGGGCCGCTCTCATCGTGGATCTCGACAACGACGGCAGGCAGGATCTTGCCGTCACCATCCTTGGAGCGCTGGTGATCGCCGCAGGTGACGGCAAGGGCGGCTTTGAGATTCGCGCCTGCATTCCAACCAGCAACGACACGATGTCGCTGGCCGCTGCGGACGCCGACCTCGATGGCGATCTTGACATCTACGTCTGCGCCCACAAGGCCGACGACCTCTCCCAGGATGCAGGGGTGGTCTCTATCGCCTCATCCGATGGTTTCGTCTACCACGACGCCAACAATGCCGCGGCAAATATCCTCCTTCGTAACGACATACAGGCCGGTGGTGAATGGACCTTTAGCGATGTCACGAAGGAATCAGGTCTCGACCAGAACAACCGGCGCTTCAGCTTTGCCGCGGCCTGGGAAGACTACGACCAGGATGGAGATGCCGACCTCTACGTCGCCAACGATTTCGGGCGCAACAATCTCTACCGCAACGATGGCCAGCTGCGCTTCACCGATGTCGCAGCCTTGAAGGAAGCGGAGGACAGCGCATCGGGAATGTCTGTCAGCTGGGGAGATTACGACCGCGACGGTGTCCTGGATCTCTATGTCAGCAACATGTTCTCCGCAGCCGGCAGCCGGGTTACCAGCCAGGAGCTCTTCAAGCCCGGCGCCTCAGCGCTCGTGCGCAAGCGGCTGCAGCGCTTTGCCAGGGGCAACACCCTGCTGCGTGGAAGAAAAGACGCAGCCTTCAGTGATGAGAGCCTCGAGGCCGGGGTCAACATGGGCCGCTGGGCCTGGGCCTCGAGCTTTGTCGATCTCAACGCAGACGGCTGGGACGACCTGGTGGTCGCTAACGGCTATATCACCACCGAGGACACCGGCGACCTGTGAAGCTTCTTCTGGCGGCAGGTCGTGTCGCGCACCCGGAACTCAAAGGAAGATTCAGACACCGGGCCCAACCTGGGGCACCTGCAGCTGTCGAAGATGATCCGAGAGGGGCGCTCCTGGAGCGGGCGCGAGAGGAACTGCTGCTTCCTCAACACTGCGGACGGAAAATTCGCTGACATCTCAGCCATTTCGGGCTTCGACTTTATCGACGACAGCCGCGCCCTGGCCATAGGCGACTGGGATGGAGATGGAGATCCGGATCTCTGGATCTCCAACCGGAACGCCCCCCGGCTGCGTTTTCTCAGAAACGATGCCGCCCCACCGGGCAGCTTCCTCAGCCTCAAGCTCCAGGGAGATGGAAAAAACACCAGCCGGGATGCCGTCGGGGCCCGGGTAGAGATCCAGGGAACCGGGCCCAGCGGACGGCCCCTGCTGAGAACGGTTACAGCCGGAGACGGCTTCCTGACCCAGTCAAGCCGCTGGCTGGCCTTTGCCATCGGCAGAAGCGCAGGCCCGGTAGAGGCCCGGGTCAGCTGGCCTGGGGGAGAGACCGAGGTCTTTACCGGCCTGGAGGCAGGTGGCCGCTTTGAATTGATCCAGGGAAGCGGCCGGGCCAGGGCAGCAGTCTTCTCCAGAACCCAGGCGGCAAAAGCTCCGGCACCCTCCCCGCCCCCCCGGGAAAGTGACCGGGCCCGGATCCCCCTGGTCACCAGGCTCGAAATCCCCGGCCTGCCCTTCAAGGATCTCGAAGGAGAGGACCAGGAGTTGCTTCCCGGAAGAGGGAAAGCCGTGCTGGTAAATCTCTGGGCCAGCTGGTGCCTGCCATGCCTCGAAGAGCTCAAGAGCTTCCGCGACCACAGCGCTGAGCTCAAGAAGGCAGGGGTCGAGATCCTTGCACTCAGCACCGATGGGCTCAGGGATGGAAGCTTCAAGCTGCCCCCGAAGGTGAAGAGCTTCATTGACAGGCTCCCGCCTCCTGTGAAAACCGGCCGGGCAACGGAGAGCCTGGTCGGATTTCTCCAGAGCCTTCACGACAACATGATCCCACTCAACAAGCCCCTGCCCCTTCCCAGCAGCTTCCTGCTGGATGCAGCAGGCCGCCTGACGGTGATCTACAAGGGACCCGTGGAGCTTGAACAGCTGATCGCCGATGCCGCCATGGGGAACCCGGGCCGGCAGCAGCTTTCCAGGAACGCAGCCATGCTCCCCGGAAGCACCATCGACCATCCGGTGCTCCTGTCCGCCGCTGTCGAGAACGAAACCGCCCTGCGTTTCCAGTACGCCCTGAACCTCGACAAGCTCGGACTCACCAGTGCAGCGCTGAAGCAATACCGCGTCATCACCGCCATGAAACCCGGGTTCACCGAGGCGGAAAACAACGCCGGCCTGCTGCTGCTGCGAACAGGAAAGCTCGCCGAGGCGGCAGCCGGCTTCCAGCGGGCCATTTCCCTGCGGGCCGATTACGTCGAGCCCCGCTTCAACCTCGCAGCGGTACTCGACCGGCAGGGAAAGCTCGAGGGGGCCGCAGCCCTCTACCTCGAGGTCCTACGCCTGCAGCCGGATTACCCCAGGGCCAACAATTCGCTGGGAGTTATCCGGGCCCGCCAGGGGCGGAAAACCCAGGCGGCAGAGCATTTCAGGCAGGAGCTGACCCTCCATCCCCGCTTCGCAGAGGCACACAACAACCTCGGGCAGATTCTCCTGGAGCTCGAAGACAACAAGGGTGCAGAGGCACGCCTTCGTGAGGCGATCCGGGTTGACCCGCTTGATCCCCATGCACATATGAACCTGGGGATCGCCCTGAGGCGTCTTGGGGAAACGGCCGGGGCCGCCAGGCAATACCTCGAGGCCATACGGCTCAACCCCCGCTTTGTCGAGGCGATCAACAACCTCGGCCAATTGCGGATGGCAGAAGGAAAAACGGCTGAAGCCGAGGCGCGGTTTCGCAGCGCGCTTCAGATCAATCCCCGCTTCTCTCCTGCACGAGCCAACCTCGAGCGCCTGCAGAAGCAGAAATAAAAAGCCCGCCGGAGCTGAGCTCCAGCGGGCTTTTTAGCCGGTTGACGGTTTCTTCGGGAAAGACTAGTTACAGATGGGGGAAACCCGGAGGCAATCCGCCCCATCCTCAGTCTCATCCACACCGCAGTCCTCCTGCAGGTAGCCCGCAGATGAAGGAGTCGGAGATGCCGGGGGCGCACCACCGCTGAACAACCAGCTGAAGATAATGATCGCATCGGTAATCTCGATATTGCCGGTATCGTTGGTGTCGGCCGCATCGAAACAGACAGGTGCATCGCCTCCGCTGAAGAGATAGAGCAGCGGAATGACACCATCGGTCAGGTTGATGGAACCATCGGAGTTTCCATCTCCGCGCACAAAGAGCGGACCGGCCGGCACCTTGCAGGCCGCCGAGTCGGCGCAGTCATCGTCATCGCAGTCAACCGCACCGTCACCATCGTCATCGGCTCCATTGTCACAGAGCTCCGGACAGGCCGGGCAATCGGTGTCAGCACAATCAATCGCTCCGTCACCATCATCATCCCGGCCGTTGTCACAGAGCTCTCTGGGAACCGCGTCGCAGGCGGCGGTGGCGGCGCAATCGGCATCATCGCAATCGGTATCGCCATCGGCATCGTCATCCCAGCCGTTGCCGCAATCCTCCGGGGGAATCTCGTCACCGACGATAATCACACTGCGTGAAATGGCATCCTCTGCGAAATCATCGCAATCGTCCCGGTCCTGCACGGAGACGGTCACGCGATAGGAACCCGCTGTTCTCAAGAACAACAGGGCCGTCCCGCTGGTCTGCGGACCAATCACTCTTTCTGCAACCCCATCAATCTGGGCTTCAACCCTGAAGGTATATAAAACCTGGTCCCCGGAATCATCGACACCCTCAGCCGTGGCCCGGTGGGAGGCTCCCAGGCCGAAGCCGGTGGAAAGAATCGTCACATCAGTAAGATGGGTGTCGGCGTAGCCCGGGTCTCCCTCCTCGGGACAGGGTCCCGGAGAGAATTCAGGCAGCTCGGTCTCGTAGTTGTGCTCGATCTGCTCAGGGCTCAGGACCCCATCGTGAATCCTCAGCTTGCCGACCAGGATACTGCCCTGCAATCCAAGCGTCAGGCCGAAGCCATCACCCTCGGTCTGCTGGGCGATCTTGATCTTGCCCGGATGGGTGTTGATGCGGCCAAGCCCGAGAAACTCCTCGTTGCTCATCTCGCAGACAACCGTATCGATACACCCGTCGGAATAGACCCGGGTGGTCTCGCCATCATAGGTATAGACCAGGTGATGCCAGGTGGCCACTTCAGGAGCCCCTCCGACATTATTCCAGCCGAGGTCGGGCCCGTTGCCGCCCCAGTGTCCCACAGCTCCAAACAGATTGTGGGACCCATAGTTGAACGACATGTTCGATCCATCAGGACCACCGCGCCTGCCCCAGGCAACCAGGGTTTCCTCGTTGGGAATCTCCTCGTTCCAGACCCAGATCTCGATACTGCGGCTGGGGTCAGGACCGAGAATCCCCGGGGGAGCATCCTCGATACTTTCGTAGGTGTCGCCACTGCGACCGTTCTCGTTGAAGCTGACACCGACGCCGAAGTCGCGCTGCTCCACCACCGGGGCCCCTAGCATCTGAAAATCATCCATGGTGCCGTGGTTTTCCCAGAACTCTTCGCCCGCGGTCGGATCCCGGGCATCGAGATTCACCAGGAGCTCCTCGGCGACCTCGATATCGCCGGCCTCGAGGACCTCGCGATTGACCGTCCAGGTTGCCGTAGCCTCGCCTGCTTCATTGACGGCAAGGATCTCAACATCGAAGGATTCAGGTTCGGGATTCGGTATGGGATATTCAAAGCGGCCAGCCTCATCAATCGTTCCACCAGGAGGGGAGATCACCTCGAACTCTGCCGGTGGCCTGGCCTCCACAGCCAGCCTGAATACATAGGCCTGCTGGCCGCTGAAATAGCGGGACTCTTTGGGCGTGTTGGTGAAAACCGGGGCGGAGGGTCCGGGGCAGAACTCCTCGCACTCCGCCTCGAAGTTGTTCAGAACCTGTTCATCGCTGAGAACCCCATCATGGATTCGAAGCCTCGCAACCGCCAGGGAGCCCTGCAATCCAAGCGTCAGGCCGAAGCCATCACCCTCGGTCTGCTGGGCAACCTTGATCTTGCCCGGGTGGGTATTGATGCGGCCAAACCCGAGAAACTCCTCGTTGCTCAGCTCACAGACAGCCATATCGAGACACCCATTGGTATAGACGCGGGTGGTCTCTCCATCATAGGTATAGACAAGGTGATGCCACAGGCCAGCCTCAGGTGCCCCCCCCGCATTATTCCAGCCGAGGTCGGGACCATTACCGCCCCAGTGTCCAACAGCACCATAGGAGCCGTGCGTGCCGTAGTTGAAGGACATGTTCGAGCCATCGGGACCACCGCGCTTGCCCCAGGCAACCAGGGTCTCCTCGGTGGCAATGGTCTCGTTCCAGACCCAGATCTCTATACTGCGGCTGGGATCGGGACCAAGGATCCCCTCGGGAGCCTCGTCGATACTTTCGTAGCTGTCGCCGCTTCTTCCATCCTCATTGAAGCTGACGGCAATCACGCCATCGCGCTCGACCACCTGGGGATCTCCCAGGATCTGGAAATCTCCGATCGTTTCCGGGGCCAGGTTCTCCCAGAACTCCGGACCCGGGCCAAGCTCCAGCTCTGAAGCATCGAGCTCAACAAGGAGATCCTCGGCGACCTCCACATCCTCGTCCACCTGGGCCCGGGCGGAAACCGCCAGGGTCATCGCCGCCAGCACCAGGCCGGCGGAAAACACTGTTTTCTTTCTGCAACTTCCCATGAACCCATCGCTCCTTTGTGTTTATTGTTTTCCAGGTTGAGCTACCGGAGCCCGGAAAGCTCAAGGCAACCTCGCACCCCGGTCCGGAGAGACCCTGCAGAAGTCTAAAGCCAGCCGGCCTGTGTTAGAATCCTGCCGGAGATGATGACCCGATTTTTTACGACCCAGCTTCCCCTGCCACATCCGGCGACCGGAAAGCCTGAACAAGAAATTCACAACGATTCTATTAGCCTTGAAAACCCTAGACAACAAGGAATTACGAATGAGCAGGATCCTCAATAGCCTGGCAAGGGTATCCAGCGCATCCGCAATGGCCCTGCTGCTGTGCCTGGCCTGCCCCGCCTGCGGAACAAAAGGCGGCGGCTCCCCGGCCCTGCTCACGGAGATAACCGCGGAAACAGGATTACCCTCCAGGCCAGGGTACTGGCCGGCCGGGCTCTACCAGATCCCCGAAATATCCGTCGGCGGGATCGGCCTGTTCGATACAAACGGAGATGGCCGCCCCGAGCTCTACCAGGTGCGCTACCCCGAACCCGGCAAGCCGGCGCCGGCTCCCAACCGGCTCTACAGGATGGAGCAGAACGGCACCTTCAGGGAGCTTCCCGGCGCGGCCGGGCTCGACGATGAAGGCTACGGAAACGGTGTGGCCACCGGAGACATCGACAACGATGGAGATCTTGACGTCTATGTCACCAATATTGGCAGAGATGGACTCTACCTCAACAGCGAAGGAGCCTTCACCCGGGCACCTGCTGATGCGCTCCCTGGTGGAAAAGAATGGAGCTCCTCAGCTTCTTTTCTCGATTACGACCGCGATGGCGACCTCGACCTCTTCGTCTGCCACTACCTGCAAAATGACCCCTCGCGGGTCTGCAGGATAAGCCTCGATGAAAAAAGAGATTATTGCGGCCCTGAAAGATTCCAGGGCATCAGGGATTCCCTCTACCGTAACGAGGGCAAGGGCCGTTTCACCGATGTTACTGCTGAGGCAGGAATTTCGGGGAGCCTGCCCGGCTTTGGCGTGATCTGCTTCGACCTGACCGGGGATGGCTGGATTGACATCTATGTTGCCAACGACATGAAGCCCAACCAGCTCTGGGTCAACCAGCGTGATGGCAGCTTCAGAGATGAAGCCCTGGCGCGCGGCGTGGCCCTCAGCGGAGCAGGAAAACCGGAAGCAGGAATGGGAGTGGCCCTTGGTGACGCCGATGGGAACGGCGGACTGGACCTCTTCATCACCCACCTGGTCGACCAGACCCACACTCTCTACTCCTCGGTCGACTCCGGCGATACCGGGACCTGG
>CAZTRG010000343.1:0-3020 GCA_964615885.1 uncultured Planctomycetia bacterium | reverse complement strand
TCTTTGCTCCTGCGTAACTGCGTGGCCGCCAAGGACAGAGAAGGCCGACCAGCCTTCGCCAACAGATCTCCTCCAGATTTCAACTGGGGGGCTGGCTGAAAAATCCCAGAGGATCCCTGTTGATTCCAGGGTGCCATTCCTTTCAGGGCCAAGAAACTGTGGGTAGGCCTGGTTATCAAGGGGCTGAACGGTCGCCTTTTCGGAGGTGGCCGGCTTTTCCCTGGCGGACGAGGGCGCGGGAACCTGGCGGGCCTTGTGGTCCTTCCATCTGAAGGCCAGCCTGGGGACAAGGTCCCCACTTACGCCCTCTACCTTGAAAGCGAGGCAGCCCATCGCGACAAAACCTGTAAGGGCGCCGGCCATGAAGATCCTTTTGAGGAAGGGGTAGCCTGACAAGGCCAGCAGCCACAGCAGCTCAAGGCCCAGTGTCACCAGGAGGATCCCAGCTGATATCTCTACCGGTTTTTGATGGTTGCCCCAGTCGTAGTTCCAGGCAAAGAGCAGGGCGATCACGCAGGCCGAAAGGATCAATACCGGGGCTGTGCGATTAAGTTTTCTAAGCAAAGTGGTGTTCCTTGTTCAGCCCGCCCATCAAGACCAGGCGTTCCTTCCGCAGGTGGGGGATGAATAGCAGGGGCCTAAAGAACCGGCCCAATAACCCAGGGAGCGAATTCCTCCTCGCCGAACCCGTGCTTTTCACTGGCGGTCTTCTTGCCACTGGCAACCTCGATGATCTCATTGAATATTTCTTCGGTAACCTGCTCCATGGGAGTCCCTGCCAGGATACAACCGGCGTCAATATCCATATCATCACTCATTCGTTCATACATGGGCGTGTTAGAGGCGACCTTAATGCACGGGGCCGGCTTGCAGCCGTAAACGGAACCTCGTCCCGTTGTGAAAATGCAAATATTGGCCCCACCTGCCACGATCCCGGTCAAGGAAACCGGGTCGTATCCAGGGGTGTCCATAACGACCAGCCCCCGGCAGTCAACCGGCTCTGCGTAGCTGAAAACTCCCGACAGGGGAGCGGCGCCACCCTTTGCAATGGCCCCCAGGGATTTTTCGAAGATGGTTGTCAGCCCCCCGGCCTTATTCCCCGGTGATGGATTGTTGTTGAGCTCTGCCCCGAAAACGGCCGAGTACCATTCCCACCAACGTATGCGGTCTACCAGTTTTTCTCCCACATCCCTGGAGACTGCCCTCCGAGTCAGTAGATGCTCAGCCCCGTAGATCTCAGGAGTCTCACCAAGAATTACGGTGCCTCCACTGGCAACCAGAAGATCAGAAGCCCCTCCTAGGGCTGGATTGGCAGTGATCCCGCTGCTTCCATCTGAGCCGCCGCACTGGGTACCAAGAACAAGGCTTGAGACAGGTTGCGTGGTTCTCTGGATGGAGTTGACCGACGGTAATAGTTCAAGGACTGCGCTGATTCCCGCCTTGACCGTAGCCGAAACGCCTCCCTGGTCCTGGATCGATATCAGGGGAGGGGCAGTATTGCTCCCAGGGGAAGGCTCCTGCTTGACGCCGCCTACCTGGATAAGGTTTTTCGAATGTACAAGCTGAGATGCCTGGCCGACCTCGCAACCCAGGCCTACCAGGATGTAGCCGCCAATATTGGGGTGCGTAGCAAAGCCTGCCAGCACCCGGCTCAGCTGCTCATGGTCCGAACCCCCCTCCTGCATTCCGCACCCACCTTTATGGGTCAGGGGGAGAAGCCCATCTACATTCGGGAATTTTTCAAGGGCCCCATCCGGCAGGCCCTTGCAGATGTATTTACTGGTGGATGCAGAGCAATTTACGGTGCTGATTACAGCCAGGTAATTCCTGGTTCCCACCCGGCCATCTGCACGCAGGTACCCCTGGAAGGTGGCCGTGGCTCGCCCCGGGGGAAGGGCTGGTTTCTCGGAGGCGAAAGCATAATCCCGTTCGAAACTTTCTGCCTCGCAATTGTGAACGTGAACATGCCTGCCGACGGGGATGTCCGAAGCGGCAAAGCCAATCACCTGGCCGTACTTCCGAACAGCCTCGCCTTCAGGGATAGCGGCGACACTGACCTTATGCCCAATTGGGATCTTGTCGAGGAGGGTGATTTCCCCAGCTCCAAGAGGAAGGCAGGTCCCGGCAGGAAGGTCACTGCAGCAAACAGCTACATTGTCCTCTGCCCTTAACAGAACTGCATTGGCGGAGGCAGAATGATTCGGCATGGCAGGGATCTTACCATACATCAGCAGCCGCAACCCTTCGGGCAGCAGCTAACTCATTATCCCGGGGTCTGCATTCAAGGCCAACAAAGCCACGGTAGCCCAGGTCATGAGCGGCCCGAAGAACCCGGTTATAATGAATCTCGCCGGTTCCCGGTTCGTGACGTCCGGGATGATCAGCGAGCTGAAGGTAGCCCACCTGGTCGAAGCCCTCTTTCAGGCGGCCGCAAAGGTCGCCCTCGGTTATCTGCATGTGGTAGAGGTCCCAATTAATTTTGACGCTGGGAGAGTCAACCTCTTTGCAGATCTCAATCGCGGGCGGGCTTCCGTAAAGGCAATGCCCCTTGTGGTCGACCCGGATATTCATGGGCTCAAGGATCATTACTATTCCGTTCTCCTCGGCCACCGGGGCCGCCAGCTTGAGCCCCTTAATGATATTTCGATGCATCTGCTTCTGGGTCATGCCGGGCTGGTCGTCACCGCCCACGACCGTCATCAGCCTGCACCGCATTCTTTTTGCGGCCTTGCAGGAATCCTCTACGGCCTTGACGAACCGGGGGTGATTAGCGGGATTGTTGAGCCCCGGCTTGAATCCCCAGGCTGTAAATTGGGCGATTTCAATTTTCAGCTCAGCCGCCTTGTCAGCGACTGCACCTATGTCCTTGCCGGCAAGCGGCCAGAATTCAACCGCCGGAAACCCGAGGGCAGCGGCAGCTTCCATCCGCTTGATAAAGGGAAGCTTTGTGAACCACATCTCAATATTGACTGCGAATTTTGTATGGGGAGTTTTCCCGATGCTGGAATCATCCCCTTCCT
>CAZTRG010000342.1:0-2712 GCA_964615885.1 uncultured Planctomycetia bacterium | reverse complement strand
GGCGTGTGGCCGTGGGCGGGTGCTTTTACCGGGGCGTTTGGGGCGGCGGTCGGGACTCAATTCGACCACAAAATGCGTCACTATTGAGTAGAGCCGCCGGGCGGTAGCTACCGCTGATCGGTTTTTAGCGGCCGACACCCTGGTCTCATCGTGAGGTCAGGGTTTTTTCGTTCACCAACTCGTTTCACCCACTACGGAGGATCGCCAGACAGATGACCGCCACCTTAACCATGACCGCCTTGGCTGCCGTATTGATCTCACTCGCCCTGGCGAAAGAGATCCGGCTGCGGCGGGCACTACAGGATTTAGTAGGAAGACTGATCTTCAGAACAGGAGTCGAACATGAACCCCAAAGTGATGTGGCTGATCGTGGCCACCCTGACAGCGACCGCCGTGATCACCCTGGTCGGGTGTAGCGACGGGGATGCGGCTGCCCGGCAGGAGCTGGTCGACTTTGCCAGACAAATGGTCGCCGAACAACAAGCGGCCAGTCGTTCGCTGCAGTCGCAATCCGCACAGCTCAGTACGGCCGCCAAGGAACTCGTCGCCAGTGACGCCGCCGCCCGGGCCGAGCTGATCTCGGCGGGCAGTCGATTGCACCAAGGGATTGCCCAGCAACGCCAAGAACTAGACCGTGCACGTGACGAGCTGGTCAGTGAACAGCGAGCCATCGCCTCGCAAAGACATCGCGATCCCGTCATTGCCGCGGCCATCGCGAACGTGGGCTTCGCTGCCATTGGCGTACTTCCGCTGGCCGTCTGCTGGCTGCTGATCCGGGCTGCCCAGCATGCTCCGGTCACCGATGAAACCACCCAAATCCTGCTACTGGAACTGGCCGGGGAGACTGACCGGTTCGGCGACCGGCCTCGCAGGATCGACTCACCCTCGGCACCCGCTTTGAGCGGCCACCCAACGATGAAACTCATGGAGAAGAATCTTGATGCCAACAACTCCCCGACTGACAGCTGAGCTCGTAACACGCACCGACCTGCGGCAAGTGCGCACTCCGCCCGGTACCCGTACCTGGCAGCCCCTTCCGCATGCGACCCTGCTGGACCAGGTTTGCCACTGGCTGGCACGCTGCGGCTACCAGATCACCAGCGAATCCCACACGCTGGGAAGCGGTGACCAGCACTATTTCGGTGTGCTGGATGTCACCACGGACAAAGACGGGCCCGACTACCAGGCGGCGAGCGGTGTGCGTAACGCCCACAACAGGCGATTCGCAGCTGGGGTGGTCCTGGGTAATCGCGTCATCTGCTGCAGCAACTTGATGTTTGAAGGTGAGATCAGCTTGTCTCGAAAACACAGTCGTCACATCCGCCGAGACCTTCCCACGCTCGTGCGTGATGCGGTCCGTGGCCTGGACGAACTTCGCACCCGGCAGGACCAGCGGATCGAGCGATACCGAACGACCCGGCTGAGTGACAGACGGGTACATGATCTGTTGGTCCGGAGCCTGGACCGTAAGGTCATCCCGGCCAGCTGGATTCCCCGCGTGGTCACCGAATGGCGAAACCCGTCACATGCAGAGTTTACGACCGGCGGGCGGACTGCGTGGCGGCTGGCCAATGCCTTCTCGGAGGTCTGGAAGAAGAGTCGACCCGAGCGAATCGCCGAGCGTAGCAGACGGCTGCACCGGCTGCTGGACACGGTCCATTCTGCCAGCGTCGTAACCGCCTAACGTCCATAACACGATCTCATTCTTGACCAGGCTCTCCATCGTTGGAGGGCCTTTTTTTGTTCACGGGATTCCCTCAGAAAGGACCCCTTCATGTACCAACGAGACATTGACCAGGCCGTGGCGAGAGCGACCCAGGAATCGCTGTCCGTCGTCCGTCACTACGGCTTCCAGATCGAGCAGAGCTCGCCCGATGACCCGGACCTGCCGATCGACTGGGATGCGATCCAGCTCGAGCGAAATGTGCAGCTGGTCCGCCACTCGCTCCGGTCCAGCCGTCAACCAGTTTGTTACGCGTAAAACAAAGGAGAACGTTCTGATGGCAGTCAAATTACATTGCGGAACCAGTAAGAAAATCGGTACAGGTGATTTCGGCAGCGTCGGGGCCCAATGCGGCGTCGAGGTGGAACTGGACCACCGTATCCTGGAGCAGCCTGAAGCCTTTCATGACCGGCTGCTCACCCTCTTCGAGACCTGCCGTAATTCCGTGCAACATGAACTCGCCCGGCAGACAACGGACAAGCAGTTCGCACCGCGTCCGGAAGCCAAGGTGGTACCGCGGATCAGTGGCCGTGGCGGTAGTAACGGCAACGGAGTACGCCGCACTGGCCGAGATGCGTCCGACAAGCAGTTACGGTTCATTCGCACCCTGGCCGCGGGGATCAGTGGTCTGGACGACACGCGGCTGGCAGCCCTCTGCGAGCGGATGTACAACGCGTCGGTCGAGGGTCTGGGCAGCCTGGACGCTTCCAGTCCGATCGACACACTGCAGGACATTAAACAGGGCAAACTGCAGCTTGAGCGGTTGCTCGGAACGGGGGCCGACCATGATCCGTTCTGAACCTCTCTCTCGTACCGCCCTGGCCGAGCGTCGTGGGGGCATCTGGGATTACGTCAGTCCTTCGCGGCTCTCTCTGTGGCTCAAGTGTCCGACCGCCTTCAAGCTCCGCTACATCGACGGCATCCGCACGCCGCCAACCCACAGCCTCTTCCTGGGCAAACGGGTGCACGACGGGCTGGAATTTTTCCAC
>CAZTRG010000341.1:0-31707 GCA_964615885.1 uncultured Planctomycetia bacterium | reverse complement strand
GGACGTTCTCCACGACCACGGCCACCGCGTTCGTCGGCTTCGTCACCTTCGTCGGCTTCGTCTGCTTCGTCGGCTTCGTCGGCTTCGTCGGCTTCGTCGGCTTCGTCGGCTCCGGCTGCTTCGCCTTCACCTTCGTCGGCTTCTTCGACTTCCGCAACTTCTTCTGCAGGGGCCTCTTCGGCAACCTCAGGTGCATTCAACCTGGTAAGGCTGACTCTGAGGCCTGCTCTTTGATTATCAGCGGCGTCATCAGCTGCAGCAGCTTTTTCGCCTCCCTTTGCTTCTTCCTGTGCAATACCTGCACTGAAAGAAATCGCCCCAATAAAAAGCGCAGCTGCCGTTAAAAGCATGAAACGCTTCAGTTCTAACTGTACCACGTGCAACTCCTTACTCCATTTGACATTGAGAAATCCTCCCTGCCAAAGAGAACCCTCTGTATTTCTTACGGTTTAGACAAGCAACAGTTTACATGCCCGAAGTAGGGTAAAACACCAATAATTCACCCAAGGTGCCTATAAAACCGACATTATTCAGCCCCAACTATCTGCCGGCAGCAGCTCTAAACCATGCAGGCGGGAGGCTCCCATTTTTTGCCTAAAATAAGCTGTTGCTTGCACTCGAAGCACAACAGGGGCAGGATATTGCTGTCGGGGCGATCAGCCCATTCCCTGCTGAAAACTTTATTTCGCCCTTCAACCCGTATTTTCTGGAATCACCCGGACTATATTTTCCCATGAATAAGCAAACCATCAGCCTGGCGCTTGCAGTAACTGCCATCGTTTTCACCATTGGAAATCTCGTTTTGAGACTCGGTACCCCGACCGAGCCCCAGACCGGTCCTGATTTAAGTTACAAACTCGACGAGGTGGAAAACCAGCTTGATGGCCTGAGAACCCAGCTGGAAAGGCTCGAAAAAGAAAAAAGAACCCCAGTGGCTGGCAAGAGCTCCCAGGCCGGTGCCGGTTCCCGGGAAGAAGGTGAGCCCACAAGCCCTGAAGAAGGTGAAGAATCGAGGGAAGTGGCCAGCGGGGGAAACCAGGAAGATCTTGCAACCAGGGTCAGCGCACTGCGAACCCGGATCGAAGCATTGGAATCTGACCCGATTGATCGCGGCTTCCGCTATCTTGATTCTGACAGCGCCAAGTTAAGAGCAGAAGGTGTCAAGGCTCTCGAGGAGTTGGCCAGGTCTGACCCCGAAGCGCTTGCTGCCATTCGAGACATGATGAATGACCCCAGTGAGGATGTTCGCTGGTGGAGCGTCGACACCCTGGCCGACATCGGCAACAAGGAATCGATCCCCCACCTTATGAATATGCTCAATGATCCTTCAGCAAGGGTTCAACAGGAAGTCATCCACAGCCTTGGGCGCCTGGGGGCCAACGATGCAGGTCCTGAGATTGCCAATTTCCTGAACTCCGACAATCCGGAAACAAGAGCCAAGGCAGCAGATGCTATCGGCAAGATGAAATACGCCGGAGCCACCGATGCTCTCCTGGCAAGCCTCGGGGACCAGAATGGCCGAGTCCGCTCTGAAGCGATCTGGTCTCTTGCAGAAACCGGCGCGAAAACTGCCGTGCCGAGTCTGCGGAAAATCTATAACGAAAATCCGGGCGACCAACGCTACACCCTTGTGCGCTGCCTGCGGACACTGGGAGACAACGAACCCTTTAATGCTGAGTTCAAGCGACTCTCCAGCCAGGCCCTGGAGTCTGAGGACCACAACCAGCGCACCGAGGCGATCCGAAGCCTGACCTATTTCGCCAAGAGTGAGGCCAAGAGCGTCTTTCAACAGCTCCAGAAGGATCCTAACAAGCGGGTGAGGGATCATGCCAACTGGGCTCTTCGCGACCACCACAGGCGCCGCTGAGAGCTACCTCAGCGCTCCTGCTTCCGCCTCTTTCCAGCCCCTTCTACAAGGCTGAGGACAGACTGCCCTGCAGGCATCTCAAATACCTCGGTCGCCCCCCCAGGCCAGGCAACCTCGATCGTTTCAACTTTCGCCCAGGCTTGAATCCCGAAACGTGCAGACAATTCGCATTGAGATGCCCAGCTCATCCCGCTCTGGATCAAGCGCTCCTGGCGCATCCCCCCACCCAGGATAGCCACCCGGGCCCCCACAGCCGCCCGGTTGACCTTCACCCCCTTCAACCTGACCTCCAGCCATTTCGCCGAGCAAAGGTTCTGGAGAACCCTAGGCTTGTCATCGATATTGCTGACAACAATATCGGGATCGCCATCTCCATCGAGGTCACCACAGGCAGCCCCACGGGATGATTGCAGAGCCCCCCTGCCTCCAGGGAGAAGATGAGAGCCTTGGGTAAAAACGCCCTTTCCCCCATTGAGGAAAAGATGGTTTTTCTGCCGGTACCCGACCGAGGATCGCAGGCTGTCGACCTGGGGGGCAACGTGGCCATTGGCCACAAAAAGGTCCAGGTCTCCATCTCCCTCTGCATCGAAGAAAAAAGTCCCCCAGCCGAGATAACGGTAGCCGGCGCTTCCCAGTCCCGCCGCAAAGGTCCTCTCATCAAAGAGGCCATCGGCTCCCGGCTGGTAGAGAGTGTTGGTATCATCTTCAAAATGGGTCATGAAAACGGTGTCGCGTCCCTGCCCTGAAAGATCCCCTGAGGCAATGCCCATCCCCGCCTGTGCAAGGCCATAGTCGTTATAGGCAAGCCCGAGGAACAGCGCAGCCTCATCGAAGCCACCCCGTGGATTGTTCAGGAAGCAGAAATTTTCGCGTGTATCGTTGGCGACGATGATGTCCGGACGCCCATCCCGGCCGAGGTCAACCACCAGGGTTCCAAGCCCATAGCTTGGAGGCGCCTTGTGCAGACCCCATGCACGGCTGACATCACGGAACTTCCCTCCGCCCTCATTCTTCAGGAGAACATCAGCCTCCGGCTCCATTCCCCCCGGTCCGCAAAAAATGGACAGTCCCTTGTACTCACAATTACGCCCGGCCGCTGATTTGTCGAAACGGAGGTAATTGGCCACGTAAAGATCGACCAGGCCATCTGCATCAAAATCTGCAAAGCTGGCGCTGGTGCTCCAGGCAGGAACCTCCGTACCTGACTGTTCAAGGCGCTTGAAGCGGCCACCGCCTGTATTGCGGTAAAGAACATTGGGCCCACGATTGGTGACATAGAGATCGAGCAGGCCATCATTGTCAATGTCTGCAACCGCCGCCCCGCTGCCCCAGCCCGGATCTCCTGTCCCTGAGCTGGCGGTGACATTGCTGAAGCTCCAGTTCCCGTCGTTTCGATACAGGGCATTGACCGCCCTGGGCCCTGCCTCTTTCCCGCTGGAGGCATTGACAAAGTAGATGTCGAGATCTCCATCCTGGTCGCAATCAAAAAGAGCAACCCCACTGCCATTGACCTCGTAGATCCTGGTCTTCTCCCTGGAGCCACAGCTATGGATAAAATCGATTCCTGTGCGCTGGGTGACATCAAGAAATTGGGGTTCCCCGGCAATGACCGGCAAGATGAGCCCTGCCGCCAGGAAGCAGCAGAGTCCGAAACACGGCAGAGGAAAGTGGATCATGAAGGATCTGGCAGGCAGCACTTGTAGCCTTGGTGGTTGATGGTGGAAAATACCGGGCAGTAAATTATTCCCCAATGCGGCCGTCAGGACAATAAGAGTGCTCACATTACTGAAGCTGACCTGCCTCTGGCTGGCTGGCCTTTACCCCGGGACTGTAGATACGGAGCTGGAGGCTGCCCTCGCCGCAGCTCGCTTTGACAGGGCCCTTCTCCGCATCGACAATCTCCTCAAAATTGGGGAAAATTCGCCGGGGCAATACGATTCCCTGGTGCAACTGCGAGCAAGATGTCTTTTTGAGCTGGAGGATTATCCCGCCTGCGAGAAAGTCCTGCAGAGCCTGCTTGACTCGATTTCGGTAAACGGCCCGCAAAAAGCCGCCTTCCTGGCCCAGCTCGCGAGGCTTCGCTCCTGGCAGCAGGCTCACACCCTGGCCACCGCAACCATACAGGATGCGCTGGCGCTCGATGACTCCCCGCAAATCCTGCAGGTGGCGGTCTCCATCGCCTTGCGCACACGTGATCACGCCGCAGCACTCCCCCACATACAGGCCCTGCTCAAAAAGAGCCCGGGTGATGCCCGTGCGAATTACCAGCTTGGCCTCGTGCGGCTTCGCCAGGGCAGCTACGAGCTGGCGATCCCCGCCCTGCGGCGAGGACTTGAAATCGAAAAGCTCAGGGCGGATGCAGGCTTTGAGCTGGCGGTGGCCCTGCGAAAATCAGGCGAGCCCAGGCAGGCCCTGGCCCTCCTGGTCAGAATACTGGAAGAAGATCCTGCCCAGGAGAGAGCCTGCTACCAGGCATCCCGTTGCCTCCTGGAAATCGGCGGGCAGCTCCAGGTGCGAGTCTCAGCATGGCTGCTGGGCTACTTCAAGGCCCTCAAGAATGCCCGGGGCTCTTCATCAAGAGACCATCACCTGGCTGCAGCCGGCCGGGCCTCGGAGGCCTGGCTCGCAAGGAGCGCTGTCGAGGAGACCCTCGGAAATTTTTCAGCTGCCCTGGAGCACCTGCAGAGAGCAGCCAGCCTCTCTCCAGGCTCCCCCGGAGTGGTCCTCCACCAGGCCGGATTCTGGATCCGGAGAGGACTCCTGGCCCAGGCCCGCAGAGAGCTCACTGCCCTGGAGAAGCCACCCCCAGCCCTGCTGAAAAAAATTACAGGAGACACACTGGCACTCCTGGAGCTGGAAGATGGAAAGTTCAGAGCTTCGCTGCTGAAGCTTGCAACCTGCAGGTGGGCCGAGAGCGAAGAGCTGATCCTGGAAGCACTCAGCAATTCCGGCAAGGCTGGTGCGAAACGATCCCTCGATCTTGCCCGGCTCCTGCTCGCACGAAACCCTTCGTCCCTGGCAGCCTTGCAGTTCCTCCTTGAGAAAACCAGTGAACCCGATCTCATCATTCCACGCCTTCACTACCTTGGGCGGCTCAGCAGAATAAAACCCGAAGATGCCACTCTGCGCGAAGAACTCGCCACCCTTCGTAAACTTCTGCTTGGAACCTGAGCCCTGCCGCAGGCATTATGGTGAATTCTCCCTGCAAACCTTAAATATCAGGAGCTGAGCGGTGAATACAATCCTGCCTGTCCTCAACCTGGCAGCAGCCGGAACCACCCAGTCAAGCTGGGACCAGGCCATAGGAATAGCAGTCCTTCTTGCTGCAGCGATCCTGTCCTATTTCCTCATGCGGGCCATCATCCTGCCGCTGATCCGCAGCTGGGTATCAAAGAGCCGTAACCAGCTCGACGACATGCTGCTCGATGCCCAGCTCCTGCACAGGGTCTGCCTCCTTGCCCCATTTATCATGGTCTACCTGCTGGTGTCAGGAACAAGCTACCTTCCCGACACCCTCACAGGCTACCTGCCGGCGGTATTCAGAAACGATGACCTCGACAATACCTGGTGGGCCCCCCTGGAGCGAATCAACGAGGCGATCATCGTGCTGCTCGTCACCCTGGCCATCAGCGCCGCGATCAACGCTTTCAACACCGCCTACCAGACCTTTGAGGTCTCCCGCCAGCGTCCGCTGAAGGGCTACCTGCAAATCGTC
Source organism: uncultured Planctomycetia bacterium (assembly GCA_964615885.1). Taxonomy (GTDB): domain Bacteria; phylum Planctomycetota; class UBA8108; order UBA8108; family UBA8108; genus UBA8108. The sequence continues at coordinate 26,125 of CAZTRG010000341.1, read as the reverse complement.
AAGCTCCTGGTCTACGCATTCGGGGCGGTCATTATCGTTGCCATCCTCACCGGGCAGAGCGTCGGCTATTTCGTAACCGGCCTCGGCGCCATGACAGCGGTTCTCCTGCTCGTTTTCAAGGACACCATCCTGTCGCTGGTAGCCTCGGTCCAGCTCACCCAGAACGACATGGTACGGGTTGGCGACTGGATCGAGATTCCCGGCACCGGGGTAGACGGCGATGTGGTCGATGTTGCCCTCCATACCGTCAAGATCCAGAACTGGGACAAGACCATAGCGACCGTCCCGACTGCCCAGCTCATCCACAAACCATTCAGGAACTGGAGGGGCATGTCCGAATCCGGCGGACGCAGGATCAAGCGCTCCCTCAGCATCGACATGTCGACAATCCGGTTCCTCGAAAAAGATGAGATTGAAGAGTTTTCAAAATTCGCTCCTCTCAAGGAGTACATGGAAGGAAAAATCGACGAGCTCGAAAATCACAACACCGAGAACGATCCCGGCAGCGAGCTCACCTGGGAGCCAAGGAGGCTCACCAACCTTGGAACTCTGCGGGCCTATATCATCCAGTACCTGAGAAACAACCAGAGGCTCCACCAGGAAGGAATGACGCTGCTGGTCCGGCAGCTCCAGCCTGGACCCCAGGGGCTGCCCATCGAGATCTATTGTTTTACCAACGACACGGCCTGGGCGAACTACGAAGACATCCAGGCCGACATATTTGATCATCTCCTGGCCAAGCTCCCCGAGTTCGGGCTCAAGGTCTTCCAGGAACCCAGCTCATCTGATTTCCAATCGCTCAAATCCTGAGGCCACTTCTCCCTCATGAAAAAACCTGCACTCTCCCTGCTCTTCATCCTCTGTGGCTCTCTCTCTGCCGGCACCGAGAGAAAATTCGTACAGCCCGAGCTCCTGATCGATGACAAGTTCACCATCGAGCTGGCAGCCGCCCCGCCCCTGGTGGAGCATCCGATGCTCGCTACGATCGACCCACAGGGACGCATGTTTATCTCCGAGAGTGATGGACAGAACCTTCAGAAGGCCGAGCTGCTCAAGCAGAAGCCCCGCTTTGTGAGGATGCTGGAGGACACCGACCGGGATGGAATCTATGACAAGAGCACGATCTTTGCTGACAAGATGGTAATGCCGGAGGGCGCACTCTGGCACCAGGGGGCACTCTACATTATCTCCTCACCCTACCTCTGGCGGCTGGAAGACACCGATGGAGATGGCGTGGCTGACCGGCGCGACAAGATCATGGGCTACATGGAATTCGACGGAAGAGCCAACCAGCACGGCCCCTGGCTGGGACCCAACGGCCTGCTCTATTTCACCGGTGGAATTTTCGGCTATGACCTTGTCGGCAGCGATGGTGTCCATGCCGTCAAGGGAACCTCCGCCGGCGTCTTTGCCTGCCGCCCCGATGGTTCCGGGATCCGGGTTATCTGCCACGCCGGAATCAACCCCGTCGAGCTGGCCTTCACCCCCTGGGGTGACATGCTCGGAACCTGCGCCATCTTCGACAGTGTCGGCGGACGGCACGACTCCCTCAACCACTGGATCCATGGCGGACAATACGGCCCAAAAGATTACGGCTCTACCCGGGAGGGCCCGGCCAGCCTGAAAAGAACCGGCTACCGTCTCGGCACCGTGGTGCGCTGGGGACAGGTGGCACCCGCCGGCCTGCTGCGCTACAGGGGAGGGCACCTGGGGAAAGATTACCGCGGAGACTTCTTCAGCTGTCACTTCAACACCCACGAGGTCCGGCGCAGCAGCCTGGTCACCTCCGGTTCAACCTTCAGCGCCGAGGACGAGGTCTTCCTCCGCTCGCCCAGTGTCGATTTTCATCCCACCGATGTAATGGAAGACCACGATGGAAGCCTGCTGGTGATTGACACCGGTGGCTGGCTCAGCTGGGGCTGCCCCACCTCGAAGCTTGCCAAGCCCCAGATCCAGGGAGCCATCTACAGGATCCGAAGAAAAGGTGGAGCAGCGACCACCGCCCCCCTCGGCAAAAAAATCGACTGGAAGAACAGCTCTCATGAAGGCCTGGCCGGCCTGCTGGCTGATGGGCGTCCCAGGATTCGCGACCGTGCCAGGGAGGCCCTGGTGAGCCGGGGTGCAAAGGCCGGGAAAGCCCTGGCCGGATTCCTCTCAGAAAACAAGGACCCCGCCGCCCGGGCCAGGGCCATCTGGGCCCTTTCCAGAACAGGCGGTGAGACTGCGCTCGTGGCCCTTCGAAGCGCGCTCAAGGACAAGCACGCAGGCGTCTGCCAGGCAGCAGCCCGCAGCCTCGGAGAGCTCAAGGACAAGGCTGCCGTTGAGTCTCTCTGCCGGATCGTGACAACCGGCACACCTGCAGTGCGCCGTACTGCAGCAGAAGCCCTGGGCAAGATCGGCGACCCTGAATCGATCCCGGCCCTCCTGGAGTCGATCACAAGCAGCTCCGATGACTACCTCGACCACGCCCTGTGCTATGCGCTCATCGACATCGGCGATCCGGGAAAAACACTGGCCGGACTCAAAAGCCGCTCCACCCTCGTGCGCCGTCTCAGCCTCATAGCCCTCAACCGCATGGGCACCGAGCTCCGCATTGACCAGGTACTACCCCTGCTGGATACCGAGGATCCCGCCCTCAGACGGACAGCTCTTGAGATAGCCGCAGGCCACCCATCCTGGGCAAAAAACATCGCCGGCCTTATCGATGGCTGGCTCAAGGCCGGGGCTCCCGATGCCAGCCACCTCACCATGCTGCGGGGATCCATCAAGGCCTTCAAGGATGATGCTGGAGTGAGGGCCGTGGTTGCCGGCCATCTCGAAAATGGGGACAGTACCGACAGGAAGCTGGTGCACCTCCTCGATGCAATCTCCCGTTGCGGAAGCACCGGGCTGCCGGCAGAGTGGGTGAAAGGCTTTCACGAGGTGCTGGAGCGCAAGAACAGCTCAATAAGGAGCCAGGCGGTCGCCACCCTCCGGGCCCTTGGCGAGACAGGGTTTCGCACAAAGCTTCACGAGCTCTCGAGGGCTCCCGGTCTCCCCTTGGACCTGAGGGTCTCGGCCCTGGCAACCGTCTCCCGTGACCGGGGCAGGCTTGATGACCAGTCGGTCAGCCTGCTGCTGGCCCAGCTCCATCCCGACAAGCCATCAGCTCTGCGGCTCCAGGCAGCGCGGGCATTGGCCGATGCGGCGCTCAACCTGGAACAGCTCGGCAAGCTTGCCACGCGACTCCCCCAGTGCGGCCCCCTTGAGCTGCCCCTGCTGGCAGGTGCCTTCGAGCGCCCCGGGACAGGCTTTCATGTCAACGTGGATGTTGATGTGAAAGATGCGGCAAGTGGCCGTGTCTCCGGAACTCACCGCGGAAAAGCAGCCCTGCAGAGTGACCCGGCCGGCAGCCAGGCCACCTGGAATTCCTGGAACCCTCTCTCCGGTGCAAGGCTCAAGGAGCTGGTCGATTCTGAAGGTAACATCGTTCCAAGGCTGACTGTCAGCAGTCCTACCGGGGCCGGGTTGACAGGTTTTGCCAGGGGCAGGACCAACCCCCTGCTGGTTGACTTCGTATTCAACGGCAAGCAGGCCGGCGGCGGAAAGCACCAGGGATTTGTAACGGGATTTGATCTCGGCGGCCTCGACTCCGCCGGCAACTACGACCTGGTGTTTTATGGATCCTGGGAGCCCCTGGGAGAAAAGCGGCAAGGCTCTGAGGTTCGCATACAACATCTTGGAGGGACCGGAAAAAAGAACATAGCCGGCATGGCAAGCGACAAGGATGTCTTTAAAGAGGGGATCTCACACGCGTCCTTCAATAACCTTCGCCCCCTGGCCGATGGAAGAATCCGGGTTTCCTGGACGGCCTCGATCGATGATCGCAAAGAGAACCAGGGCGCCTTCAACGGCTTCACCCTGCACTCCAGGGCAGCCGTGGAGAGCCCGGCCATAGAACAGCTCGGCAACACCCTGCTGACCTCACTGAAGAACTCAAAGGGGCTGGCGGCCCTCACCCCCAGCCGGCTCGAGAAGATCCTGCTTGGCTACCCCGGCAATGTGCGCAGCAGCTTTGCTCCTGTTCTTGAACAAATGACAGTGAACGACAGCCAGAAGGCTGCCCGCATCCGGGGCTTCCTGGCAAAGAGAGACCAGGCAGACGCCGAGAAGGGGCGCGAGCTGTTCTTCGGTAAAAAAGCTGCCTGCTCAACCTGCCATAAGGTCGGTGAACGCGGCGGAGATGTCGGGCCCAACCTGTCGCGCATCGGACAGATTCGCGGCTGGCGCGACCTGCTCGAATCAACCCTCTACCCCAGCTCAACCATCGTCAACAGCTACGAGACCTATACCATCGTCACCCGCAAGGGAACCCTCCACACGGGAATCATTCACCATGAAACCGCCGATACCGTAAGCCTCAGGAATGCACGGCTGGAGGAGATTGCCATCCCCCGCAAAGGCATTGTCCGCATGGAGGCCACCCCTCTCTCCCTGATGCCCCAGGGGCTCGACAAGAATATCGGGGACGAGGACTTCCCCCATATCATCGCCTTCCTCAAGAGCCTTCGCTAGGCCCGCCGGCAACCACCCACTCCACTCAGGCGTAGAGCTGGATCGTGGGCTTGACGATGACCTCGGGAACCGAAGCGCGCGCCGGCAGCCTGGCCACCGCCACCACCATATCGGCTATATCCTCGGGCTGGAGAATACGGGTCTTGTGTTCATCGCTGACCTTCTGGGGGCGGTTGTCCAGGATAGGAGTATCCACCTCACCCGGGTAAACGTTGGTGATGCGGATGCCGTTGTCGCCCTCTTCGTAGCCGGCCCCGATCCCCAGCGCACGCTGGGCGAATTTTGAAGCTCCATAGGCAATGCCACCCAGGGGGATCGGACGCTTGCCGGCGGTTGAGCAGATATTCACGATCAGCCCATCGCCGCGTTCACGCATGCCCGGCAGGACCGCGTGCATGCAGTTGAAGGGGCCGGTTGCGTTGACCGACATAACGCGGTCCCAGTCCTCCGGCGTCGTCTCCGCCATCGACCGCTCCCGAACGTTGATCCCCGCGTTGATGACAATGATGTCAATCCCCCCGAGGGTCTCATCAACCCAGGAAAAGAAGCTGCCGGTACTTTCACGGTCGGCAACATCACAGGTCTTTGAAAGAATAGTGTTTTCACCCGAATGCGCTGAGGCGGTCTCCTGCAGGGGCTCTTCACGGCGGCCACAGATCACGACCCGGCTCCCCTCGGCCGCAAAGGCAAGGGCAACTCCCCGGCCAATCCCTGTCCCGCCACCGGTAACAACTACTCGCTTGTCTTTAAGCTCCACGTATCAACCCTCTCTGCTGAACCTCTCTGCTGAAAAATGACCCGGGCTCTCCACGGAGGCAGCTGCAGAGCAGCGTCCCACCGGCGGATTCACCCTTCCTTTTCATACGACCGGAAGCTGTAAGCATACTGGTTTTTCTCATCCGGCTCATGGGATTCTTCCTCCCTGAGCCGGAAGCCATCCAGCACATCGGCTGGGAGGGAGACGTCCCCCTCGACCTCGGCATGCACCAGGGTCACGTAAAGATGACCCGACAAAGGAAGGGCAAGGGCATAAATGGAGGCCCCACCGACGACAAAGACCTCGTCATCTTCACCGGCCGCCTCAAGCGCAGCCTCCAGGGACTGGACCACCAGGCAACCCTCTGCCCTGTATCCCGGATCCCGGGTCAATACAATACTGGTGCGCCCGGGCAAGGGCCTGCCAATCGACTCCCAGGTCTTGCGCCCCATGATGATGTGGTGGCCCATGGTCAGAGCCTTGAAGCGCTGCAGGTCTGCGGAGAGGCGCCAGGGGAGATCTCCATCGCGGCCGATGATGCGGTTCTCGGACATGGCCCAGATGCAGGAAAGCTTCATACTGCAACCGGGGCCTTGATATGCGGATGGGGGTCGTAACCCTCGAGGAGGAAGTCCTCGAAGCGGAAGGAGAAGATATCCTCGACCTCACGCTGAATCTTCATCCTCGGCAGCTCCCGCGGCTCCCGCGACAGCTGCAATCTCGCCTGGTCGAGATGGTTGGAGTAGAGATGAACATCTCCGAAGGTATGAACGAAGTCTCCGGGCTCCAGGCCCGTAACCTGCGCCATCATGAGCAGCAGCAGTGAATAGCTCGCTATATTGAAGGGGACGCCGAGGAACACGTCAGCGCTTCTCTGGTAGAGCTGGCAGGACAGCCGGCCATCGGCGACATAGAACTGGTAGAGCAGATGGCAGGGAGGCAGCGCCATCGACTCCAGCTCACCAACGTTCCAGGCGCTGACAATGATCCTGCGCGAGTCGGGATTCTCCCGGATCTGCTCGACCACCTGTGAAACCTGGTCAATCGTCTCGCCTCCCGGGGTGCCCCAGGAGCGCCACTGGTGGCCGTATACCGGTCCCAGGTTGCCATCCTCATCGGCCCATTCATCCCAGATGCCGACCCCGTTCTCCTTGAGATAGGCTGTATTGGTATCGCCCTTGAGAAACCACAGGAGCTCGTGAATGATCGAGCGAAGATGAAGCTTCTTGGTGGTGAGCAGCGGAAACCCACGGGAGAGGTCAAAGCGCAGCTGGTGGCCGAAGACACTCGTGGTGCCGGTGCCTGTCCGGTCGCCCTTTTCGACGCCTTCATCGAGAATGCGATTCAAAAGATCAAGATACTGTCTCATAACTCAACCACTACTCCTGAGAAGCTCCGTCAGGATAACCGGATCCTCCCCGGTTTGTTCAGCATATTCCTCGCAGGTCGGCCGCAGCCGCACCTGCAGCTTGTCTTTGTGGTGCAGCGCAATATCCTCGAGGCGGTGGTCTACGAAGGGATTCCTGAATCGTTCCAGCACATCGTGAGCGAAGCCCTCTGCATCCTCAACCCGGTCTCTTACTGTCGGTACTATCTCCTGAAAGAGCAGGTCACGCAACCAGGAACCAATCCCGGGATCTTCAACGGCCTCCCTGACCGTCTCAAAGCCTGCGGGCAGGGCTTTTTCGACCAGGGCCGTGTGGGCACCGTTGAGAATACGGACCTTGCGAAGGGCGTAGGGCCTGACGTCATCGACGACGCGAATAGCCGGATGGGAAAAGAGCTTCAGCCTCCCTCCACAGGACTCGATGGCAAAGAGGGCAAAGGGTTCGCAGGCAATCGCCAGGGGGTCTTCTTCAAGCAGCGGATGTGCCTCGGGGCGGCCGGTTACGATCCGGTCGACGAGGTTCTCATGCCAGGAACATTCCTTAGCTGCCCAGTGCAAAAATTCAAGCGGCAGTCCCCAGCTCTCGCCGAGCCCCAGGACGATCCCCCGCAGGGTGCTTGCATTGTGCTCGATGAGCTCGCAGGGAATGACCGCAAGCCCCGGCAGACCCTCCTCAAAGCGGGCCATAAGAACCTGGAGCAGCTTGGCGGGAAAAGAATTCGGTGGCGCGGAAGCGGAGACGTCCTCCTCGTCTACCTCGTAGCCCTTCTCGGTCGTGTTTGACAGGATGATCTGCAGCTCCGGGGAGCGTGCCAGCCCCAGCACCTCCTCCCAGCTCTCCCCTGCCACCAGGGCCCTGCTGATACTTTCAACTCTCCTGGCCTCATCAAAGCTCTCGCCGGCGGAAACACCTCGCAGAAGAACATGGTAAGCGCAGCCGGCGGCCTTCAGCTCTTCAACACGGCTTCCAGCGGTCGACTGGACAACGACCACCTTCCCCGGGTCCTCACCAGCCTCAGCTGCCTCCTGAACGAAGAGATCGAAGAAGGCCCGGAGGAACTTCCCGGCGCCAAACTGCAGAATAGTTTCTTTTTGCCCACTCATAGGGTTTTACCTAGAAGATCCTGTCCATATTCCCACGACTCTCAACCAGTCAGAAAACGCATCACCGACTCCAGCGGGCCCCTCCTGAAGAAGCGGAGCCAGGCGGTAGCGAAAACAAGGGACAATACCCAGACCGCAAAAATCCACGCGACCGCCTTCGTCAAGTTCATCCCGCCCAGCTTTCCCTGTTCCAGCTGCTCGCCGATTATAAAGAAAGAGATGATGACATGGGAGATGTAAAGGGTCAGGGCCAGGCGCCCGACGCAGGCCAGGGGATGGAGGATCTTTTTTGCCGTGGCAGAGCCGCAGACGAGAAAACACAGTGCCACAACACTGAACGCTATTGCGCCGGCGGAGAGAACATAGAGCGGTGCCGGCGGGAGACTTTCGGCCTTTACCAGCTCATGAAATTCCATGACAAATTCGTTCAGGCGCGCCAGGCCGGTTTTTTTCTCAAAGGCGCTGTCGAGGAGCCCGGCCAGGAGATAGCTGCAGGCGGCAACCTGCAGGGAGACCACCAGGACACGCAGGCTCGTGCGGCGGTTTTCGAGATCCTGCCGCCCGAGCCACATCCCCGCGAAGAGAAAGCCCAGCCAGGGCAGGAGTGGGTGCCAGCCGTTGAACACCAGGTTTTTCACCAGCTGCCGGGGTTCCCAGAAGTCCCTGTACTCGAGAGTTTCCAGGTTCCACTCATCCCAGAATCCGCCAAGAAGGTAGAGCATAACGAAGCCGGCTACCGCCCAGCCCGTGAGCGCCCACAGCCACCTCCCCGACAGGGAGAGAAAAGCCGCCGCGAAAAGAAAATAGAAGCCGTAGAAATGAAGGATGTCACCCGGCCAGAGCTCCACCCAGCCGTAGCCCAGGGCAACCAGGAAGAGAGCGCGCTTCAAGAGGATGAGGCGAACAGCACCCAGGCCAGCTTGCTTTTCACCTGCCCGTGAGGCCATCAGGGAGATCCCTGCACCGGCGACAACCACGAAGAGCGCTGCGGCCCTCCCGGAAAAAACATCGGTGAAGCTGTCCAGCCAACCAGGCCCGGAAGGCTTGAGGCCCGCCAGGAGGAGCTTGTAATTGACGATCACCATTCCCAGGAAGGCAAGACCCCGGGCAACATCATAAGCCTGAAAGCGGACGGCCCTTGCCGTACTCCCTTCCTTGCATCCTGTCACTCTGGCAAGGCTCTCAGGCAATCAGCTGGTGAATCGGCTCAGCACCTTCAACGCCAACCAGCTTCTGGTCGAGACCGTTGTAGAAGAAGCTCAGCTTATTCGGATCAAGCCCCATCTGGGTCAACATAGTGGCATGGAGGTTCCTGACGTGGAAGCGGTCCTCGATAGCGTGGGCACCGAGCTCATCGGTCTTGCCGACACTCTCGCCTCCCTTGATACCGCCACCAGCCATGAACATGGTGAAACCGTAGGAGTTGTGGTCCCTGCCGGTTCCCTTGGCGTATTCGGCCGTCGGCTGGCGTCCGAACTCTCCACCCCAGACAATCAGGGTCTCATCCAGCATTCCGCGCTGCTTGAGATCCTTGATGAGTCCGGCGATCGGCTTATCGGTGTTGCCGGCGTGGAAGGTATGGTTGCGCTCCATCCCCGCATGGGCATCCCAGTTGTCGTCGTTGTGGGCACCACCGGAGTAGACCTGGATAAAGCGGACTCCGCGCTCAACAAGGCGCCTGGCCAGCAGGCACTTGCGGCCGAAATCATCGGTGCGGGCTTCGCCAACACCGTAGAGCTCCCGTGTCGCATCGGACTCCTGGTTGAAGTCAACCGCCTCGGGGGCATGCTTCTGCATATTGAAGGCCAGCTCGTAGCTGGCGATTCTTGCCGCGAGATTGGAGTTGGTCGGATGCTGCGCCAGGTGAGAAGAGTTCATATGATTGAGCTGGTCAAGCAATCGCCTCTGGGCTTCCCTGGTGACGCCTGCCGGGCGGGCCAGATCAAGAATCGGCGTACCCGATGCCTTGACGACCGTCCCCTGGTAGGAGGCCGGCATATAGCCGCTGGTCCAGTTCTTCGCACCGCTGATCGGTCCACCCTTCTTGCTGAGCATGACGACAAAGCCGGGAAGGTTCTGGTTCTCGCTGCCAAGCCCGTAGGTTGCCCAGGTGCCTACACAGGGATTACCACTGAGGACGCGCCCTGAGTTCATGTTAAGCAGGGCCGATCCATGCAGCGGCGAGTCCGCATACATCGAATGGATAAAGCCGATGTCATCAACGCAGCTGCCCAGGTGCGGGAAGAGATCCGAGACCATCTTGCCGCACTTACCATAACGCTTGAACTTCCACTTGGGCCCTACAACCCGGCCCTTGCTCTTGCGCCCACCACGACCGAAGGTCTTGACGTTGATGGTCTTTCCATCGAGCGGATACAGGTCAGGCTTGTAATCAAAGGTGTCTACCTGGCTGGGACCGCCGTACATGAAGAGAAAGATCACGCTCTTGGCCTTGGCCTTGAAATGGGGCTTCTTGACCGCAAGGGGACTTTCGAACTTCGCCTGGCCATCGGCGGCAAGGCTCTGGTTGGCAAAGAAACTGTCGCCCAGCATTCCAGCCAGGGCTGTCGCGGTAAAACCGCCACCTGTTTCCCAGAGGAATTCCCGGCGAGTACGACCGCAAAACTGGCTTCCGCCACTGTTAGATGCATTATTCATTTTCGATTCACTCCTCAGTCGAGGTATACAAATTCATTGAGGTTTAAGGCAAGAAGACAGAAGTACTTGAACGCCTGCTCAGCGTTAAACTTATCCTCTGCCTGGAATTCTTTAATCAATTTAACGCAGCCATCTATCTCGTTCTTTACCGGCTCCCGGCAGAGCACCCGGCTGAGCGCCAGCCTGACTTTCTCATCGACGTCATCTCCCGCTTTCTTCTGAAGGTAGCTGGAGAATATCCCCGCCTGGTCATTCAAGAACTTGCTGTTGAGCATGGTAAGAGCCTGCGTCGGAACTGTCGTTGTGAAACGAACAGCGCAGCTGGAGTCTGTATCCGCAAGATCATGTGTCGACATCATCGGTGGAATCAGTGAACGCTTGATAAAGATATAGACGCTGCGGCGGCCCTGCTCTGCAGGGGCAGATTTCCTGTAAACCCCACCAGGACGGGAGGAGGTCTGGAGGACTTCCCTGGGAACCTCGGGATAAAAACTCGGTCCGAGATACTTGAGATTGATGGTCCCATTGACAGCCAGGATCGAATCCCGGATCTCCTCGGCTGACAGGCGGCGCATGTTAAACCGCCAGAAGAGATTATTGGCAGGATCAGCCGCCAGTGACTTATCCACGGACGCCGAGGACATCATGAAAACATTGGAGGTCATCAGCAGCTTATGCATTTCCTTGAGACTCCAGCGCCGTGCAACCACCTCGGTTGCCAGCCAGTCGAGCAGCTCCGGATGAGTCGGGAGCTGCCCAAGCTTGCCAAAGTCACTGGGAGTCTCGCAGATCCCCCTGCCGAAATGGAACTGCCAGAGCCGGTTGGCAATCGTCCGGGAGGAGGTCGGGTTGTCCTTGCTCATCATCCATTTCGCCAGCGCCAATCTCTTCCCGGAGGTCGGAGAGTTATTGGCCGGCTTTGAAATCTGCGGCGCGATCGAGGTCAGGACCGCCGGGAAGCCCGGCTCAACCTTCTTGCCCTGGATATGAGGATTCCCCCTCAGGAGGATATGGGTCGGCGAACGTCCCTTCTCGGCAACAGCCAGGGTGTCATAGGTCGTCGGCTTGGTGGTTTGCACAACCCCCCGCGCCTTACTATCCTCGAGCTTCGCCCGCAGATCGGTATAGAGTTTTTTCTTTTCAGCTCCGACCAGCTCATCGCCACGCCTCTTGATGAGGGTCGCGATATCAACATCACGGAACTTTCCGGCCCGCAGGCCGACATCGATATACTGCCCGCCACCTGTCTGACGGCAATGAACTGCAAGAGTGTTATAGCCGACTCCAAGGGTCTGGACTGCGCTTTCGGGGAGGGTAAAGGAAGTGTAGTTCGCTATATGCCCTGAAAGCTTCTTGACCAGGGTTCCATTGATATAAACCTCTGCATCCTCATCGTGATGGATATCCAGGAACAGGGACGCGGGAACCCGGTCGAGACTGAAATCCTTTCGCAACCAGATATCACGGGTCTTCCACTCGGTCTTGACCACCCCTCCGGGGGTGCCGTTAGTACCGAACCCGCCCGGGCCCTTCTTCCAGCCCTTCATCTTGAAGCCGGGTCTCGCCCAGCCGGAACCGGGGTTCTTGAAGGTATAGGACCAGCGCTCGGGAGTCTTCCTTGAATCACTGACAAGACTTGCGCCTTCCTCCCTGGTAACCGTCAGGGCCCGGTTCTCGAAACCCGGTCCGGACCACAGCAGGGAAAGCTGCGGCTCATCGTAGCCGTTGAAATATTCAAGGCGGATCTTCCTGAGCCCGGCCGCAAGATCAGCAGTCGCGTCTGCGGTATGCTTACCCGTCCCATCAGCCTCCTGGACCTTCGCTCCATCGATCAGGAGGCGTACGCCTCCTGTACTGGAGAGCCGGAAAGTGTATTTCCCGGCCGCAGGGACCTTCAGCCGACCCTCAAACACCAGGCCGATCGCATGCTTGCGAGAGGCCGGCTTCAGAGAAAGAAAGCCATCGGCCAGGCGACCCGCTGTTTCGTGCTTGAGCAGATCGAAATCCGGAAGCTTCTTCCAGGTGTCGCGATAGAACTTGAAGGACAGCTCGACCATGTCGGGGACCCGGACACCCTGGGCTGTCTTCAGCCCATCTTTCTTCATCAGGGCCAGCTTGAAGTCTTCTTCAATCCGGAACACCTGGTTGTAGAGGTCGTTCTCGGCAGCCTCTTTGCGCGCCACCTCTTCTTTGAACTTTGCCGACTCGACATTGTCCATGACCTTCCGCGTGGCGCGGTCATTCATGTTGGTGACATCCTGGAAGAAGGCGAGCATGCGGTAATAATCTTCCTGGGGGATCGGATCTCTCTTGTGATCGTGGCAGCGCGCGCAGCCGATCGTCATCCCCATGACCACCTGGCTCGTCGTGGAGAGCACTCCGTCAAGAACGTCGTACTTCGCCAGCAACCTGTCAGCCGGTTCGTCATTCCAGATCCCGAGGCGGTAATAACCCGTCGCCGAAATACTGTCGGCATCGGCATCCGGGAGCTCATCGCCTGCGAGCTGTTCGATAATAAAACGGTCATAGGGCTTGTCTTCATTGAAAGCCTTGATGACGTAGTCGCGATAGCGCCAGGCGTTGGGCTTGTTACTGTCGCGCTCGTAACCATGTGTTTCGGCAAAGCGAACAAGGTCGAGCCAGTGCCGGCCCCATTTCTCTCCATAATGACGGGACTCAAGGAGCCTGTCGATCAGGGCCTCCCAGGCTCCAGGCGAATCATCCGCCTCGAAAGCCTTCACCTCCTCAGGCGTCGGAGGCAAGCCGGTCAGGTTATAGTAAGCCCGGCGAATCAGGCTAGCCTTGCTGGCAGGAGGGGCCGACTTGAGGCCCTTCTTCTCCAGCCGTGAAAGGACAAATGCATCGATCGGGTTCTTGACCCACTTACTGTTCTTGACCGCGGGCACCGCGGGCTTTTCCAGTGGCTTGTAGGCCCACCAGCTTCGATCCTTATCCGTGATACCGGCAAAGCCTTCGGCACCATGAGCAGCTTCACCGGACTCAGCACCGGGTGTCCAGGGAAGCCCCATCTTCACCCAGCGGGTAAGGAGATCGATCTCGCCCTGGGGGAGCTTCCCCTTGGGGGGCATCTGATGCTCATCATCCTTGTAGCTGATCATTTCCAGGATCAGGCTTTTTTCAGGATTCTCGAGATTAACAGCCGGCCCGACAACTCCTCCCCTGAGGATGTTCCCACGCGAGTTCAGCCTCAGGCTGCCCTTCACTTTTTTCTTGTCGCCGTGGCACTTGAAGCATCGCTCCTCGAGAAGAGGCTTAATCTCCTTCTCGAAAAAGCCAACCTGGTCAGCTGTAAACTCTGCGGCTTTCTTCTCTTCTGCTGGAAGCGAACCCGGTAAAGAAACCAGCCCCGCCAGGAAAAGTAGGAAGAAAACAGGAAGAGATCTCTCGATGATATTCATGAAGCAATCCTCTGCTGGATTCATGTAGCTCGCTGGCTTCTGCCAGTCGGAATTCCCTTACGGAACTGAAACTGCACGTTTCAATCACGTATGCGCCTACAGGGTAAAATATCCGGCCCACCTTCTCAAGAATTGATACGCACAACTTACCGATTAGGTGAGAATCCCTATCCGGCTCAAGGAGTCTCCCCGGAACGGTATACCCTGAGCTTCTCGATATAGGGCAGCACATCAGGAAGCACCCTGACAGCAGTGGTGAATTTCAGTTTTTTTCCAGGGACTGGTGTATAGGTCAGTTCAACAAAAAAAGCGATCCAGCCTTTCTCCGGAAGTTGAACCCGGCCGTGATAAACTCCCTTTCCTTCGCTGTCAATGAGACGGCTGCTCCAGGCTGCGCCCAGGGTAGCCAGCCTGAAATCACGCGCATCAGGGTTCACAGCCTGCCAGAGCCTCACCTCGGTGGGCGGGGCTGCTGTTGAGACCCGGATGGAGCCATCAGCTTCCATGCTCCAGGAGAATTTCGGCCTGGGAGAGCCGGCTGCTACGAGGCTGCTCCAGGCAGCAATACTTTCAAGCGCATCACAATTTGACAGGGAATGGTCGGTATTAGGGACATAGCGCAGGTAGTTTTCGCCGGGGAGCTCATCAAAATAAAACTGCGATGAATCAGGCAGGAAAAACTGGTCACCTGCTGAGTTGACGATGTACTTCGGCATTTTGAGACGGTCGCGGTAATAGTAGGGATCAACCAGCCGGATGAGCTCCCGGTAAATTCCCTCATTTTTTCGTGCCATGATTCCCTGTTCCTCGTAGTCACGAACAGCGGGAGCCCAGAATCCGTAGGCCGCATAGTGATGATCCATAGAGGGAACCACGTTCAGCACATCAATCACCACGGGGACAATAGCTGAAACCCTGGAATCGGTGGCCCCGGTCAACCAGGTTGTCCAGCCACGCTTGCTCGCACCGGTGACGATAAACCCCTCCACCTCCAGCGGATCTTCAAACCCGCTCGCAGGGGGTGAAGCGAGAAACTCCTCTACCGCATCCATGGCCCGGACAGCGCTCTTGACCATCGGCCAGCGTGCCAGCCAGCCCTGGTCCCCGGTTTCCATGTACAGGTTCCAGGTATGAGCCACCAGGTCATCCTCGTAGCGTCCCCGGAATTCAGGAGCAAAACCGAGCGGCTGGTTGGGGACCATTCCGAGGCGGGACACGATTCTGCCGGAATCAATGGCCAGCTTGATGGCAGTGTCATCAGAGCCCGCCGGCTGCTCTCCTGTATTGCTGCCCCCGTCGATCACCAGGAGCACCCCGGCGGAACCGCTGGAGGCCGCCCCCTGCCTGGCGGCATCGGGGATAATAATCGAGAGTGAATGGGTCCAGAGCGTCCGGTCAACCTCGCCTTCACTTCGCCAGGTCTGCGATACAAGCTTCAGGGAACAGATCCTGTACCCTTCGCCACGGTCTGAGCTGAGCAGCTCCCAGGAGTAGCTTTCATCCTCGAGGGATACGTATTCCTGCAGGGATATCTTCTTACCCGGAACCGACGAGCAGCCGATCACGCTGAAAAGAACAAGCCCGGCCCCTGCTGAAAGAAAACCTCTGCTCATCTGCTATCTCGCCCCCTGCTTATCAAACCTTACTGAAGAATCAGCTACCGAACACTTCCTGCAGTGCCGCCCTCATGACCTCCGGATCCGGATCGACCCCCGTCCAGTACTTGAAGCCGACAACCCCCTGGTTGACGAGCATCCCGAGGCCGTCAAGCACCGTACAACCCCTCTCCCCTGCATCCTTTACCAGCCGGGTGCGCGGAGGATTGGGAATAACGTCCGCCACCACCATGCCCGGCTCCAGGGTTTCTACATCGAGCGCAACCCGTGCATCCACATCAGGAAAGAGCCCGATCGAGGTCGCATTGACGACGATGTCCGTTCCACCGGGGACTCCAAAATCGCCCTCCCATGGTACGAAGCGGGCCTCAACACCGACTTTTTCCACCAGCAGATCCGCCAGCTCCTGGCCGCGCTCCGGGGTCCTGTTGACAATAGTGAAACTGACCGCACCGGCAAGTCCCATCTCAACACCGATCGCCCTGGCAGCGCCTCCTGCGCCCAGGATCACCACCTTCTTGCCCTCGGGTTCCGTCACCTCGCGAACCGACTGGACGAAGCCCTTTCCATCTGTATTTTCACCTACGAGCTCATCGCCTTCACAAACAATGCAGTTAACGGCCCCCATCATCGCTGCGGACTCTCCGAGCCTGTCAAGATGCGGGATTACCGCCACCTTGTGGGGAATGGTGCAATTGCCCCCACGGAAGTTCATCGCTCGCATGCCTTTTACCGCGTCGGCGAGGTCCTCCGGCTCAACCTCGAGCGAGAGATACCGCCAGTCCAGGCCATGATGGGCGAAGGCCTTCTCGATCATGTACTGGGTGGGGTTTTCGGCGATCGGCTTACCGAATACCGACACCAGCTCCTGCTTGAAATTCCATTCTTTTGACATGCTATCGCTCCGGGAAAGGTTTCGCCTTGATCAACCGATGAGCCAAGCAGGTTACCAAGCTGCGGGCTCTTTGGAAAGTACCCGGCTGGCTCAGCGACGCTCAGGCAATGAGGTCGAGAACCGGGTCACCCTCGGCGATCACCAGGGGCCGGTCCTGGGTGTCGTGGACCTCTGTGGAAGGATCAATCCCCATGAGATGGAACACGGTGGCCGAGAGGTCATCAGGCCTGACCGGATCTCGACTGGGATAGGCTCCGGTCGAATCGGAGGCGCCGTGAATGTAGCCGCCCTTGACTCCACCGCCGGCCAGCAGCGCCGAATAGCACTGTGGCCAGTGATCCCGGCTCTTGTTGGCGTTGATCTTGGGAGTGCGCCCGAACTCCCCCATCCAGACCACCAGGGTGTCTTCGAGAAGCCCCCGCTCCTCAAGGTCATCGAGAAGGGTCGGCAGGGTCTCCTCGGTAATCGGCAGGTGGCGCTTCTCGATAATCGGGAACATCCTGGTGTTATCAAAACCGTGGGTGTCCCAACCGCCGGAGGTCGTGCTCCTTCCTCCAATGCTGGAATCAAAATAAACCGTCACGAATCTCACGCCGGCCTCAACAAGCCGGCGGGCCAGCAGGCAGCCCTGGCCATAGGTATGGCGCCCATAGCGGTCCCGAACAGCCTCCGGCTCGCGCGAGATATCAAAGGCATCCCGTACCTGGGTAGAGCTCAGCATCGCCAGGGCCTTTTTATAATAGTCATCGAGCCCCTGCGCCGAAGCTGAGTATTCAAGGAGCTTCGACTGCGAATCAATCAGCTTCTGCATCTCTCTTCTTCGCTGCAGACGCTCAAAGGAGAGTCCGGAAGGGAGGCTGAGCTCGGGAAGCTTGAAATTCTTGCTGTAGGGATCTTCCGCAAAGAAGAAGGGGTCGTGCGCCTTGCCGAGAAAGCTGGCGCGCTGCCCCGGGGTGACAGACCCATCGGCGATCACGTGCGGATAGGAGACAAAGGTCGGCAGCTCACTCTTGAGGGGAGCCAGCTTATCGACAACCGAGCCATAGGCCGGGTAGAGACTGAGAGAATCTCGAAGCCTCTGGTCATCCCTTGGGGGCTCGTGCCCTGTCAGCGCGTAGTAGGCTGCCGAGTTGTGGTTTTTCATGGTGTGGTGCATGCTGCGAACCAGGCTGATGCGGTCCATCTGTTTGGCCATCTTCGGCAGATGCTCGCTCACCGGGAGCCCGGGAACCACGCTGCTGATTGATTGATGCGGGCCCCGTATTTCAGCAGGGGCATCGGGCTTCATATCGAAGGTATCAATATGGCTGGGACCGCCGAACTGGAACAGGAAGATCACCGACTTGGCTCGCACCGGTAGGGACCCGGCCGAGGCGGCATCTTCAGCCCTCAGGAGCCCGGGGAGATTAAGACCGAGCACCCCCATCCCGCCCGCACTCAGCAAAGTACGACGGGTGATGCCGGCACCTGGAAACCCCGGGCAGGCCCCCGCCGGGGTATTCAGAGAGGCTGTATTGAGATTTTTTCTTTTCATCGCGGCTGTCTACCTGCGCAACAGGAACTCCTTGGAATTGACCAGTGCCCAGGCCAGGTCCTCCAGCGCGGCACGCTTGCCGCCTGCGGAGGAAAAGAGCTCGACTGCAGCGGATGCCTCTGCCTCTTCCGGAGGCCGCCCAAGGGCACTCCAATACAGCTCATCAATCAGCTTCAAATGACTCGCCCCTGAGTCAACCAGGCTGCCGAGCCGGTTCTCACTGCTGGAGATCATCTCGTGGAGCATCGGGCCACTCACCAGGTGAAAAGCCTGCCCGAGGTGGGTCTGCGCCATCCTCTCGCATTCACAGGTCAGCTGGCGCTCCGGCTTCCCGAAAAGCCTGAGGAATACATCCGCACTGCTGGGTTTTTTGTACCGGGGCAGGATGGCGTTGGTCCCCGGGAGCTGCACAGCCCGGATCCCTTGCGGATAGCCATTGAAGGAGGGCCTCTGCCCGAGCACCTGCCCAAGGCCATCCACCAGCTGCTCAGCATCAAGCCGGCGGGGAGAGACGCGGGCAAAGCCGGTATCCGTACCCTCGTTGGATGGCAGGGGGATCGAGCTGAGCTGGTAGGTATTTGAATTCATGATCAGGCGGATGACACTTCTGAGGTCGAAATCACTTCGGCGTAATTCCCTCGCGAGAGCCGTGATGAGGCCAGGGTGGCTGGGCGGGTTTGTTTCACGAAAGTCATCTACAGGCTCGACAATCCCCCGGCCCATGAGGTTGAACCAGATCCTGTTCACCAGGGATCTTGAAAAAAACGGGTTGTCCCTGCTGACAAGCCAGTCGGCGAGAAACTCGAGACGGTCCACGTCACCGGCGGGGACCCCGCTCTCGGTACCCAGCAACCGCGGTGGCACCCCGCTGCCGTTGCGGGGATCCTTCAGCTCTCCATCTCTCGCCATCCAGACAACCTGCTCACCAACGAAGGCATTCTTATCAAGCCCGTCGCGCCGCTTGTTCTCAAACACCTTGTAGCGCACACGGGAGAAGAGGGCCGCCCAGCCGTAGTAGTCATCCTGGGTCCAGCGCTCGAATGGATGTGTATGGCATTTCGCGCAGGCCAGCCGAACGCCCAGGAATACCTGCGCGGTATTCTCAGCGCGCTGGAGAACGTCCCTGTTGGCGCGAAGATAATTGGCAGCCGGATTCGTGTAGGTGCTCCCACGCGCAGTGAGAATCTCCCGTGCAAAAACATCAAGCGGCTTCTTCTCTGCGATGCTTTCTCGAATCCAACGATGGAAGACCTGGACGCCCTTTCGGTCGAGCGCCTTTTCCTCGTTGCGCAACAGGTCTCCCCACTTGAGAGCCCAGAAATCCGAGAACTCGTCGCTCTCAAGCAGCTCGTCGATCTTCTGCGCACGCTTGCCCTCTTCTTTTTCAGCGCTGAAGGCCCTTGCCTCCGCAGCTGTCGGCAGGCGACCGGCCAGGTCAAGGGTCGCACGCCGCAGAAAGGTCGTATCGTCACAGATCCCGGAGGGATTCATCCGCATGCGCCTGAGCTTCCCGAAGACCTCCTGGTCGACGAAATTTTTCTCGGGATGCCCTCTCCAGCGGTAGCTCTCCCGCGAGGGCACAAAGGCCAGCCGGACAGGAACCTGGTGTCCGAGGTACCTGACCAGGATGGTTGCCTCCCCGAAAGAGACTCTCCTGGCGAGTCCGCCAGGGGAAACCTCGGCCGCATCGCCGGAGGTTTCATAAACGGCAAGATCGCTGACCTCTCTCCTGCTGCCGTCGGAGAACCCTGCGAAAACACGGATTTTCAATTCAGAAGCAGGCTCCACGATAACATTGAGCCCCTCTCCCGGGATGGCCTCAAGCTCCTGCAGCCTGGGGGAAGCCGCGGCGGGGCCCGGAAGCCCGGCCCGAATCCAATCCCTCAGGATTCGAAAGGGGGTCTCTCCTTCACCAAAACGGCGCCCCCCCTCATGGGCAAGAACAGCCGTCGGCTTCAGCAGGATCAGGCTCTTACCAGGATTCACCCGGTCGACCCGCCGCCCCCCCAGGCCCCGGGTAATCACCTCGAAGTCCCTTTCCGGATCCTGCCCCCTCAGCGAAAGCTTGAAGCCCCCCTTGCCCTTGCGGTTGCCATGACAGGTACCCTGGTTGCAGCCGGCCTTGGACAAGACTGCCATCACATCATTTGAAAAAT
This sequence comes from uncultured Planctomycetia bacterium, assembly GCA_964615885.1. Lineage (GTDB taxonomy): Bacteria > Planctomycetota > UBA8108 > UBA8108 > UBA8108 > UBA8108. The sequence continues at coordinate 6,045 of CAZTRG010000341.1, read as the reverse complement.
CGACGGGACGGTCGGCTCCCTGCAGACACAGCCCCGGCAGGATGCAGCTGAGAGCAGCAAGGTGGATTGGCAGGATGAACTGGTTTCGCATCGGTATACTCACCTGTCCAGTTGGACAATGACCAGGCCGGGGAGAACAGCAGTCGAACTCTGCCCCTGCCTTGCAGCATGGGCATTCCCGGCGAACTCCATTATAAGTAGGCTGTGAACAAGATCAATCTGTACGGCACCTCCCTGGAAAACAGCCGGGGGCTGACACCAGGGAATATAAACCGGGCACCCATTGAAAGAACACAGCCAGACATTTAAAGAAAAGCCGGGCCGTACGATCCTGGTGATGGCTCTGCCTGTACTGGGTACGAGCATCGCCGAGCCGCTGACCTCCGCAGCTGACACCTATTTCCTTGCCCAGCTCGGCTCCGCCCCACTCGCCGCGCTGGCTATTGCCACCTCGGTCATCTCCAGCGCTTTCTGGATACTCAACTTTATTGGCGTGGGGATCCAGACACTTGCTGCAGGCGCCCAGGCGAAAAACGACAGGGGCCTCCTTCATCGGAGAGTTGGAACCGCCCTGGTGATGTCGGCACTCCTGAGCCTTGCAATGTTCCTGCTCTTTCCAGCCCTCGAGTGGATCTCCGGGGCGATGGGCGCCACTGGAGAGGTCAGGAAAGACACCATCGAGTATATGCAGATCCGGCTTTTCGGGGCCCCGGCGGTCCTCATCGGATTTGCAGCGTTTGGAGCTCTGCGCGGCGTCCAGGACATGCGAACCCCGCTCTATATCTCGATTGGAATCAATGCCCTCAACATCATCCTCGACCCGGTCATGATCTACGGCTACGGGTCTATCCCCGCCATGGGAGTAGCCGGAGCTGCCTGGGCCAGCGTGATCAGCCAGTGGATCGGCCTGGCCTGGGCCCTGCTCGCATTGAAGAAAAAGGTCGGCTTTCACCTCTGCATTCATCGGCCGACAATGAGCTACCTCCTCGCCATGGGACGTGACATGGTGGTACGCACCGGCGCGCTGAACCTGTTCCTGATCCTCGCAACCCGCACAGCAGCCCTGGCCGGAGACCATACAGCAGCCGCGCACCAGGTTTTCCGGCTCCTGTGGTTCATCACCGCACTGCTGCTTGATGCCTACGCCGTTGTCGGACAGAGCCTGGTGGCAGGGTTCATCGGACAGGAAAAACGCCAGCTGGCCAGGAAGGCCGCCGCGGTCACGGTCGTCTGGAGCGTGGCGAGTGGATTCCTGCTGATGGGATTGCTGCTCCTCCTGCAGGAACCCCTGGCCCTGCTCCTGGTCCCACCCGATGCCATGCACCTGATCGCAGGGGGCTGGCTCATCAGCTCACTCTGCCAGCCTGTCAATGGTCTCTGCTTCGCAACAGACGGAGTCCACTGGGGAACAGGGGATTATGGCTTCATGAGAAACACAGTGGTGCTGGCCACCCTGGCAGGGGTCATCGGGTTAAGGTTCATCGACACAGCCGGGGAGGACTGCCTGGCCCTCGTCTGGCTTGTCACTGTCTGCACGATCACCTTGAGGGGAATCCTGGGCCTGCTGCGAATCTGGCCGGGCTTTGGCAGGGCTCCACTGAAAACAGGCCGACAATAAGCCCCCATTCCCATGCATTTTCTGGACAGTTAAAACCCTCTGTGGTCCGATGGATCAGGAACATTGCTAGAACCCCTTGAGAGCCTGTCAAATCGTGAACCCATCGAATCTCAATGACCTGGTCGCCAGGACCCGGAGAAACTTCCTGGCCACCTCAGCAAGCGGAGTCGGCACCCTGGCGCTCGCCAACCTGCTGCAGGGAGAGGGCCTGCTTGGAGCCGAGGGCTCGGCGGCCGGCAACCTCAACCCCCTGGCTCCAAAACCTCCACACTTCGCTCCAAAGGCGAAAAACTGCATCTTTCTTTTCATGGCCGGAGCCCCCAGCCAGCTCGACCTCTTTGATCCCAAGCCCAAGCTCGACGAGCTCCACGGCAAACCCCTGCCGGAATCCATGACCAAAGATGTACGTTTCGCCTTTATCAAGAAAAAGACCGCCGTGCTGATGAGGAGCCCCCGCAAGTTCACCCGTCACGGGCAATGTGGAATGGAGCTCTCAGATTTCCTGCCCCATATCGCCACCTGCGCAGATGACATCGCCCTGGTGAGATCCATCTACTCTGAACAGTTCAACCACCATCCCGGCCAGCTCATGATGAACACCGGGCTTCCGCTTTTTGGAAGTCCGAGTGTCGGCTCCTGGCTTAATTACGGTCTCGGATCAGAATCCAGGAACCTGCCGGGATACGTCGTCCTGACCGCCGGCCGGGGATCGAGTGGAGGCACCTCCAACTGGACCAGCGGCTTCCTTCCTTCAACCTATGCGGGAGTCCTCTTTCGCGGCAAGGGAGAGCCCATCCTCAATCTCGACAATCCTCCGGGCCTCGATGCCAATCTGCAGCGGGCCAGCCTGGACGCACTGCGGGACCTCAACAACCAGAGATACAAGGAAACCCTCGACCCGGAAATCCAGAGCCGGATCGCCTCCTACGAGCTGGCCTACCGGATGCAGAAATCAGCCCCGGAGCTCATCGACCTTCGGGACGAAAGCAAGGCTACGCTCGAGCAGTACGGAGTCGGCCGCAAAGATATATCCAACGCCGGCAGAGGCGGCGGGAAAAACGTCTTCTCTAATTTCTCCACCAACTGCCTGCTGGCAAGGCGAATGGTCGAGCGCGGCGTCCGCTTCATCAACATCTACCATGCATCCTGGGATCACCACAGCAACCTGGAGCCTGAGCTGCGCTACAACGCAACCATGGCCGACCAGCCGGTGGCAGCGCTCATCAAAGATCTCAAGCAACGCGGACTGCTGGATGAAACCCTGGTGGTCTGGGGCTCCGAATTCGGCAGGACACCCCTTGGGGAAAACCGGGGCGGGCGCTCTGCCAATACCGGCCGCGACCATCACCCCTTCAGCTTCAGCATCTTCATGGCCGGAGGAGGGATCAAGGGAGGACAGGTGGTCGGAGCGACCGACGATGTCGGCTGGCACGCAGTCAAGGACCGCATGCACATCAATGATTTCCACGCCACCCTGCTTCGCCTTTTCGGCTTTGACCATGAGCGGCTCACCTACCGCTTCAAGGGCCGGGACTTCCGGCTTACCGATGTCGGCGGAGAGGTCGTCGATAAGCTCATCGCCTGATCCCCGCAAAGGACGAAAAAATGCCGACCTATTTCTGCCTCCCTGCTGCAGCAACCAGGCTGGTGATCATGGCCCTCCTGTTTTTCTGCCGGGGCCCCCTGCTGAATGCAGCCGACCTGGAGCAAGCGGCACGCGACCAGGTCGACAAGGACATGCAGGAAGAAATCGCGAGACAATCCCTCGTTGGGGCTGCACTCGGGATCATCGTGGACGGGAAGATCGTCTACCTGAAAGGCTACGGACTCGCAGACCGGGAAAAAAAGATCCCCGTGACCCGCAAGACTCTCTTTCGCTGGGCATCGATCTCCAAGAGCCTGACCTCGGTGGCAGCCATGCAGCTCTACGAGAAAAAGCTCCTCGATCTTCGTAAAGATGCCAGGAGCTACGTTCCTGAATTTCCTGACAAGAAGACCCTGATCACCACCCGGGACCTGCTCTGCCACCAGGGGGGAATCGTTCACTACACCAACGGCAAGCTGATTCGAACCAGGCGTGAATACGACACCCCGAACCCTTTTGAAAGTGTCATCCTGGCCCTGGACACCTTCAAGGATTCACCCCTGGTGAACCAGCCTGGAGAAAAATTTTCCTATACAACCCATGGCTACATTCTTCTCAGCGCCGTGGTCGAGAGGGCCGGCAGGGAAAAATTCGCCTCCCAGGTTGAAAAGCGCATCGCCAGGCCACTGGGCATGACCACCCTGCAACCTGACTACCAGTGGAAGAGCATCCCCCACCGCGCTGTCGGCTACAGAAAGCGGCTCGGGAAGATCGTCCCCTCAAGCAACACCGATGTCAGCTGGAAGCTCGGTGGAGGTGGATTTATATCCAGCATCGATGATCTTGCCGCTTTTGCCCGGGGGCTGATCAATGGCAGGCTCGTCAGCTCCGGGACCGAGAAGTTGATGTGGACACCGAGAAAGCTGAAGAATTCCAGGCCGACCACCTATGGCTTCGGGTTCAACATCAGCGGCGCAGGAGAAGACCTGCAGGTAGCCCACAGCGGGGGACAGGAAAAGACCAGGACCCGGATGCTTATCTTCCCGGCAAAAAAGCTGGGCGTGGTGGTGATGTCCAACTCAGAGCACTGCAACTCAAAGAGCCTGGCAAAGGTCGCCATCGGGAGTATTACCAGGGTGCTTGCGAACAGGCCATGACAGCAGACGAAGCCAGCGGCCGGCCGGAGCCGGCAAGCCCCACCTCGCCGCCGGGCACTGTAAATAAGGAGCTACCCGGCGCCTTCGCCTGGCTGAACAACCGCCCCTTCTTCCAGGCCGGACTGCAGGGCTATTCAGATGCCGCCATGCGCATCATTGCGCGCCGGCATGGAAGCCCCTATTGCGTAACCGAGGCGATGCCCGACCGGTTTCTCGTCAATGGAGGAAAGGGGTTGAAGGATGCCGAGCTGGACCCTGAGGACCATCCAATAGCCGGACAACTCATGGGCTCCGAACCCAGTGAAATGGCAGCGGCAGCGACGGTGCTTCTCGAGCTTGGCTATGACGTGATCGACCTCAACATGGCCTGCCCGGTGAAGAGACTCCGCGGCCATGCCCGCGGAGGGCACCTGCTTCACAGCCCTGAAAAAGCGAGCGCAATCATCCGGGAGGTCAGCCAGGCTGTGGGAGGCCGCGCCCCCCTTACGATCAAGCTGCGGCGGGGATTTGACGACGAAGAGGATTCAGAGGCCAACTTTTTCCAGATCCTTGAGGAGACCATTGGGCAGGGTTTTTTTGCCGCCACCGTACATGGCCGCACCGTTCGCCAGAAATACGAGGGGCCCTCCAGGTGGAGTTTTCTCACACGCCTCACCCAGCGCTATCCCGACTTCAGAATCATGGGCTCAGGAGATATCTTTACGCCCGAATCAGTATTCGAGATGATCTCGAGTACGGGAGTCGATGCCGTCTCCATAGCCAGGGGAGCCATCGGCAACCCATGGGTCTTCCGCCAGGCAGGCCGCCTGCTGGAGGGCAGAGCCCCGCGCCCCCCCAGCCTGCAGGAACAGGGCTCTGTACTGCGGGAACATTTTGAGCTCTGCAGCAGGTTTCACACCGAAGGCAAGACACAAAGGCTCATGCGCAAATTCGGCATCAAGTTCTCGGTCCACCATCCCGACCCGGAAAAAGCTGAGAAAGCCTTCATCTCCTGCCGCTCCCTCAGCGACTGGTGGGAGGTATTCGAGCGCCTCTATTGCGATGCAGGAGTGGCCGCCAGGGAGATCCCGGACGTGGACACACCCTGAAAAAGCGAACCTGGTTGCAAGTCTTCAGGGAGCGAGCTTCACCTTGTCGGTAGGAAAGTCAGCCGGGATGGGAAGGGTCACCTTGCCTGTTGCAGCCCACTCCGAGCCTCTGCACATCACCGTCTGGAAACCTACGCAGCGTATGGAATCCGTCGGGTCCACATGCCCCATAACGGTGGTGAAAACACGCCCCTTGCCATAGGGAACATGCCAGATCATCGGTTCGTGGGCACCTGTGCCGCCGGTCTTCTTGTCAGACCAGGCCGTCGCGAGAAGGTGCAGCTTCGCCGGGCCCCGCTGGCCGTGATAGAGCTCATCACGGGCATGCATCCATTTCTTCGGCATACCCTTCATGACCGGGTGCTCGCTGTCGCGAACGATGATCTCGAAGGCATGCTGACGACCATGGCCGGCTCCCGGCCCCTGCCCCGCCGGAGTAATGATCTCCTTGCCGGAATCATCCACTGTCAGCCGGGGGCCGTACTTATTGTTGCGCCAGCCAAGAGCGATCATCTTGTTGTATTCTTTCCAGCCGCCGAAGGCGTTATTGGCGGCGTGGACAATCACCAGTCCGCCACCGCCACTGACAAAGTCCTC
>CAZTRG010000340.1:0-9055 GCA_964615885.1 uncultured Planctomycetia bacterium | reverse complement strand
GCGGCACAGGGCCGCCACCTTTTCCAGGTCACAGATTTCCAGGGTCGGGTTGGTCGGGCTCTCAACGATGAGAGCTTTTGTGTCAGGAGTGATCGCGGCGGCGAGGGCATCAAGGTCTGCGGCATCAACGGCTGAGGACTTGACTCCGAAGCGGGGCAGGATCCCGTTGGCCAGCTCGTGAACACCTGAGTAGATCGAGCGGCCCACCAGGAGGTGGTCACCTGCCTGCAGCAGAGACAGGATGAGAGCGGATATGGCGCCCATGCCGGAGGAGAGGGCCAGCGCTGCCTCCGAACCCTCCAGCTCGGCCATGACCGCCTCGAACTGTTTCGTGGTCGGGTTTCCCCAGCGGGTGTAGAACTCCGGTGGGGCAACAGCCTGCCCCATCTTGACTCCCTCCTCGAGATTTTCGAGGGTGAAGGTCGAGGTCTGGAAGATCGGTGGGGTCAGCCCCCTGGTCTTGTTCCACTCGTTTCCGGAGTGAATGGCCCGGGTTGTGAAGCCGTGTTCTTCCTGGTCCTGGTTTTTCCTGCTCATAGCCTGGTCCTGCTGGATTGTTCTCACAGGATAGTGAATCAAGGTTGAAAACGACACGCCTTTGTGGGGCGGTCCACAGAGATCTTCAGAGTTTCTGCACGAGGGAGATGCCTCGATTGTCTGCCGGGCTGAATTGTGCTAAAAAGTCGGGTTCCCCGGACGAAGGAGTGTCCGGTTCCAGTGCGTCAATCCCGGTAACCCGATGGGGCTAAGATCATGCAATACAAATGGCTTTCCGTTCTCATTCTTTTCCTGCTGGCCTCGGCAGGTTGTGGCGGAGATTCCAGCGGGCCAGCTGCCGGTGGTCCGGCAGAGGGGGCTGGGGAATTCGGCTCTCTTCTTGAGTCCGGCTATACAGTGGAAGAGCTCGTCGGCGATATAGCTGAGGCTGGTCCACAGGTGGCAAGTGGGTTGAAGAAACGTCTCGAGCTTGCGATTGCCGATTGCCGGGAGCAGGTCAGCGGGCTCCAGCTCGATGTACAGCGGTTTTCAGCCGATGCCCTGCTCTCCAGCAAGGCTCGTGCAATCCGTGATGCCCTGAAGTCCCGCAAGGCAGAGCTGTCGTTCCTTGAGAGCAAGCTGGCTGCGGTTTTGAAGCAGGCCGGGTTGCAGCAGGCCCCTGGAAAGTAGCTTCAACCCTCCGCCGGGAAGACCTTCTTCGGATTCCACCTGTTGGGGCCTCCCGGCACCAGCACTGCGACCAGCCTCCCGGCAGAGGTCCAGGCGCCAATGGTTCCAGGTTGGCCATCCACTTCGAGTTCCAGCGCCTGGCCGTGACCGAGCCGCCCGGCTTCCTGGTCGGAGATGGTAACCTTCGGCATGTCCGGCAGCACCCCGGACAGGGGCTTGATGAGCTCATCGCGCCGGTCCCCGGCACCGGCATCCTCAAGCTCCTCGAGGCTTATGCTGTCTTCAATTTTCCAGGACCCACTGGCGGTCCTGGAAAGAGATTCCAGGTATCCTCCTGTCTTGAGCGCGGCACCGAGGTCATGGGCAACTGAGCGCACATAGGTTCCTGACTGGCAGACGATACGGAAGTCAAGCCGGGGACATTCCCACTCCACGAGCTCAAAGGAATCGATCCGGATCCTGCGCGCCGGAAGGTCGACGCTTTTGCCTTTACGTGCCAGCTTGTAGGCAGGGATCCCGTCACGCTTGATGGCTGAATAGGCGGGTGGAACCTGTTCGATCTCACCGATGAACCCGGCCATGGCGTCCTCCACCAGCTCGCGCTCAAGGTGTCTTGTATCGGCCTCGCCGGTTGTTTCGCCTTCGCGGTCATAGGTGTTGGTGCTCCTGCCGAGCACGATGGCCCCCTGGTATGTCTTGGTCCCCGGTACGAGGTATTCGACAAGCCGTGTGGCCTGCCCTGCGCAGACCAGCAGGATTCCCGTGGCGGCGGGGTCGAGTGTGCCGGCATGGCCGACTCGCTTCTGTCCGAGCACCCTGCGCACCCTGTCCACTACATCGTGGGAGGTGATACCAGCCGGCTTGTTGATGTTCAGGAGCCCGTTGTAGGGGCTTTTTGATTTCGAGGGCATATTAAGTGCTTCCCTTGTGCCTTCTTTGCTGCTGGTGGTAAAGCATTCCTTTCACAGCGACTCCTGTCTCAGAAGCGCAGCAGCCGCAGGCGCGCCAGGGCCGGCAGGAGCAGCAGGTCGGCCAGCAATGCGACAACAAGCACCAGGGGCAGGAGGGTGCCGAGGATTTGCAGGCTGAAATACTGGCAGAAAATAAAGGGGCAGAAGCCGATGGTCAGGATCAGGGTCGTCATCACGATCCCCCGGCCGGCATAGTGATAGGTGTTTTTGAGAGCGTCCTCAATATTGTCGTTGCGGCTCACTTCAAGGCGGTACCTTGCCAGGAAATGGATCGTGTCATCGACTCCCATTCCAATGGCGAGCATGGCGATCATGAAGGTGTCGGAATCGGTGAACTCCCAGGCCAGGCCGACATAGCCCCCCAGGACGATGAGGGGAAGCGCGTTGGGAATCATCGACCAGAGTCCGGCACGCAGTGACCTGAAGGCGATGACCATCAGCACCGTGATAACGACAAAGGAAATTCCAACGCCCCTTTTCTGGGCAGCGATGATCCGGTCCAGCCAGCCGCCGATAAGGTAGGCCATTCCCGTGGTCTCGGTTTTTACCGGGAGCTTCTCGAGGTGTTTTTCTGCAAGCCGGGCGACCTTCTCTCCCGCATCGTGGGTTTGTCGGAGGCCCGGGACGTTCAGGCGTACAAACAATCTCAATCTCTGCCGTTCGGAATTCAAGAGGAAGCGGAGGCCCTCCGGATCCCTCTTGCCGATCTCCTCGACATATTTCTCCAGCAGGGACCGGCTGGCGGGAAGGACCCTGCCGCTGGTCAGGAAGGCCGGCAGTCTTCGGTAGTGCTCTGAGATGATGGTGGCGATCGAGACAGCCGAGTCCACCTCGGCGAGCTCCACCAGTTTCTTTTCGAGCTCGGTGACCGCCTGCAGGACTTCCGGCTCCAGCAAGCCGCCTGCTTCTTCGGATTCCAGGTAAAGGTCGAGCACATTGGTTCCCGCAAAGTGTTTGATGAAATACTCGGTATCCCGGCGAACGGGATTGTTTTCACCAAGCCGCCTGGCGATGTCATTTTCGACCTTGATCTTCGAGATCCCGAAGATGCTGGCTGCCAGCAGCCCGGCGAAGAAAATAATGATCAACCATGGCCTTGCGAGGCTGAGTTTCCTGGCCGCGGAGAGGAAGCGATCCAGCAGGTCCTGGCTGACCGAGGCGATTCCGGCGGTCCAGCTGGTGCGAGGGCGCAGGAAGGAGAGGAGAATGGGAAAGAGGGTCATCGCCAGCACCAGGGCGATTCCGACACCCAGCCCGAGCAGCAGTCCCAGTTTTCTGAAGATCGGGGTTGGCACGAGGGCCAGCGCCAGGAAGCCGACAAAGGTCGTGATGGAGGTGTAGATGCAGGCCTTTCCGACATCTTCGGCGCTGCGCAGGATGGCCTCGGTCTTGTCCCCGGTTTTTTTCAGCTCAAGGAGGTAGGCGCTGCAGAGATGGATAACATCTGAGAAGGAGATGATGAGAATGACGGCGGGGATGGCGGCCAGCATGATGCTGACCTCCGGGTCCATAGCTACGGCAATCCCCATTGTCCAGGTGACAGCCACCACGGCGATGCAGGTGGAGACCAGGGCCGGCCAGATCTGCCTGAAGAGGAAGTAGACCGTCAGGACCAGGAGAAAACAGACAATCGGAAAGAGGCGCTCCAGGTTGAAGTGGGTCTGCTTCATCATCTCCGAAACGATCGCGATGCCTCCGGCCTGGTGCAGGTGTTCTTTCTTGTAGCCTTCCCGGAGGAAGACGCCCTGGATTCTGCCCACAAAGGAAATGGAGTCCTCCATGCCGTGGGTGCCGTCAGCGAGGGTCGTGATGAGGACAGCTCCATGGCGGGAATCCTTGGAAAGAAGGATTTTCCCGGTGAAGCGGTCACCGAGCAGCTCTGCTCTCGCCGCATCCGTTTTTTCCCTGGAGCTGCCGAGCTCTTTAATCCGGGCCTCGAGCCCACCTTCCCCGGATTTTTTGAAAACCTGCCGGTTATCAAGCAGGCTCATGACCCGGCCGACTCCCGGCTCTTTCCGGAGTGCCTGGATTACTTTTTCCAGGCGCAGGAGCGAGTCTGCAGCCAGTACATCTTCTTCTTCAAAGGCGATAATCAGTTGTTCATCGCTGCCGAATTCATCGACCCTGGCCAGGTATTGATCATAGGCAGGGCTGTTGGCGAGGAAGAGCTTTCCCAGTGAGGATGAGATCTTCGCGTTCAGGAGGCTCCAGGCACCGCCCGTGCTGATGAGCGCGATCAGGAGCAATACCGGGATGCGATGGCGCAGAACGAATTGGAAATAGCCCCGCATGTCCCTCAGTCGTCCTCTGGAACGAAGGCCATGGAGGTCTGGATGGCATGGGTACAGGAGCAGCCGGCTCCGCTTTCAGGAGCCAGCAGCAGGCCTCCTGCCGGGATCTGTCCGAGCCAGCAATTGCCGCGTACGCCTGTAAACTCGGTTCGCTTGCCGGTCTCGAGATCAAGCATGCCGTGGTATTCGAAGCGGTGGAAGATGGCTCTTGCCGATGCGCTCATGGTACCGCAGCCGTGGTAATCGAAAGGGTCGACCTTGATGACGTCCCCGGACCGGAGGTTGAAGGTGTGCTTATTGAGGAAGACCTTGTCATCGATGATGACCGGGTGCATCAGGTGGCCGCTGTGATGGGTCTTGCGGGTCTTGGTGTGGTGCTCCCACAGCGGCTTGCGCTCGGCGGTGTCGAAGGCGTAGGTGTGATAGTTCTTGTTCTTGTCGGTTCCGGCCACCAGGAGCGTGTCGCCGTGATGGGACATATAGGTCGTGAACTCGCAGTTGCTGAAGTCGGCCTTTTTATCCCAGAGAAAGCTGCCGGAGTCGAGGTTCAGGGCGACGATGTACTGTTCGGTCCTGATCTCGTTCTGCAGCCGTCCCTGCCGACTCTTCTTGGCGGCGGGGTTGCGGCTCTCCACAAAATAGACAATCCCCTTGGAAACCGTGATCGTGGAGTTGATCACAACTCCCTGCTCGCGGGACCACCTCTTCTTGCCGGTCTTCCTGTCCAGGACGAAGAGCCCATCGCTGACGACCTTGGCGGTCTCTTCTTTCTTGAAGTCCTCGAACCACTGCCCGCCATCACCGAGGTAGTTACCGCCCTTGCGGGTGGTGCTGCCGACGAGCTTGTCGCCGCTGGCGGCGAGATAGCCCCATTCCAGGCCATCGTCAGCGCTGGCGGGCAGGTCTGCCTTCATGACGAGCCTGCCGGTCTGCGCATCGAAGCCGGCGCATTGTGACTGCAGGGCTACGTAGAGTATGTCATCTGTGGCAACCATATTGGAGCTGCCCCGCGGCATGTTGGCCCGCCGCATGGTCGGCATCTGCTTGCTCCAGAGGATGGTCCCGTTGTAGGCATCGATGCCGAAGAGGACTCTCAATCCCTGCACAAACAGCCGACCGTTGGCTGAGACGGGCGCCGGGTTCCGGGGGCCCCTGTCGGCCATCGCGCGCGGTCCGGGTCTTCCCCACCACTGGACCTTGAGCTTACCGCCGACCCGCTCGTCATAGTTACAGGCTGAGTTGTCGGGAACCCCGTACTGGTGGGTCCAGTCACCGGCGCCCGGCAGGGCCTTCCTGGTATGCACCCAGAGCCTGCCGGCCTCCTTCAGCTCTTCCCCGCCTCCGCCGAGCTTCAGCCAGGTCCTGAGCTTCGCTTGCAAGAGGGTGGGCTTCGCCAGGTGTCCGAAGGCCAGGACCCCGCCGCAGGGCCTCAAGAGCCGGTAGGTGCCGGCCGCATCCTCCGGCAGGACCCCTGTTCGCAGGAGCGAGTCAGAGCAGATGATGTTGGCAAAGTAGGGGCCGTAGGGCAGGGCTCCTTCAGACTGGTGGATACTGACCCGGGATCCGTAGAGCCCGGCTGAATCCATCGCGGCCCGCGATTTCTGGACCAGCTCGGGGTCCTTCTCAACCGCCACGATACGCAGCTGGCTGAGTTTTGCCAGGTGGTAGGCCAGCCGTCCCTCGCCGGAGCCCAGCACGAGGCAATAACCCCTGGAGATCCCGGCGGCCTCGATGATTCTCTTTGCGGCTTCCCGGTAAAGCGGGGTCCACTCATCCGTCTTGAAGGGGTTCCTGGCCAGGGGATCGGGGTGGGGGGCATAGTTGAAGGTCGAGTCAAACTCAAACTCCCTGGTCATCAGCTCCGGCCTGCCCTCGGCCCTGCAGATGATGCGGTAGCGGTAGAGGGCCTCCGGCTTGATGTCCGGGACGGTGATCCGATGACTGGTACGCGCCTCGTTTTCCCCGAGCACCAGCGGCTCGACCTGTCCCGACCGGATCTTGACGATGCCCTTTGCAGGCCAGGGTGTCTCCCAGCTGATCTCGATGGTCTGGCGGTCGGTGAATTCGACAAAAGGCCCGAAGACCTCTGCGAAGGGACCGTAGATCTCCCGCGGTGGAGGCGGCAGCTTGCCGGCCTTGGCCCGGTAGCGCCTGGCGATATCGGCTGTTTTCAGCGCCGAGGAGTAGACGCCGATCTCATGGATCATTCCCTCGGTGCGATAGTATTCGTTCTCATCGTGGTAGCTGCCGATCTCGAAGAAACCGCTGGGCGTGAGCAGGATCTTCCCTCCCGGTTTTTCAGATTGTGCATCCAGCTTTCCATTGACCCACAGGGAGGCTTCTCCCCGCCGCGAATCATACCTGGCGACCACGTGGTACCATTTGCCGGTTTCATATTCGCTGGAACCATAGAGATGGGTCATCCGACCTGTCGACTGGGTGGCGATTCCGAAGTAGAAGTTTTTCTTATGGCACCCGAGTACAAATCCTCTTTCGTAATCTCCGTTGTCCTGGAATGCGCCGACTATCCCGGACCACTCCTTCTGCGAACGCATCAGAACCCACCCCTCCAGGGTGAGGCTGCGATCCGGTAGCCCGGCCAGCTGGCGGGGGTCACTGGTAACGATGACGGAGTTGCTTTTACCATCGAGGGCGAGTGCGCCAAGTCCCGAGGGCGAGGTGGCAAACTGGACGGTCCCCTCGATCCCGGCTTCATGGGAACCGGCGAGGGGCTTCAGCCGTCCGTTTTCGACCTGGTCGGCATGGAAACCCCAGCGATATTCCTTCTCCGCGGCCCTGGCGGCGGAGCAGGGAAGCAGGAGAGCAAATCCGAAAAGGAGGGCCGCTGTGAGCTTGCGGTTCATTGTCTTGCCTCCTTCGCGCCCTTGCCAGGGGCCTGGTAGCAGTAGATGCTGCCATCATCGGTTGATACATAGAGCCGGCCGGAGGCCGCAGCCAGGCCGTAGGCGTTTGCACGGACCGTTTTCTTCCAGGTGATCTTGCCCGTCCTTGTGTCAAAGGCGGCGATCTTTCCCTTTCCCCCGGCGAAGACCCTGTCGCGGGTCAGGATCATGGAGAGGGGATAGTCCGAGGCGACCTGCCACTTGAAACACTTCTTCATAGCGACTGAGAACTTATCGATCTCGAGGTTCAGCCTGCCCAGCTCGGTCCGCAGCTTCTTTCCGGTGGGGGAGGAGGCGTTCTTCCCCAGTTTCTTGAGCTGCCCGGAGATCTTTCCCTTGCTGGCCTTGAGAGCCTCACGCTTTTCGTGCAGCTCGAGATAGCGGGAGCGGTCAAGTGCTGCGAGGCTCTTGTCGCTCAGCAGGTAGGAGACCTTCGGGGTTACGATCATCTGGTTGCCCTTGAAGCTGGCCAGCTGATCCTTTCGGTTTGATTTGAAGACGCTCATCTCCCCGGTCTTGCCGGGCCCGTAGAGCAGCATGTCCCCGGTTACAAGGGCATAGGTGCCTCCACCGCCGCCTTTTACCTGGTAGAGCTTGCGGCCGTTGCGGGAGTCGAAGATCACCGGGCGCTCCCGGCCGGTGGTTACGTAGAGGCGGCTCGATGAGGCGAGCAGGTAGCCCTGTGCCGGAAGATCCTTCATGCCGGTTTTCCAGAGCTCTTTTCCTGTGGAGGTGTCGAGGGCGCAGAGATAGACACCCTCCCAGGGGAAGACTCCTGCACCGCAGAAGGCGACCTTCCCCCGTACAAGAACACTGGTTCTCACCGGCCACATCGACACCATTCGCTCGTTACCGGGAATTTGCCGTTTGCCCGGGCCCGGCCTGTATTTCCATTCGAGCTTTCCATTGGTGGTGTTGAGGCAATAGACCAGTCCGTCATCGCTGCCGGCGTACAGTTTTCCCGCAGCGATGGTGGGGGAGAGCCTCACAGGTCCCTCGGTGTAGAAGGTCCAGCGGGTGCTGCCGCTGGCAGCATCCAGGCAGGTGATCTTGTCTTCTGATGATGAGCCGAAGTAGACGGCGTCTCCCACGGCAGATACATGGAAGACCCTGTCGAAGATCATCCGGTCCTTGAGGCCATAGATCTTGTGCCAGCCATCCCACTTGGCCGCGCCGGGCCAGGCCATGTGGGGTGGGCGCCGGGAGCGGTACACCCAGGCCTCGACGAGCCCGGCCGGGAGCTTCTCGCCGGTGGTGGCTGAGCGCGCGCTGTCATGGCGGTAGGTCGGCCAGTCTTCTGCCCCGCAGGGCAGGCAGGTGGCGCAGCAGGCCAGGGCCAGCAGAATGGAGATAATGGGCTTCATGCGATTTTCTTCCGGTTCGAGGAAATTTCTCAGCAGGCCCAGATTAACACGAAGAAGCCTGCAGTCGAAGTACAGCTTGCCGGGGTTCTTCTCTCAGATGCCTGCGGCTACTGCCCTGGGGGTTTATGTTAGGATCACGCCATGAACCACGAAACATTACCTTCGATCATCCTGGATGTGGCCGGGGCGATTGCAGCTGCCGGAGGCCGGGCCATCCAGGTGGGCGGTTTTGTTCGTGACCAGGTTCTCTATGAGCTGGAACGTGCGGTTCCCGACGCATCGGGAGGGCCGGATGATATCGACATCGAGGTTTACGGCCTGTCCCTGGAAAAGCTCGAGGGGGTTCTTGAGGCCTTCGG
>CAZTRG010000339.1:0-3519 GCA_964615885.1 uncultured Planctomycetia bacterium | reverse complement strand
ACTGTTTCCATAAGAAAAAAGAGGTAGAGAGACACTGTAAAGAAGGGGAGTTTCGAAAAGTTTCAGACGAAAGAGTACGGAATTTACCATTAGCTATTTGCACGCATCAAGACAGTTTCTACCGACAAAGAGGCAGGGATTCCGCGGGTTTTGGTCTTTTCTCCTACTCAGGCGGGTGCCGGGGGGCTGTGTGCAGCCCGGATTTTTTCTTGCGCTCCTCGCTGAACTCAATAGAATCCCCGCTGCCGGTTTGCGAGTTCCTTCATGGGGATCGTTCCCCCCGTAGGAATTGGGGAAGAACGAAGACTCAGTATTTTCGTTTTTAACGCCCCCTTGATTTCACCTCCCTGTTTTCCAGGCGAGGAGAAAGGGGCGTTCGGGAGAATCATACCGGTGCATACCTTGATCCTGACCAGCCTTCGCCGTCTTTGCGGACCCTCCAGGTGTTTATCCTGTTTTTCTGCAAAGGCCCTGTTGCGGACAGCTCTGCCTCTTGCAATGGCGCTTGCCATGGCAACGGCCGTCTCTTCCTGCGGCGGGGGAAACCGGCGAATGGGCGAGCGTGAGGCGCTTGATTTCAGACGCAATCTCGTGCGGAAGAATTACAACGTGCTGTCGCCCGCACAGCGGTCGAAGATCATGTATCACCCTGCCCGCACCAGGGGGGCGGTCCGGCTCACACTGGATAAATATATTCGTGAGACGGCCGACCGGCGTACCCGGGAAAAGGCAGAGGGTGCCAGCGCCATCAGGGCCGCTGGCCAGCGGGGTTCTTCCGAAGTTAAAAGCGAGCCTGTAATAGATGAGCCTGTCCCGGCGGACTCCCCGGCAGGAGAGCCGGAAAAAAGCCCTCCTGCCGAGGAGGCGCCGGAGGACTGAGCTTTTATTGGTTTCTTTTACCGTCGGGCATTTTCTTCGCCTGACAATCAACGCAAGGATGTTTAGAGTATGAACTACCAGGTGGTCGAGAATGGTGGTCCCGTCAGCCGGGCTGGTTTTCTTGTGCCGCAACGTGTCGTCGCAAGACGCTGGTAGGTCATGAAATTCGTGACAATAAAAAAGGAGTGTAGAGAAAATGGTTAAGATGAAAACTACCGCCCCCGTGGCGGAGCTTCCCGCTAAGCAGGAAAATGGTCAGGAAACAGTGACACCATCAAAAGAAACAACGGCCAAGGCCGGTACCCGGGCCTCCTCGGGTTCTTCAGCGAAGAGTTCGAAAGCCAGGAATACTTCCAAGGCTTCGTCAAAGAAGGCCGGCAAAGAAGCCAAGAGCAAGGAGCAGGCTCTCGACTTCGCTCTCGACCAGATTCAGCGTAAGTGCGGCCAGGGATCCATCATGTTCCTCGGCGCTGACCACAAGGTCGACGTCGCTACGATTCCAACAGGTTCGCCTTCACTGGATGTAGCCCTCGGAGTAGGCGGAGTTCCGCGTGGGCGGATCGTCGAGATCTACGGGCCGGAATCCTCCGGAAAGACCACGCTAACCCTCGAGATCATCGCCAATGCCCAGAAGTCCGGCGGGGCGGCTGGTTTCATCGATGCAGAGCACGCTCTCGATCCCAGCTATGCCCGCAAGCTCGGTGTGAACCTGGACACCCTGCTGGTCTCGCAGCCGGATTCCGGTGAGCAGGCTCTCGAGATTGCCGAGATGCTGGTGAACTCCAATGCGCTCGATGTCATCGTGATTGACAGTGTGGCAGCGCTGGTGCCCCGGGCCGAGTTGGAAGGTGACATGGGAGATGCCCACGTAGGCCTCCAGGCCCGGCTGATGTCGCAGGCTCTGCGGAAGCTGACCGGAGCGGTCAACAAGTCAAAGACCTGCCTGATCTTCATCAACCAGATCCGTGAAAAAATCGGTGTCATGTTCGGCAGTCCGGAGACGACCTCCGGCGGCCGCGCGCTCAAGTTCTACTCTTCGGTCCGGCTCGACATTCGCAGGATCGGCGCGATCAAGGATGGAGACACCTTCCGCGGCAACCGTACACGGGTCAAGGTGGTCAAGAACAAGGTGGCGGCTCCTTTCCGCCAGGCGGAGTTTGACATCATCTTTAACGAGGGAATCTCCTATAACGGCGACCTGCTCGACCTTGCTGTTGAGAATGAGATCGTCAAACGCTCCGGCGCCTGGCATTCCTTCGAGGATGCCCGCATCGGGCAGGGGCGTGACCGTACGGTCCAGTTCCTCTCAGAGAATCCCGATATCCTGGAGCAGATTGAGCGCCAGGTTCGTGAAAAACTCGGCCTTTGAGCTGTCCGGATCGTCCGGTCCCTGGAAAGTTCCCACTTTCCTTAAAGCACCTTCGCCGACTTCCCCGTGAGTTTTTGCGGGGGAGTCGGGGGATGGTTGTTCGCCCCTGCCTGAACCCTGTGCTAAACTCACGGAACTTTCCACAAGTTGGTACTACTGACAGCGTTCTGTCATTTGTGCTATCTTTGTCGTCGGCAACCCGGTGTTGCCTGTAAAGAAAGAGAAGACTTTAGTAAGCTGATTTGCAACGCAGTGCGTTGACAGACAGTCTAATAGGTAAGTGCTGAAGGTCTTTTAACCTGGGCACTTCGGTGTTTTACCCTAGGTGCGGGAGGTTCCAGGGCAGCGGAAAGTTCGCTGCGGCTTTTGACCGCCCGGGTGGTTTCTCCACAGGTATTTTCCGTTTGCGTCCAGAGCGCATCCGTCTTCTCACAAGCAGTTAAAACGGTCACAAGCAGCTAAACGGATAGTTCGAATGCAGAACAGTGAACTCGTCATGAAAAGAGAGCCCGGAAATTTGCGGAACGACCGGCAGAGCGGTGCCATGCTGATCATTGCCCTGGGGGTTCTGACCCTGCTGGCTGTCCTGGGAGCTTCTTTTGCCCAGCTGATGAGATTGGAGCGAAAAGCGATCAACAACTACGTTGACGCCCAGCGCATGGAGATGGTGTCGAATTCAGCGCTCGACATGATGATTGCCAAGCTTCACGAGGCGAGTAATCACTATTCCTGGTCCTTCTACGGCAAGACCGACTGGTTGTTCAAGATCGCCAAGGAAGATGATCTCGGGCATGGCCGCGTGGGTTTAGAGAATTCAAGAGTCGGCAGATGGGACACCTACCTGGAGAAGGCCGGAACCCGGTTTCAATACAAGACGAAGGTGATCGATACCAACGCCCAGATCAACCTGAACGGGCGCCAGGACACCCTTGCCAGGATGCTCGACAACCTCGGCCTGATCATCGCAAAGAGTGATCGCCTCAAGCGCCGCTGGGATGGCATCAAGGTGACGAATCCCTTCTATACCGGGCCCAGCCAGACCGGCAAAAGGTTGTCCGGAGAGGATATCATGCTGTTTCGCCAGCGGCTGGAGGGACAACGCTTTCAGTCCAAGAACCAGCTGCGCCAGCTCATCGGCGATGAGAATTTCAACATCGTCAAGGATTTCATTACCTGTCACTCCTGGCTCGACCCCTATACCTACAAGGCGGACGATGGGCAGGATGAGGTCAGGGATCTTGCGCTGGGGATGACCAGGCAGGCAGGTGGAG
>CAZTRG010000338.1:0-12004 GCA_964615885.1 uncultured Planctomycetia bacterium | reverse complement strand
AAATCACTGATAGGGGGGTAGACTGCCCGCACCAGGAAGGGGGTCTGCCCCAGGAGCAGAAGGATCGAGAAAGGAAAGGCGGCCCAGGCCAGGAGGTTGATCTCCTCCCGGGGGAGATTGCGTTGCCGATCGACCACCAGCCAGAGGAGGCTTGCCGCAGCCAGGAGCCCTGCAGAGATCCCGAGATCGATAAAGGAATCGGCGCCAACGAGTCCGGCGAGCCAGAGAATCACCACCACCAGTCCGGCAAGCCCAAGCGTACAGGCCGCCATCAGGGGGACGATGTTTCTCGGCAGGGTGCCAGGCCGGGTTTCGGGAGGGGCAAGGGAGTCAGCTGGCGGCTCGGTCATGCCCGCATTCTAACTTGGCTCAGGCCCGGGAGAAAGAACCCCTGTGGACCAGGCCCGGCTAGTCGGCGACCCACTTCATCTGCCAGCGCCCCTCTACGGCTTCATCTTCGAGGTGGCTTTTGGCCAGGAAGTTCTTTCCGTCAACCCGTTCTTCGCTGAGAACCTTACCCACCAGGTAGAACTGGAAGCTGTCATCCCGGCCCCTGATGACGATCTCGTCTTCGCCGATTGGAATGTTTCCGTACATGGGGGGCAGGTTGGCCTGGTTTTTGAAGGACTTGCCATTGGCCGAAAAGCTTCGCATTCCCCTGATCTCGATGAACTCCTCTTCCTTCTCATCCGACCATTCAATGTTCAGGTTGACATGGTGGTAGGCGGACTGGTTGGACTCGAAGTATTTATCCATCGATTCACCCGTTCGACTGTCGAGTGCCTCGAAAGACAGTTCCCAGGTACCTTCACGCAGGGAGTTGCTGCTGCAACCGGAAGCCAGCGCGCCGAGAACCAGGAGTGTTGCTGTTATTCGCATTTGCTTCATTGATTTCCTCCACAAGCTTATTTATCGGGAACCGCCGCTATAAAACTGGAGTTTCCTGCCCCTTAATTAAGTTCCTTTAACAGGGTCATTTCGCAATAAAACAGGTATTACCGGAGTCTGGCCGGCTGAAAGCCGCCGGATGAGGTGTGTTGAGGGCGGAATGCCCGCTTCCCCCCTTCCCCGTTGATTTCTTGCACAGGGTGCAAGAGGGTGCGAAAATCCGCCCGCTAACCCACCTGTTTCAACAGTTTTGAAGTTATGACAGATCTTAAGAATCGTATGGAGATAGCTCTTGCTGCGGCCCGGAAGGCCGGAGAGCTGACCCTTGAATATTTCCGCCAGGATGTAGAGGTGGAGCTCAAGGCTGATTCCAGCCCGGTGACCATCGCCGACCGCAAAAGCGAGGCGCTGCTGATCGAGCTTCTTTCAGCTGAGTTCCCCCGGGATGCCTTTCTTGGTGAGGAATCAGGAGAGAGGCCGGGCGACTCAGGCTACCGCTGGGTACTGGACCCGATCGATGGGACGAGGTCATTCGTCCAGGGAGTTCCTCTCTATGGAGTCCTCATTGGCCTCGAGGATGCCGCCGGCGATGCTGTGCTCGGTGTTATCAATCTCCCGGGCCTCGGTGAGACCCTGGTGGCCGCAACTGGAGAGGGCTGCTACCACAACGGGGCAATGGCCAACGGGAGCAAGGTGAGTGTCTCCGGGGTGGCCGACCTTGAGAGCGCCTGCGTGGTCTACACCGGCGCTGAGACCTTCTGCATGTCCGGGACGCTGGGGGTGCATACCGCGCTGAGTGACCGTGTAAAGATCCTGCGCAGCTGGGGAGATTGTTACGGTCATTTCCTGGTGGCTATCGGCCAGGCAGAGGTCATGCTCGACCCCGTGCTGAGTCGCTGGGATATCGTGCCCATCAAGCCGGTTGTCGAGGAGGCCGGGGGGATATTCACCGACTGGCAGGGCAATCCCGGCATCGATGGCAGCAGTGGCGTCAGCACCAACAGCGCCATCGCAGCTGAAATCCGCTCCATTATTTCCGCCGTGGGGACGGACAGCTCCGGTCAGCCGAGTTGACCCTTCTGTTCTGCTGGAGCTGCCTTGTTCTCCTCTTCTGGAGCCTGCTCTCCCTGGACCTGCGCAGGGCCTGGCCGCGCAGCTGGATGCTGCCTTCGGGAGCTGCTGTGGAAGAGCGGCCGCCTGGGCCAGCGGATCTCGCGGTCGTCATACCGGCCCGCAACGAGGAGGAGCTGCTCGGCAGAACTCTTCCCTCCCTGCTGGAACAATCGGAGGATTTTGCAAGGCTGGTGCTCGTTGATGACCGCTCCTCGGACGGTACCGCGGAGACCGCCCGGCAGCTGATCGCAGAGAGCCCGGCAGCCTCGACTGCAGGGGTCGTCGCCGGGCTTGAGCCGCCACGGGGCTGGTCGGGGAAGACCTTCGCCCTTGCCCGGGCAGTTGAAACGATCCGGCAGTCTCCGGGTGGTGCAGATATCCGCTGGTTCCTCTTCACAGATGCTGACATTCTTCACCCCCCTGGCTCTATCCGGGCCCTGAGGCAGGTGGCCGCCGCGGAGGAAAGAAGCCTCGTATCCGTCATGGTCAGGCTGAGTGTTGCGGGGTGGTGGGAGAGACTCCTGGTCCCGGCCTTTGTCTGGTTTTTCCATTTGCTCTATCCCTTCAGATCGGTGGCAAGGCCTTCTTCCCGGGTTGCGGCGGCGGCGGGGGGCTGCATCCTGGTCTCCGGGGAATACCTGGAGAAGATCGGCGGCCTTGAGGTGATTGCCGGGGAGGTGATTGATGACGTGAACCTTGCGGCGAAGGTCAAACAGGCCGGTGGCAGTCTCTGGCTGGGCCTGTCGAAAACGATGGTTTCCCTGCGGCAATATTCAAGCCTTGGCGCGATCTCGTCGATGGTGACCCGCACCGCCTTTGACCAGCTTGCCTACAGCTATACCCTGCTGGGCCTGACCCTGCTTGGCCTGCTCGGGTTTTTTGTGTCGCCTCCACTGCTCTGTCTCTTCTGCCTCCTCTTTAATGAACCGATGGCAGGTCTTTGTGCTGTGCTTGCGATGGCCTTGCAGGCCTTGAAATACTGGCCGGCGCTGCGGCATCATGACCTGCCGCCGCGTTATGCACTGAGTCTTCCACTGGCCAGTATTCTCTATACCTGGATGACCTTCCTTTCGGGCTGGAATTATCTCCTGGGAAGGGGAGAGACCTGGCGGGGAAGGATGCTTGGTGCCGGTGAGGATTGAACACGAAGGAGTGAACCATGTTGATTAAGCGACTCGATGACTGCGAAGAGATCATTGCCAATGACGGCTGCCGCCTGAAGGAGGTACTGCACGCTGACCGCGATGGGGTTGAGCTTCCCTATTCCCTGGCCTTTGCCTGGGTGGACCCCGGCAAGGCGACCCTTCCCCACAAGCTCGCCTCCCAGGATGAGGTCTATACGATCTTCAGGGGTAGCGGGGTCATGCACATAGGGCAGGAGGAAGCGGAGGTCAGCGCCGGCGATACCATTCACATCCCGGCGGGTTCCAGCCAGTGGATCGAGAACACCGGCAGCGGCGAGCTCTATTTCTCTGCCCTGGTGAGCCCGCCCTGGAGGGCGGAGGATGACCTGCTGGTCTGAGCGCTAAGCTCTTGCGGGAAACTAAGCACTGACGGTGGCGTGCGCCGGGTGTTAGGATGGGGATAATGAAACGCAGTGGGAAGGAATCGAAGGCAGCGATCAACAGGGACTTGTCCTGTCTTGTCGATGATGGGGGAGTGCCGCTGGCCGCCCGGATGCGCCCGCGAACCCTCGAGGAGTTCATCGGGCAACCCCATATTCTCGGCGAAGGAAAGCTTCTCAGGAGAGCCATCGAGGCCGACAGGGTGACCTCTGTCATCTTCTGGGGGCCGCCCGGGACCGGAAAGACGACCCTTGCCAGGGTGATCGCCAACGCCACCCAGTCCAAGTTCGAGACCATCAATGCCGTTCTTGCCGGCGTTAAGGACATCCGGGAGGTGGTTGCCAGTGCGGCGGAGCGCCTGAAAAAGCACAGCTTCGAAGATTCTCAGCGAACCATCCTCTTTGTCGACGAGGTTCACAGGTTCAACAAGGCCCAGCAGGATGCCCTGCTTCCACATGTAGAGAACGGCACGATCACCTTTATCGGGGCGACGACTGAGAATCCTTATTTCTCGGTGATCAAGGCGCTGGTCAGCCGTTCCACTATCTTTGAGCTTCGCTCCCTCGCCGATAGTGAATTGCGTGAAATTCTCCTGGCCTCTCTCGATGATTGCGAGCGTGGCTATGGAGAGCTGAACCATGAGGTTGCAGAGGATGCGCTCGACCACATTGTTCAGCTGGCCTCCGGAGACGCGCGCAACGCCCTGAACGCGCTCGAGCTGGCGCTGGTGACCACTCCCCCTGGAGATGATGGAGTGGTCAGGGTCGGCCTTGAGGTGGCGGAAGAGTCGATCCAGCAGAGGGCGCTTCTCTACGACAAGGATGGCGACATCCACTACGACATGATCAGCGCCTTTATCAAGAGCCTTCGCGGCACCGATCCCGATGCTGCGCTTTACTGGATGGCACGGATGATCCGGGCCGGGGAGGACCCTCTCTTTATCGCCCGGCGCATGGTGATCTTTGCCAGCGAGGATATCGGTATGGCAGATCCCCTGGCTCTCGTGGTGGCCAACAACGCGGCGGAGGCCACCCGCTTCGTGGGACTTCCCGAATGCCAGTTCAGCCTGTCCCAGGCCTGTATTCACCTGGCAACAGCTCCGAAATCCAACAGCTCCATGGCCTATTACGAGGCGGTTGCCGCGGTGAATAATGGCGCCGATGATGAGGTGCCCAACCATCTCAAGGATTCTTCCCGTGACAAGGAGGGGCTCGGCCACGGCAAGAACTACAAGTACCCGCATGCATTCAGGGAGCACTGGGTAGCCCAGCAGTATCTCCCCGATGGCCTGCAGGGCAATTACTTCTACAAGCCGGGGGACCAGGGCTTTGAGAAAAAGGTCAGGGAGCGAATAGAGTGGCTGCGCAAGGAGCAGGAAAAAGGCCTGGGCGGGGACGGCAAAGGGCCCGGGGCAGGAGGCAGCTGAAGATGAACAGGCGGAAGAGATGTTGATCAGGAAGGCCGCGGTGATCGGCGCCGGTACGATGGGTTGCGGGATCGCGACTCATCTCGCCAATGCAGGGGTGCCCTGCCTCCTCCTGGATATTGTTCCCGAAGGTGAGGGCGACAGGTCACGGATTGCCTCCGCTGCCATTGCCGGGGCTCTCAAGACCAGGCCGGCGGCCTTCATGGATTCTGCCGATGCCGCCCTCCTGAGTGCCGGCAATATCGAGGACGATCTCGAGTCGCTGGGCGAGTGTGACTGGATTATCGAGGCGGTTACGGAGAAGCTCGAGGTGAAGAGGGGGATCTATGAAAAGATTGCGCCCCATCGCCGTCCGGGCTCGATCATCTCCTCGAACACCTCCGGGATCTCTCTCGCCAGCCTCACCGGGGGCTTCGATGATGATTTTCGCAGCAGCTTCCTGGTAACTCATTTCTTCAACCCGCCGCGCTACATGTACCTCCTGGAGCTGGTGCGTGGGCCGGATACTTCCGCTGAGGTCTTCTCGACGATTCGCGACTTCGCCGAGGTTCGCCTGGGCAAGGGAGTCGTTGAGTGCAAGGACACTCCCAACTTCATCGCCAACCGCATCGGGGTCCTCAGCATGGGGGCCTCCTGCGTCTACCAGGAGGAGACGGGCCTGAGTATCGAAGAGATCGATGCCATCACCGGGCCCATCATCGGGCGTCCGAAGACGGCAACCTTCAAGCTCCACGACCTCGTGGGAATCGATGTGGCCCTCATGGTGATGAAGAACGTCTACGACCTGGTACCCGATGATGAGAGCCGTGAGCTCTTCCGGGCACCTGCTTTCCTTGAGCGCCTGGTCGATGAGGGAAAGCTCGGCCGAAAGAGTGGCGGCGGCTTTTACAGGAAGGAAGGAAAGGACATCCTGGTTCTCGACCTTGATTCCTTTGAATACCGTGAGGCCAGGGAGGTCAGCTTCCCTTCCCTTGAGAGCGCAAAAAAGGCAAAGGGGCTGGCGGCGAAGATCCAGGCACTCGTCAGCGGAGACGACCCGGCCTCCGACTACGTCTGGAAGCTGCTCTCGGAGACCATGCTCTACAGTGCCAGGCGGGTGCCGGAGATCTGCGATGACCTGGTGAGCGTTGACCGTGCCTTGCGCTGGGGCTTCAACTGGCAGCTCGGCCCCTTCGAGCTCTGGGATGCACTCGGGGTGCGGGAGACTGTCGAGCGCCTTGGCAAAGAGGGCCGGGAGATACCTCCCCTGGTCGAGGGCCTGCTGTCTGCAGGCAAGGACAGCTTCTATTCGACAGTGGGAGAAGGAGCTCAAAGCCGCCGGTCTGTTTTCCTGCCCGCCGGCGCGACTGTTGAAGCAATAGCTGAGCGGCCCGGAGTGATCCTGCTTGATGATGTTCGCAGGCGGGGTGAACCGCTGGCATCGAATCCTTCGGCCAGTGTTCTTGATACCGGTGAGGGAGTGCTCTGCCTCGAGTTCCACTCCAAGATGAACACGATCTCGGGTGAGACCCTGGAGCTGGTCCGAAAGGGAATCGACCTGGCTGAAGGGGAGGGCTATGCGGGGCTCGTCATCGGCAACCAGGCGGTCAATTTTTCGCTTGGAGCCAACATCAAGGAGCTTGCCGCGGCAGCGACGGAGAAGGACTGGAAGGCGATCGAGGGAATGATCCGCGGCTTCCACGAGACCGTGCTGAAGATCAGGTATTCCTCTGTCCCGGTGGTGTGTGCTGTGCAGGGAATGGCGCTGGGCGGAGGGTGTGAGATCCCGCTTGCCTGCGATTCCATCCAGGCAGCCGGGGAAACCTATATCGGCTTGGTAGAGCTGGGTGTCGGATTGATTCCTGCCGGCGGGGGAACCCGGGAGATGGCCTGCCGCGCAGCCGAGGCGGTTCCGGCCGGCTACCCGGTGGACTCCTTCGGCTTCCTGATGCGCTACTTTGAGAACATCGCCATGGCGAAGACTTCCGGCAGCGCCGCCGAGGCCAGGGAGCTGGGTTATCTCACCGCCAGTGATGGAATCAGCATGAACCGTGACCGGGTGATTGCCGATGCCCGCAGGCGGGTGCTGGCCCTGGCTTCACAGGGATACTGCCCGCCCCGGCCGCGAGAGAGTGTCAAGGTGGCGGGGGAGGCGGGTATTGCCGAGCTCAAGATCCTGCTGAGCCAGTATTCCGGGGGCGGATTTATCAGCGAATACGATGAGTTTCTCGCCGGCAGGATGGCCCACGTTCTCTGTGGAGGAAAGATTGATGCGGAGAACACGGTGAGTGAACAGTACCTCCTTGATCTCGAGTGCGAGGTCTTCCTCGAGCTGCTGGGGCAGCAGAAGACCCTCGACAGGATCGAGCATACGCTCAAGACAGGAAAGCCATTGAGGAATTGAAATTCGGCCTGAAGGAAGCAGCATGATGAAGGACGCGGTTATTGTCAGCGGAGCCCGAACGGCGATGGGCAAGGGACGCAAGGGGACCCTGCGCACGGTGCGCCCCGATGATCTCGCTGCCTGTGTGATCCGTGAGGCTGTCGAGCGGGCCGCGGGCCTCGATCCTGCAGAGGTTGACGATGTCCTGCTGGGTTGCGCTATTCCTGAGCAGGAGCAGGGTATGAATGTTGCCCGCATCGCTACGCTGAAGGCAGGGCTGCCGGTGAGCACCAGCGCAGCGACCATCAATCGCTTCTGCTCTTCAGGAATCCAGACGATCTCGCAGGCCTTTGACCAGGTGCGTTGCGGCCACTCAGAGGTGGTTGTAGCAGGCGGCACCGAGAGCATGAGCCGGGTGGCCATGTTCCAGCGAACCTATGCCAACCCGGGTTTTGCCAATGACTGGCCGGAGGTCTATATCGGGATGGGCCTGACGGCTGAGAACCTCGCCCTCAAGTACGGGATCTCGCGGGAGGATTCCGATGCTTTCTCGGTGGAGAGCCATCGAAAAGCCCTCGCGGCGCTGGCGGAGGGGAAGTTCAGCGAGGAGATCGTTCCCTACTGCGTCACCCTGAAGAGACCTGGAGAAAACGGAAGGGTTGAGGAAACCGAGGTTGAATTCTCTGTCGATGAATGCCCGCGTCCCGGGACGGATCTCGAGGGCCTCTCGAAGCTGCGCCCGGTCTTTTCAACCAGGGGAACGGTCACTGCCGGGAATGCCTCGCAGATGAGTGATGGAGCTGCGGCGCTGGTGGTCATGAGTGCGGCGAAGGCAGAATCTCTCGGCCTTCGCCCCCGTCTCATCCTGCGCTCCTATAACGTCTCGGGTGTGGCGCCGGAGATTATGGGGATCGGTCCGGTCGAGGCGGTTCCGAAGGCTCTCCAGCAGGCCGGGCTCAAGATCGAGGATATGGATGTCATCGAGCTCAACGAGGCCTTTGCAGTCCAGGCGCTGAGCGTGATCCGGGAGCTGGAGCTGCCCCCTGAGAAGGTCAATGTAAACGGTGGTGCGGTGGCCCTGGGGCACCCCCTCGGCTGCACCGGTGCCCGCATGACCCTGACGGCTCTCAGCGAGCTCGAGCGAATCGATGGAAGGTATGCGCTGGTGACCATGTGCATCGGTGGTGGAATGGGTGCAGCCGGTGTATTTGAACGGATTTGAGGCTGGATGATGGAAGATGCCGCCAAGGTGCAAGAGGGTGAGTTCCAGGCGCTGGCCTGCAGTGAGGGTGGAGCCACTGTTCTTGAGCGCCGCCCACCGCAGGCGCCCGGACCCGGTGAGGTGCTCGTTTCTCTTTCGGTCTGCGGACTGTGCGGGACGGATGTCTTCAAGCTGGCTGCGGCCAGCCAGCCTCCCGGAACGGTGCTCGGCCACGAGGTGGTGGCGGTGGTGGAAGAATGTGGCCCGGGGGTTGAAGGCTTCAGCAGCGGGCAGAGGGTGGTGCTGGCCCACCATGTTCCCTGCGGCGATTGCACCTACTGCCGCACCGGCAGCGAAACCATGTGCAGCGTATTTGGCGAAAACCGGCTGAGCCCGGGTGGCTTCAGCGAAAAGATTATTGTCGGGGAGGCAGCAGTCAACTCGGCGATGCGTGTCATTCCCGATTCCATGAGTGATGAAACGGCTGTATTTCTCGAACCGGCCGCCTGTGTCCTGAGGGGAGTTCGGCGCTCCGGTATCGCTGCGGAGGGATCCGCCGTAATTCTCGGGGGTGGAAGCATGGGGCTTCTGCACCTGCTGGTTCTGAAGGCGGCCTTTCCCTCGGCCAGGGTGGGGCTTGTCGAGCTGCTTGAAGAGCGCAGGGAGCTCGCCCTCTCCCTCGGCGCCGATTTCGCAGGTGATTCCACAGAGGCGAAAGCAGCGGTGGATTCGATAACATCCGGTGAGGGGGTTGACGCGGTCTTTGATACTGCCGGCGGTTGCAGTGCGCTGGAAAGCTGTCTTGAGCTCGGCAGGAGAGGCTCGACGGTGGTGCTCTTCGCCCACGCCGAGGCTGGTGAGCGGGCAGGCTTTGAGCTGAACCGCTTGTTCAGGGAGGAGCGCCGCCTCGTCGGTTCTTATTCCGGCAGTGTCGAGGACCAGGATGCTGCCTGGGAGTTGATGCTTTCAGGCGCGCTGGATGCTTCGATGCTGGTGAGCGCCAGGCTTGGCCTGGATCATTTTGACAAGGCCCTTGAGCTGGTCTGCAGTCGCCAGGCTCTCAAGGTTCTGCTGGAGCCCGGGAAGGAAAAGTGAAATGGAACAATTGTCCGCCTGGCTGACAGGTGCAGAAAGGATCGAGCTCCGTGAAGCTCCTGTCCCCCAGCCCGGCCCTGGAGAGCTGCTCATCAGCATCGGCGCGGCGGTGACCTGCGGGACCGACGTCAAGGTTTACAGGAGGGGAGGGCATCCGCAGATGCTGGAGGTGCCTTCTCCATTCGGCCATGAGCTGGCAGGCACGGTCATTGGCTGCGGGGCGGGTGTTGAAAACTGGCAGGAAGGGGAGCGGGTGGTCGTCTCGAATTCAGCCTCCTGTGGCCACTGTAATTTTTGTACCCGGGGCCGTGAAAATCTCTGTACCGACCTGGCCTACCTCAACGGGGCTTTCTCCCGGTACCTGGTCGTGCCTTCGCGCTTTGTAGAGAGGGGCGTCTACCGGCTCCCGGAAGACCTTGGTTTTGCCGCTGCTGCTCTCAGTGAACCCCTGGCCTGCGTTCTGCACGGGATTGAAAAGCTGGACCCGCAGCCGGGTGAATGCGGGGTTCTTTTCGGTGCCGGCCCGATCGGGCTTTTGTTTACCGCTGTTCTTGCAAAGAGGGGGCAGGGGCTTGTTGTTGCCGATCCGAATGCCTCACGCCTTGAGGTGGCGCGCTCCCTGGGGGCCAGTGCCAGCCTGGCTGTAGAGAGAGGCTCTCCGGCGGCTGAAAAAGCGATCTCCATGAGTCCTCACCCCGACGGCTTTGACTATGCTATCGATGCGACAGGAGTCCCGTCCGGCTGGCTTGACGCCCTGGCATCTGTACGCCCGGGAGGCAAGGTGAGCCTCTTTGGAGGCTGTGCGCCGGGGACCGCCATTGAGCTTGATTCCCATCGGGTTCATTACCAGGAGCTGACGGTGATGGGGGCCTACCATCACCGTCCGGCTGATTTCAGTGCCGCCCTTGAGCTGCTGGCTGCCGGGGAGATAGAGACCGGGGCCCTTCTCTCTTCTGAGCGTCCGCTCGAAGAGATCGAGGAGGCCCTCGGTGACATGATCGCCCGCCGTGCTGTCAAGGTCGTCATTCGACCGCATCCGCAGGTTTAACGGCACCCCGCGGCGGTATTATCGGAAATCCCTCCTTGCCCGGAAACGGTCAAATGTATATCCTCCAAGGGTTCGCTGGGGGTGCCTGACCTTCGAGGCTGAGAACTGACCCTTGGAACCTGATCCGGCTTATACCGGCGTAGGAAAAGCGGCTTCTGGAGTGGAGTGGATAGGAGTTAACCTGGAATAAACTTTTGCACCGCTTGTGTTGAGTAAGACGCGAGTCCCCTTCCGAGGGGAGGGTGCGAAGAAGAGCTGGAAAGGTGGTTTTGTAGTGGTCAAACGTATTCACGTTAATCCCGATTGGGAACTTCCCGGGCTTGGTAATAACCCGTCGACGGAAAAGGAAGGAACCAGTCCCGCTTCCTTCGCAATCAAGCCTGATGTTGGCGGGCGGCGGGCTTTCTGTTCTCCCGACACTCCCGGTATGCCTGAGCCGTCCTCGATCAGTGCGATGGACTGGCAAAACGAGAAGGGGAGAAAGCCGGTAACCCAGCTGGAATGTGCACGTGCAGGGCTGATCACCCCGGAGATGGAGAGAGTCGCTGAACGGGAGGCTCACCTCACAGCTGAGCAGATCCGTGTAGAGGTAGCTAGCGGGCGGATGATCATTCCTGCCAACAAGGTACACCTGGGCCACCAGCTCGATCCGATGTGTATCGGCCGGGCCTCCACCACCAAGATCAATGCCAACATGGGAGCCTCGCCTGTCAGCTCCGGCACCGAGGAAGAGCTTGAAAAACTGCATTGGGCCGAGCGCTGGGGCGCCGACACCATCATGGACCTCTCCACCGGTGGGCAGATTGACCTGTGCCGCGAGACCTTCATCAGGAACTCGAAGACACCCATCGGAACTGTGCCGATCTACTCGATGATCATCGACCGTAAGCTCGAGGACCTGACCTACGATGTCATCCTCGAGAATCTCGAGCACCAGGCGAAGCAGGGGGTCGACTATTTCACCCTCCACGCCGGCGTGCTCAAGGAGCACCTGCCCCTGGTTAAGGACAGGCTGATCGGGATTGTCTCCCGCGGCGGCAGCCTGCTGGCGAAGTGGATGCTGATCCACAACAAGCAGAATCCAATGTACGACCTCTTCGAGGACATCTGTGACATCATGCGGGAGTACGATGTCTCTTTCAGCCTCGGCGATGGTCTCCGTCCCGGCGGGCTCGCCGATGCCAGTGATGCTGCGCAGCTGGCGGAGCTGGAAACCCTCGGCGAGCTGACCCAGCGAGCCTGGGCCAAGGGTGTGCAGGTCATGATCGAGGGGCCGGGACATGTTCCCTTTGACCAGATCGAGTTC
>CAZTRG010000337.1:0-10176 GCA_964615885.1 uncultured Planctomycetia bacterium | reverse complement strand
GCCCAGAAAGAAAGAGACGGTGAGATCGGTAAGGCCCAGGCTGAACGCGAACAGCGGGTCGAGGTCTCCAGCGCCCAGGCTACGGCCGTAGAAGGTGAGAACAGGGCAAAGATCACCGTAGCCACCTCCGATGCTGACCGGAGAAAGCAGGAAGCCGAAGCCGAGAGAATCGCCGCTGCGGCTGAGAAGGTCCAGGCCGCACAGGCTCTTGAAGCGGCCTATGCCTCCGAAGAAGCTGCTGAACGTGCCCGTGCCCAGAAAGAACAGGCCACCCAGTACGCCAACGTGGTCGTGCCCGCCGAGATCGAGAAGGCGCGTATCGAGACGCTTGCTGAGGCGGAAGCTGAAAAAACCCGGCGCATGAAACAGGGCCAGGCCGACGGTCTCAAGTCGATGATGGACGCCGAGGCCGCGGGTATCATGGCGATCCTCCAGAAAAAGGCCCAGGGACTCGGAGATATCGTCAACTCCTGTACCGGCGACCCGCAGCTGGCCATGATGATGATGGTCGCCGAACAGCTTCCCAAGCTGGTCGAAGAGCAGGTCAAGGCCATCTCCAGCCTCAAGATCGATTCCGTGACGGTGTGGGACGGCGGCTCCAATGGAGGCAAGACCCAGACCGCGGACTTCCTCTCCGGGCTTGTCGGCTCACTTCCCCCACTCCATGCCATCACCAAGAATGTCGGCCTCGAGCTGCCTGAGTATCTCGGAAAGATGACAGGCGCCTCGGGATCAAATCCCCCTAATGGCGGAGGCTCGGGCTCCAGCGGAGGAGGCTCCGGCAGGAGCGGCGGTGGCGACGAGGGCAGCGGAGGCGGAGAATCCGGCGGAGACGATGAAGCCTCGGGGCCTAAGGCGGAGGCCGAAGCTGAAATAAGCAATTTCTCCACCAGCCGAAGTTCAAAAACCCCGGAGGAAACCAAAGACGAATCCCCGGAAGAATCTCCCGGTGACCCTGTCTCCTCATGGCTCTCTGACAACCTCAAAAAGATCTCCTCCTTCGACCTCAATGAAGACGGAAAGGTTGACGATGAGGAGCTGTCGGCAGCCGTGTGGATGGCCCGCAGCTGGGCTGAAAAATCGACCGACCCTGCTTCAAAGTGGTTTTACTACAAGAAAAAGCAGTCCATCGGCCCGGTCAGCTGGGCCCAGGTTTCAGTGGCCTTGAGTGAAAACCCAAAGGCTTATATCAACCTGGTTGGAGCCGATTTCTGGCTTCCCTACGAGGCTATTCGCCTTGCTATAGAGAACCCCGATTCCGGAGGAGAGGTTGCTGCCTGAGGGGCTGGCGCCTTCCTCCTCTATTCCTGAAAAACAGCTCACATGGGCAGCCCATGTGAGCTGACTACCCACCCCACATGGCATCTCTATCACCATCAGAGCTCGAGCAGTATTCAGTCAATGGATACCTGGTCCCGGAATACCGGCTACCCGAGGCGAGGGTTGCCGAGCTCCGTGCAGCCCTGGACCGGGTTATCTCGGCAAATCCCGACACCCGGCCGGAGCAGCTGGTGAGCGCGCATATCAAGAACCCCTCCACTGAAGGGGTGGCGGGCGACGATGCCTTCCTCGACCTTGCCCGGGATGATGAGATTGTTGACCTGGTCAGCCAGCTGATCGGCCCGGACGTTATTCTCTGGGGGTGCCAGATTTTCTGCAAACCAGGGGGAGATGGAATGGAGGTCCCCTGGCACCAGGATGGACACTATTGGCCAATTCGTCCGCTGGCAACCTGCACAGCCTGGATAGCCATCGATGACAGCTTCGTGGAAAACGGTTGCCTGCGTGTCGTTCCCCGCTCCCACAGCAAAGGGGAATTGTTCGAACACATGAAGGAGGACCGTGAAGATGTGGTGCTCAACCAAAAGGTAGCGGATGGCCAGTTCGAGCATGCTGCCGCGCAGAATGTCGAGCTTGAAGCCGGCCAGCTGTCTCTTCACGACGCATTCCTGATACATGGCTCCAACGCCAACCACTCCACCCGGCGCAGGGCCGGGATCGCTATCCGCTATATGCCTGGCACCTCCCACTTTGATCGAGGGCTCTCCACCTCGAGCATAGAGGTCAACTACACCATCGATTTTTCCAGCCGCCCCATCTGGCTCCTGAGGGGTGAAGACCAGACCGGGATCAATGACTTCTCAACCGGTCATTGACCCCCACTCTCCCCCGGCGAAAGCTCAAGGCTCTTTGCAGCCCTTCACCGTCACCTTGCCCGGGTAGAAAGGGGCCTGCCCCCCGAGGTAGAGCCACTCCATCAGCCCAAGCAGGTCCGTAACATTGACCTGGCCGTTTGCGTCATAATCCATCACAGGCGGGCAGCTGGCCGGGGTGCCACCTAGATACAGCCAGTCGATCATTCCCTGGACGTCCGTCACATTGACACGCCCATTGCCATCGAAGTCCATGCTCACCAGGGTTACACCGGCTCCGCTCATCGGTTCCGCCCAGGCAAACTCTGCAGCCGCTCCGCCGCCCTCTTTTCCAGCCCCTGCAATACCATGAGGGAAAAGGCAGGCAAAAACGTACACAACTATGGCCAGCATCACTTTCATTGCTGTAATACTCCCGGAAAGAAATAAAAAGAGAGAATGGGACTCTTCCTTCGCACCTTCCCCGCAGCCCCACCCAAAGGAGGAGCCGAAAAGAAGGCGCCTTCAATCCACAAAGAGCAAAGAAGGGGCCGGGAGTGGCGCAAATAAGGATTTATCTGCAGGTAGTGGCTGGACAAGAAGATACACGACCTGCCAGGCCATTGCGGGAACAGCCTGGCAGCGACCAGCGTCACCTGTTGATGACAAAAATCGTCAGCAGGGACAATATTTGCCCACCGGTTAATAGCTTTTAACCTGCCGCCAGATGTTCAGGGACAGGCGATTCCCGAATCACAACCGACATAGGCCTGGCAACCGGCACCCATGGCTGGAACCGCCTGGGTATGTGTAAACAGGAAGTTAAGCCCTGAAACCGCATCGATCACGTTGATACGCCCGTTTGCGTTGAAGTCCATAGCCTCCCGGCAATCAGGAGCCGGGCCGCCAAGGTACAGCCACATCAGGAGCGCAGAGACATCACCGATATTGAACTGGCCCGATGAGTCGAAATCCATCGACACAAAACTGTCATCGGCCACGGTCGGCCCGGCATCTCCGTTGTCAGGATCCCCGGCCATGTTCGGACCCACTACCAGGAATGCGGCCAGTGAAACAGCCGCGCAGATTGCATGAAGCTTCATCGTTTCCCCTCTTCTTTTCTAAATCTGAATCCACCCGGTCCGAGCAATCAGCCAAAGGTGTCACACAGGCCTGTTGCCGGACCGAGATGGCCCTATCGATCTCACTTACTCGTTTTATCGGCAAACCGGGCACCTTATCGGAGGCTAAATTTGCATTTATTCGCCACCAGCAAGCTGGCTGAAAGAGGGGTAAAAACCCAGCCAGGGAGCGGCTTTCAGCTTAAAAACAGGCACAAAAAAAGGGCCGGGACTCTGAAAAGTCCCGGCCCTTTCAGCTTTGACTGGATCATCCAGCCTCAGCTAAGCACCTCTTGCGATTTACAGGCAACCTGCCGAAAGGTCACAGCCATCGTAAATCTGGCACCCGGCGCCGGCGGCAGGCGTCGTTCCAGTATGGGTGAACAGGAAGTTCAGCCCTGAAACCGCGTCTGCAACATTGATCCGGCCATTGCCATTGTAGTCCATGGCTTCCCGGCAACCAGGGGCGTCTCCACCAAGATACAGCCAGCTCAGGAGGCCGGAAATATCACTGATATTAACTTCGCCCGAGGCATCAAAGTCCATGGTAACGAAATTGCTCACGATACCGGTCAAGGTGATTTCATAACCGGTCGTGACAGGTTCAACGTCAAGGTCATTGATAGCGACAATGTTCTCTACCGCCAGGCCGGAACCTACCAGCCCACTGGTATACGACAGGCTGCTGGTTGCGTCACCGGCCGGATAGGGCGTTGAAACACTCACCGTGGCAACCGTGGACGAACCATTCGCCGGCAGTGTGACGAAGGGGTCAAAACTGAGAATCGTCACCTGGATAGCGCCATCTGCAGTCACCTCGCTGAGGTCAAATCCTGCATCAGAGGCGTCGGCAGCAGCAGTCCCGTCAGTGGTGATCGCGTCGATGTCGAACCCGTTGCCCGTAACACCGAAGGACCAGCCCTGGGCGCCGTTGTCGGTTTCGTTATTGGAGGAGGTGAGCACGCAATCCACCGTCTGGGTGAAGGTCGTTCCAGCGAAGCCGGTGGACCCGGAGTCGTCACCGGAGAAGCTCAGCACGACATCGCCGAGACAGGAGATAACCCCGTCACAATCGGAGTCGGCGCAATCCACGTCGCCATCTTCATCGTTATCAATGCCGTCACCGCAATCCCCTTCGGGGTTGCAATTGCCGGCCTCGGCACAATCGGAGTCGTCACAGTCGGTGTCGCCATCTTCGTCATCGTCGGCACCGTTGTTACAAATCTCCGCCTGCGCGCCGGCCAGAGTAATACTGCAGCTGCCGAGACTCGGGATCGTGGTCTGGGCATTCAGGGTCACAGCATTACGGACAGGCTGTCCTACGCCACGGCAACCGTCGGCGTAGGAAACGCTCCCGATGGTCTCTTCGCCGGCCGCAGGCGCAGTACCTTCGGTGGTAATAATCGCGACAGTTTCCGAACCGTTAGCAGCAAGCGTCACGGGTGAAACAAAGGAAAGGACAACAGCGCTGACGGCGCCGAGCTTTCCTTCACAATCATTGGACGCGCCACCACCGGGAATACCGCTTCGGTCGGTCGTTTCAGACTTCACAAAGCCACCCTGGTTCCCCTGGGCACCGGCTGTTCCTTCGACAGTGATATCGGTAATCAGCAACCCATCACCGGCGATACTCATGGACCAGCCCTGGACACCGCGGTCGGAATCATTGTTCTCGGTCGTCAGCACGCAATCAATGGTCGAAGTGACCGTGCTACCCGGATCCGCCCTGACTCTGCCGTCACAGGCATCTCCGCCAAAACCGAAAGAAGTATCCTGGCCAAATACATTGGCACTGACCAACAACAACGCAACAACCCCAAAAATATGAACACGAAACCTGTTCATGCTTACGCTCCTCTCTATTTTTATTAGAGACCACTCTCACCACGAGAAACGCCCTGAGATCAGGGCAACAACTTTCATTGCCCGGAAGTTTATCGGTCCTTGACATCCTGCGCAAGCCCTTGATTGCCCTAAAAGCCTTTAAAAATGCGCCTTTTTGCTGATTGTGGCCCCCTGGCCTGTGTTCAGGAAGCTCCTCGTTTCACCCCACCCCTGCAGGCGCAAAGCAATTAAGAACGCGCCTCCCTTGTAACCGGGCCCTCAAAGTCAAATCCCAGACTGGTCAGGGAAATTACATAAAAAAAAGGGCCGGGACTCTAAAAGTCCCGGCCCTTTCAGCTGTGACCGGATTACCCGGCCACTGCTTCAATCGGCTTACTGGCAGGCAGCGGCAATATCGCAGCCATCGTAAACCTGGCAACCAGCGCCCGCGGCGGGGGTGGTGCCGGTGTGCGAGAACAGCCAGTTCAGGCCGGACACAGCGTCTGCGACGTTGAGCCGTCCGTTACCGTTGAAGTCCATCGCTGCGGAGCAATCAGGTGCTCCACCACCAAGGTAGAGATAGTTCAGCAGGCCCTGGATATCCGAGATCACAGCCTTGCCGTCCGAATCAAAGTCCATGGTGGCGTAGTTGTTATCGATACCGGTCAGGGAGATTTCATACCCTGAGGTGGTCGGCTCAATATCAGCATCGTTCATGGCGACAATGTTCTCGACCGCCTGGCCGGATCCAACCAGTCCGCTGGTGTAGGAAAGACTCTTGGTCTCGGTGACACCGGCAGGGAAGGTTGAAGAAACACTGACAACCGCGACAGATGCGGAACCATTTGCGTCAAGTGCGACAAACGGATCAAAACTGAGGATAGTGACCTGGATCGCGCCGCCATCTGCGGTCAGTTCGCTCAGGTCAAAACCAGCGTCAGAGGCGCCCTCTGCAGCGGTTCCATCAGTACTGATACCATCAATGTCGAGACCGTTGCCGGTAACACCGAAGGACCAACCCTGGGGGCCGGCGCCATCGTTGTTGGCGTTGGAGAGCACGCACTCTACCGACTGTGAGAAGTCAGCATTCGAGAATGCGGTCTGAGCGGAATCGTCACCGGAGAAGCTGAGGACAACATCGCCGAGACAGGCAGGGTTAGCTGCACAGTCGGAATCGGCACAGTCGACATCTCCGTCACCATCGTTGTCGACGCCATCGGCACAGTCGCCTTCAGGATTACAATTGGCCGCGTCGGCACAATCGGTGTCGTCACAATCGGTGGCGCCATCTTCATCGTCATCTTCGCCATTGCCACAGATCTCGCCCTGCGCGCCGGCAAGGGTGATACTACAACTTCCCAGGGTGGGAATTACAGTCTGTGCATTGAGCGTTACGGCGTTACGGACAGGCTGCCCGACACCACGACAACCATCGGCATAGGAAACACTTCCGGTGCTTTCCTCTCCGGCGCCAGGCACGGTGCCTTCGGTCGTGATAATAGCAATGGTATCTGAACCATTAGCAGCAAGGGTAACGGGAGCAACGAAAGAAAGGACCACGGCACTGACAGCACCAAGGCTACCTTCACAATCATTGTCAGCTCCACCGCCAGGGACACCACTGCGGTCAGTGGTTTCCGACTTGACGAATCCACCGGCAAGGCCCTGCGCACCGGCAGTTCCATCTACGGTGATATCGGTAATGAGGAGCCCATCACCAGCAACACTGATCGACCAGCCCTGGGCACCCGTGTCCCCGGGGTTGTTCTCAGTGGTGAGAATACAATCCAGTGACGTGGTCACTGTTGCACCTGCATCGCCGCGAATCCTGCTATCACAGGCATCGCCGCCAAAACTGAGAGAAGTATCCTGACCAAAAACTTGACAGGAAATTAACAAGAACGCAACAAACCCAAAAATGCGGACATTAAATCTGCTCATGTCCCCTCCCTTTTTCTTAGAGACAACCCAGTTACACGAACAACCCACTGCTGTTGTGTTAACAATATTCCAGAACCCGGATTTTATCGGTAACGAGAACCTAACGCAAGCCAGATAAACGCTATATGTCATTAAATCTACGAATCCCACAGGTATTCGCACATTTAAGGCAAGTGCGCAAACGTACTTAACCCCCACTAAACAGCGAAAACAGCCCCATTGGCCCGGCAAAGCGGGGAATGGGCGTTAAAGGCGCTGAAAAGCTTCCTGGGGTCTTCAGAGACTGATTGGCTCAGTTCCCCACAACGAATTGAGCACGCGCCCTGGATCCCGGCACATCATCTACCCCACAGCGGATCCCTCCGCTCCGCTTATCGAGTTCAACTTTGAACAGGACAGGGTGAACCCCTACGGGCAAGTTGAGCAGACCACTGCCTGCCTTCCCTTTTTCCAGGCTGATTTCTTTTCCTGCCACCCATAATTGAAGTCCCTCATTAGAGTTAAGGCTAAGACGAAGGTCTCCGCTGGTTACAACACGAAGCTGGCTCCAGGCATAACCGGCACCTTTCTTCTTACCACCAGAGAGAGCCGATAGCGGCAGGACTCCTGAAACCGTGCTATAGGCCGGGCTCCAGCTCAATCCTGAATCTCCGGGACCAGGTAATACATTGCTGTTCCCCTGCCCAAATCCCACAGGTGCCTTCTCCAGAACACGCCAACGTCTGGCAGTTGACTTCTTGCCAACCGAATACTTCCCGATTTTCCCGATTTCGGAGAGAAACCGGACCAGATCCCGGAGTTCAGTCCGTGTAAGAGACCCCGTAAGCCCCGATGGCATCAGTGATCCACCCATTGCAGCCCGGGCAATATTGCTTCTGCGAATCGGTATTTCCCTTCCCTCCGGGTCTCTCAGAACCAGCTCGGCAGGGGTCTCCCGCAACTTGATCCCGGTCAATACACGCCCATCCCGGGTCACAACCGATGTTGAGTGATAGTTCTCCTTGATGGCCTTGTTGGGGTCAAAAATGGAATCAATCAGGTAATCGAGCTGCGCCGTGGTCCCGATACTGGAGAGATCCGGCCCGACCAGCCCGCCGGCGCCGCCGATAGCATGGCATTTCTGGCAGGAGAGCGCGCTCCGGCGATAGATCTCCTCTCCTTTTTCCGGATCACCCTGCTTGACCACCTCGGTTGCAAGCTTCTCCATCTCAGCCGGAGTGAACCTCAGGGTCTCGTCCCCAAGGGCGCCGGCCAGCCGCAGAGATTCGATCAACCGGGTCTCAGGCCCCTTCTCTCCCCCCGGCTGGCGCCGGGTCTCGGCAATCCGGATCCCGACCCTGGCAGTATCCGGCTTCAGCTTCTTCCCGGCGAGAGCTTTCGCCAGGGCATCGGGGCCGCCCTGCCTTGAAAGAAAAGCCGTAAAGATGCTGCCGTGGTCAAACTCTCCCTCCATAGCGAGCACCTCTACCGCGAGGGCAGCCGCACCTGCGGCGTCAATGGTCGCCAGCGCCGAGACGGCCCTGGCTCTCAGCTCTCTTGACTTGCCGCCTCCTGCCTGGGACTTGAGGAATTCCACGCTGGGCTTATCGGCAAAATAAGCAAGCCCATCGAGAGCGGCACCCCTGACCATGGCAACTGAAGAATCCCGGGCCAGGCCTTCAAGGTCCGCCCGCAGGCCGCCAACCTTCCACAGCCCCGCAAGCCGTGCGGCCGCAGCCTGAACCCCGGCGTCGGATGATTTCAATAAATCACCGATCCGCTCCTTGCCCCTGGACGGTGCAACCTTCCTCTCAAGAGCCGAGCGCCCCAAGGCCTTGAGGACATCGACACGCCCTGATGACTTCTCGAACGCAAAAGCCAGCTGCCCTGGATCGCCCTGCAAGGCGATCATTCCCAGCAAGCCTCCCTGGCGGCGCTGGGGAACCTTTCCCTCCCTGACCAGGTTGACCATTCTGCCGACGACCCGCTTGGTGCCGACTGCAGACAAGGCAAACTCAAGACGCCTCGAGTTCCCGCCAAAATCAATTTTTCCGTTTTCAAGCGCCGGCAGCCACCAGGGCTCGAGATCTACAGCTGTTATATGCAGCGCATAATCCAGGAGCCCCGAAGCTACGCCACCATCCTTGAAATGGCGGCGCCCCTTCCCGGAGGTGGCCCCTGTTGGGTCCAGGGGCTGATCCAGTGCCGTCATCGCCAGCTCCATAGCTGCCTCGGCAGTCGCCCCCCCTGCCCGGGTACCGATCAGCCCCAGTGTTCGGATCGCCTCCAGGCGCACCCGTGGAGATTCGTCAACCAGTTGAACAGCCAGTAAGGGCAGCGGGTCGTCCAGCCTGTCATGCCAGTAGCCGACGATGCGGGTCGCCGCCGCCCGCACCCGGTGATCAGATGAGCGCAGAAGCCGCCCCAGCAAGCCGGGCTCGACAACATCGATGGTCTGGTAGGTCCAGAGGGCCTCCAGGAGGCGATGCGGAGTCTCCGAGTCCTTGGGATCAAGCTTGCTGACCCATTCCCCAAGGGCCTTTGCCACTTTCCGGGGAGGCCGATGACTCAAGACCCGCTTGGCGTGATGCCGGGTCCAGTCTTCCGGGTCTTTGAGGTGATCCAGCAACTTCTGCTCGGTGGCCCCGACCAGCTTAGGTTTTTTAACCAGCGGGCGGCCCTTCGCAGTCAGGCGCCAGACCCGGCCGTGCTGGTGGTTGCGCATCGGGCTGCGGAAGTCCACCTCCCCATGCTGGATAATCGGGTTGTACCAGTCAGCGAAATAGATGGCTCCATCCGGCCCCATCTTTACATCGACGGGCCTGAAGGCGATATGCCTGGAGCGAAGAGGTTCAGATACCTGCCTCGATGCATATCCCGCCCCGTTCTCCGACAATTCATACCGGCGGACCCTGTGAGCACGGAAATCGTTGGTAACAAAGGTGCCCTGCCAATCAGGAGGCAGATGCCGCCCACTGACGATCTCTGCGCCGCATTCCTTGGGGCTTCCCGGATTAAGACCTCGCATGATCTTCCGACTGGTTGGCGACCCGATAATCGTGGCACCGGGCATGAGATAGATCACCCCATCGCCATAGGCACGATCGTCTCCTAAGGATTTCCCCCTCTTGTCAAAGTGATGCCACCACCAGTTGCACATCCCCCTGACATATATCTCT
>CAZTRG010000336.1:0-5320 GCA_964615885.1 uncultured Planctomycetia bacterium | reverse complement strand
CTCTGGCCTTCGTAGCGCTTCCAGCGCGGCAGGGAGAGGGCGATCTTGTCGATAGCCTGCTTGTGGGTCATCGGGTTGGCCCTGAACTGTAAATAAGCCGTGGCCGCCTTGTAGGCCATGGCATCGGGTGCAAGGAAGCCGGCGAGGTCCAGGCCGTTGCGCGACAGCACCCCGCCACTTTTTTCCCAGTCGGCCAGCCGGAGCTGGATCTGTTCAATCCGGGCCAGGTCTGCAGCGGCCTTCGGCGCAGCATCTTTTTCAGCCTGGGCGGCCTTGGGGTCCGGGGCCGGCTTCTTGCCGGGCTTACCACCTTTTTTTACTACCTCCGCTGGCAGGTTGCCCATGGCCAAGGAGGCTACGAGACTGAGCAGTCCTGCATAGAGAGCATTTTTTCCTGCCATGAAGGCATCCTAACGCCGCGATCAGTACCGGGGCAAAGTATTTTGCCCCGGCAGGCCGCCGAGTCGTTTACTGCGGAGGCCTGTGGAAGCCGCGGCCTAGTTGAACAGAGAGGTGACCTTTGCGTGGTCACCAAGCTTGTGGATGGTGTTGTAAATCTCCTGGGAGACCTTGGCTCCATCGGAGCCGCTCAGCCGGTAGCGGATCAACATCTGCATGCAGGGCTTCATGTCCTCGATTTCAAGGAACACGGACTTCCCGTCTTTTGACACGGTAGCGGACTTCACAGCTACGCGGTCGCGGCCGATTTTTCCATCGGAGAGCTTATAGTCGGGTGATCCGTATCGTTGTTGCCACCGGTAGTTCCAGCGCTCAATCGAATAGCTGCCGGCCTTCGCGGCCTTTTCTTTGTCGAGCGGGTCGGAGAAGGTGAGGACCATCCCCTTGCTGGTGGCGTGGAGGTCCAGCGGCAGGTGGAGCGGCTTGCCGGTATGGCGAATGCGGTAGAGCCCGCCGGCCTGGGTCCTGTTGCCGGCCCAGCCGAAGAGGCCGCAGAGGTAGAGGTGCCCATCTCCGGGATGGAAGCGGCCGCGCATG
This sequence comes from uncultured Planctomycetia bacterium, assembly GCA_964615885.1. Taxonomy (GTDB): domain Bacteria; phylum Planctomycetota; class UBA8108; order UBA8108; family UBA8108; genus UBA8108. The sequence goes on along the minus strand of CAZTRG010000336.1, from coordinate 4,324 downwards.
ATGCCGGTCGGGAAGATAGGAAGGTTCAGCTTGATCGCGCCACCCTGCATCAGCCCCCCGACCTCCTCATGCAGGATATGTGAAATGGAGCCGGTTCCGTAAGACAGGGAGAGCAGCTTGCCGCCAAGCGGCCCCCAGCTACCCTTGGGGACCCACAACTGTTCTGCCGGTGAGCGATCGTAGCGCTTGTGGAGCCAGCAGAGAGGGGGGTCGTAGGTGGTGGGCTTTTTGCCGCGGTGGAAGGACCACATGTAGCCGTAGAAGCCACCGGGCTTTACCCAGTTGATTCGGTTTGCCGGGGTCCAGTGCCCCTCCTGGTCACTGGTAATGAAGGAGCCATCCGGGTTTACGCAGAGGCCGTTGGGGGCGCGGAAGCCGTTGGCGACAATGTCGGTCTTTGAGCCGTCCTTGCTGACCCTGATAATGCTTCCGTGTTGCGGGACCACCGAGTCCTTGGCATGGCGTCCACCCTTGGTGTAGTAGAAGTTGCCCTTGGCATCGGTCTGCAGGTCCATTGCGAATTCGTGGAAGTGCTCGGTGCACTCCGCATCGTTGTTAAAGTTTTCATAGTAGTCAGCCTCCCCATCGCCATTCAGGTCCCGCAGGATGGTGATCTGGTCGCGGCCGAGTACGTAGATGGTCTCATCGACAATCTTGAGCCCCAGTGGCTGAAAGAGGCCGGTGGCGATTCGCTGCCAGGTGAGCTTCCCGGCTTTCTGGCCAAGGCCGTCAACCAGCCAGACATCTCCCATCCAGGTGCAGGCGGCAGCCCGCCGCCCATCGGCAAAAAAGTCAAAACCGCCGAGGCGCATCCATGATTTCCAGGGGTTGTTCATGGGCACCGAGAGCACATCGATTGCAAAGCCGCCGCGGTCGGGCCCGGGCCGGTATTCGGTCTCCAGCTTTTCCTTCCATCTTGCGGGGCCGCCCTTGGTCAGGGGCCCGAGATCGGCTGGTGCAGCGCTTGCCTTCAGGGCGTCGGCATATTTGCGGAGGCTTGCTGCCGGTCCCTTCCAGATCGAGAGCTTGAGCTTGCCGGCGCCTTTGGCTTTGGCCGGCGAGAGCTTGAGGCGGAGCTGGGTTCCTTCCGGCTGCCAGGTGGCGGCCAGCGCTTTTCCTTGTGCAGAAAGGCTTACAAGGGTTATTTCTCCGGCCTCATCGGCAGCCTTCCCGGGAACCTGCCCCAGCAGGGCGAGGGTGGAGGTGGCCGGGCCCTTGCCCTTCTCCAGGTTGCTGCGGTTTAAGAGCGCCAGGGGCTGGTCTCCGCGCTCGCAGGCCAGGAGCAGGAGGTCACGGTCAGCGTCCTGTATGTTCAGGGTCCGGCTCATTTCCTTCCCTCCAGCGATGGCGCGGAAGGAGGCCAGCTCAAGCACGCTGGCCTTGCCGACCGTATAGGAGAGAACAACCTGGTCCTTGTTCAGGTAGAGCCCCTTGAAGTGGGCCCACTTCCTGGGCAGGGGGCCGTAGGGAAGTTCGCGCGGGTCTTTGAAGGAGCCATCCTCAGGCTTGCCCCAGCCGGGTTGCCGCGGGTTGAGAAAAACCGGGCTTCCCTTCATGGTCGAGTGGGTTCCGTGTGATCCATCCCAGGCGATATTTCGCATGTTGAGCAGGCCGCCGGTCCAGCCGGCCGAAAAACGCAGCAGGTCAGTATCAAACAGCATGGTGGCGCTGTCAGCCGATCCGGCAGCGGAGGTCCAGTTGCCATCGAGACGCAGGACCAGGCCCTTGTAGGTCAGGTTGCGCCCGGGAGCCTCTACGGAGCCTGAAAAATAAGGGCCGTAGTTCATGTCGAGCCATTTTTTGCCGGTCTGGGCTTCGGCAGGCGGGCATGAGCAGATGAGGGTGAAGGTGACGGCCAGGGTGTACAGAACTCGCGTATTCATCGGGGAACCTCGTTATAACAGACAGAAAAGATTGGCTCCGTATTGTAGGCGATCCGGAGCCTTTGTGCGGGAGGTTTTCGCTCCGGAAGGGGCAACTCCCGTTGCTTTGCCGGGGTGGCGCGTGGGCCGGGGCCACCTGTATAATCATCCGGGTAGACCAAGTTGTTGGGGATCTTTTTATGCAGGGAAGCAAGACGGTTAAAATTCGCCGGCGCTTTTATATGGCCTTGCTGCTGTTTTGCTCGCTTTCGGGCCGGGCCCAGGTCGATTACCGCTCCGAGGTGGCGCCGATCTTTGAGGAGCACTGTGGTTGTCATCTCGGCGCAGCCGAAAGTGGCGTAAACCTCACCAGCTATTCAGCTCTTATGGAGAGCTTCGGTGAGCAATACCGCAAGGGGCCGGTTGTTGCATTTGAGCCGGCCCAGAGCCCGCTTTTTGATGTCGTTTCGAACGAGACGCCGCTCTATGGCCGCCCGATGCCGCCGTTTGGGGCTCCGCTCTCGGCCGAACGAATTCGTCTCCTGGAGAGCTGGATTCGCCAGGGAGCCAGGGGCCCCAGCCAGGAGGCCCTCTTGCGCGGAGACATCAATGGCAGCGGGCAGGTAGATATCAGCGATGCGATTGGCCTCCTCGTGTACCTCTTCAACGAGGGAAAAGAACCTCTTTGCCGTCCAGTCGCTGATTGCAACTTTGATGGGGATGTCGATATAACAGATGCTGTTACGGTGTTGGTTTTTCTTTTCCAGGGGGGCCTGGAGCTTGAGTCCCTCAGTGAAAAGGAGCTGGAGGAGTGCTCGCCGGAAGCTTGAACGCCCCGAAGGCTTATTTGGGAAGTAAGGAGAGAGTGATGAAAAAACTACGACAAATCAGTGTGGTCTTCGCCCTTGCGGGGGTGCTGGCGGCGCAGCCGGGCTGTATGACCCTTGACCATCTGCTCGACACCCAGCAGCCCGTTTCCATGTATGGAGGAACAACCAGCTCCTATGAGGAAATCGAGGATGTCAACACGGGGTGGTTTGGGGTGCTTTGCCGGATCATTGACCTGCCGCTGACCATCGTGGCGGACACCATTCTGCTGCCAATAACGGCGCCTATTCAGCTTACCCGCTGAAGCCGGGGCTTTTTATTCCTGGAGTGCCGGCGAAGCGGGTTTCAGCCGCCGGATGCGGATGTTCCGGTAGTGGCATTCTGCAGGCGGGCCGCCGTGGATTTGCAGGCCGAGGCGGCCGCGAGGCTCTACCGAAGGATCGGTCTCGGTATAATCGACGGTCGGAAAGTCGTTAACCCAGATTTGGACTCGCGGCCCTGTTGCCAGTACCCGGAGGTGGTTCCAGCCGTCCTGGTTGACGGCCTTGACCAGGGGCTCCTGTTCGGGCTCATCGAGCATTCTTCTCCGGCGGGATTCGTCATAGAGCAGCCCCCAGATCAGTCCTTTGCTCCATTTCCCGATATCGCACTGGTATCCAATCATTTCGTGGTTTCCGGGGATGCGCTCGCTTCTGAACTGAACCCCGGCGTTGTGACCCTTTCCGAGCAGGCGCGCTTCGAAACGCAGATCAAAGTCATCGAAGGCCCTCTTCGAGGCGAGGAAAACGTTGTGGGGGATCGGCCTCTCGAGAGTTCCGGCGATGATGGCGCCGTCGCCAATGCGGAAAAAGCGCGTGTCTCCCTCCCAGCCACGGAGGCTTTTTCCATCAAAGAGAGACTCGAAGCTCCCGGGCTCCCCAGGGGTTGGCAAGAGGTCGCAGGCGACCCAGGTTGTCAGTGCCGCGGGGAAAAGAAGAAGACAGGTCAGGCGCTTCATATCGGGACTCTTTTTTCCGGAAGGTGGCGGCTGCGGAAACTTCTCCGGCCTCAGGGGAAAACCCAGCCGGCACTTTCATCGTAGCGCAGCTCGTTCTTCTCGACCTGTTCCTGGGCTCTCAGGCTGAGGCGGGTCCAGGGCATGAACTTCAGGCGGGGAAGCCCGATGAGCTCGCGGGTCGCCTCGCAGATGCCATAGGTCCCGTCGCTGATCTTGGCGAGAGCCGCATCGATTTCCTTGAGCTCCTTGCTGCCCGATTCCGCCAGGCGCAGGGAGATGTCAGCATTCTGGGCACTGTTGGCCTGGTCGGCTTCATCTCCACCGGTGGTGGTGCGATTTTCATGGGTGCCAAGATGTTCTGATTCAATGGAATCGATGGTCCCCGCAAGCTCATCTCTGCGCTGCAGGAGCGTGCGTCGGATGATTCGCAGGTCGGTCTTGTTGATCCGCTTGGACAGAGGCGGATGTACGATCTCCGGAGGCGCCTCCACTTTGGGGGCTTCCACAACCTTCTCAGCCTTTTTCTTAGCCGGGGCCTTTTTCTTGGCTGGGGCATTTTTCTTAGCAGCAGAAGTATTAATGTCTGAAGAATACTACTTGGCTGGAGAATTTATAATAACAGGAAAATAAAAATAGG
>CAZTRG010000335.1:0-5760 GCA_964615885.1 uncultured Planctomycetia bacterium | reverse complement strand
TGACGGCAACGCAACCCTCTGTGTCGCATTCGGGGGCGGTCACGTCGATGACCTGTCCATCTTCACGCAGGGAGTGCTCGGCCTCGCTTCCACAGACCTCTACCGAGAGTCCCGGCTGGTCGAGGTGGGTCCCGGTGACCTGGAACACCTGCCCGGCCTCACCTTCACCCCCTGTGATGGATGAGATCACCGGGGCTGCGCTAATGATGGTGATGCTTCCCTCCTGGAGGACAGGAACCACGGACTGCCCATTCTCATCGGTGAGGACGTTCCGCACCGGGGCACGGATATTGGGGGCAAAGGCGATCCGGTCGAAGCGCAGGATGGTCTCAAAGGCTTCATCGGCAAGAACCCTGAACCCGATCCGGCCAATGGACTGGCTGGTGCCGGCCGGCAGGCGTTTTTCATCGAAGGTTCCCCCGACATCGTAGACACAGCCGAAGCCGATGTTGCCGTCCTCCTGCTCGATGCGCCCGGAGAAGTAGTCGGCCGTGGCGGCCGCGGTGTTTTCGTTGGTGAGCGAGGTGACCTCGATGGCCGCCGGGTCGTAGCGGATGGCGTAGGAGAACCCGAGGGCGGTCTCGTCGTTGTCGCAGAGCACCTCGATGGAGTTGCCGTCAGTGCCGGTGAGGGCGACTGCGGGGCCGAAGAAGAAACGGTTTTCTCCCCGGCAGGGGATGGTCGCCAGCAGGATGATGGCCGCAAGGAAGCCTGTGATTCTCAGCATGGTCTTTTTTTCTCAGCAGCAGGGGTCAGCAGGGGGCGGCAGGCCGCCGATTGAACGTGGATGTTAGCACTCCAGCGGGGGTGTGGAAAGTTCCAGTTCGCCAGTGTGTCAGGGCCGGCTGGGTGCAGCCAGGCGTCCCGCCCCCGGGGCATCGGGCCAGGCCCTGAACTTCATTGACTCCGCATCGTAGCGGCGTGCAGTGAGCTCAATTCCATCGGGGCCGGTTTCGAGCAGGTGGTAGGCCCGCTCGTAGCGTGAGTGGGTGGCTGAGCCGGAGGTGGCCAGGGTGATGGGGGTGTGTTCACCGCTGGGCAGCACGAAGCGGTTGTGGAGGTGGCCGTGCAGGATGAGCTCCACCTTTCCCCGGTGGGCCACCGAGAGCAGCTCCTCTGCATCTCGAAGCCCGTGGTAGGCCCCATCGAGCTCGCCGTTGCTGCGGCGGGGGCCATAGTGGAGCGCAAGCAGCCTGCGGCGCCCCTCCAGCGCCGGGTCGGCAAGGACCTCTTCGAGGCGCTTGAGCTGTTCGGCTCCGACCAGCCCGGAAGAATCATGGAAGGCATTGACCCGGCTGTCACGCAGGGCGATGAGCGCTACATCGTCGCCCAGCAGGCGGACAATTGGAGGAGGGCTGCCGAGGTCGCTCTGCTCCCAGGGCCCGAAGAGGAGCTCGTAGGTGTCCTTCTTGACTGCATCAGCGACATAGAAATCATGGTTGCCCGGGATCCCGGTAATGCCGGGCCCTCCCAGCAGGGGCTCCAGCAGTCGATGGGCCTCCTTGAACTCGCTGTCGAGGGCCAGCCCGGTCAGGTCGCCGGTGAAGAGGATGTGGTCGGCCCCGGTTTCCTGGAGGTCGGCCACCAGGGCCTCGGTGATGCGGCTGGCCTCCCGGAAGTCATTCTTGCGGCCGAAGAGCTGCAGGTTGAGCCAGCCGACGATGCGCTTGGAGAACATCGCCCGCCAGGGGATGGCGCCGGTCGTGGCGGTAATATGGATATCGCTGAAATGGGCGATCTTCACGAGGCAGCCCCTCTCTAACCGTCGATCCCCGGGCAAAGGAGGGTCGAGTTGAACACCGGGCCCTCCCAGCAGATTCGCCGGTTGATGAAATCGCCATCGGACTCCTTGCGGATCGGTGCAACGCAGCCGAAGCAGATGCCGAAGCCGCAGCCCATCATCGATTCCAGGCAGATCTCGCAGTCGAGCCCGTTTTCAACCGACAGGTTCCGCAGGCTCTCGTTCATTCCCTGTGGGCCGCAGCCGTAGACCCGCGCCTTGCCCTCTGCATCGTCTTTTTTCCAGAGCTCGAGGAAGAGGTCGGTGACGAAGCCGTGGAAGCCTTCGCTGCCATCGTTGGTGGCCACGTGGGTTTCGATGGGGAGCTTTCTGAAATCCTCAATTCCCTGCAGGAACTCACCGGTGCGGGCTCCCATGCAGAAGTGGATTCGGGGCGGCTCGGGCAGCTCGAGGAGCTTCAGGGCGAGGAAATAAAGGGGTGCCACGCCGACGCCTCCACCGACAAGGTAGACCGCCTCATCGGCTGCCGGCTGGGAGAAGGTGTTGCCGAGCGGCCCGATCACGTCAACCCTGGCCGGCGGCTCATCGCCTGCGGAGGTTTCGGGGTCCGGCAGGGCGGCCATCCAGCGGGTGCCCCGTCCGACCGTGGTGTAGAGGATGTCGTAGGTGCCTTCTTCGGCATCAGCGCAGTAGACGCTGAAGGGCCGGCGCAGGAGCGGGTCAAAAGATTCGCCCTCGCTGCAGAGCGCCTGCACGAACATGCCGGGCTCCGAGCGCCTGGCGATGGACTCTTCCCGCAGGCGCAGCACGTACCAGCCCGGGCCGATCCGGCGGTTGGAGACCACCTCGGAGGCCGGGGGGGCGAGACATTCATTCGGCTGGCAGTCACTGGTCGACATGTTCAATCTTCCATGAGGGGTTCTTCACCTCTCCTCCAGGGTTCGCCTGAAGGCTTCGGGAAGGTAGTTTATTAGATCTGTGGCGGTGAGGGAAGGCTGTCCGAGAGATTCCGCTGCGATATCACCGGCGAAGCCGTGCAGCCAGGCGCCCAGCTGGGCCGATTCGAAGCGCCCGGTTCCCTGCCCCAGGAGGGCGGTGATGAGCCCGGTGAGCACATCTCCACTGCCGGCGGTCGCCATGCCGGGGTTGCCGGTCAGGTTGACATAGAAGCGGTCGCCATCATGAACGACGGTCCGGTTTCCCTTGAGCAGGACGGTGCCGCCGCGCCCGGTGGCGAAGCGGGCCGTCTCCTCGATCCGTTCATCGTCGCCACTGGGCCGGATGCCGGTGAGACGTTCGAATTCACCCGGGTGGGGTGTCCAGACCCGCTCGGCGCAGTCACCCGGCTGGAGGCCATCTGCAACCAGGTTCAGGGCATCTGCATCAAGCACCTGCGGGCCGCTGTATTGTGACAGCAGGTATTCAAGCACCTTGCGGCTCTCCGGAGAGGTGCCGAGCCCCGGCCCGGCACCGACAGCATCGAAGCGCCCGGAGAGGTCCTGCCCGAAGCGCCCGGCGATTTCCTGGTCATGGCCGGCGCTGCCGGGTTCCGGCAGGTGCAGCTGCATGGCCTCGGGAACCGCGGCGGTGAAGACCGGCGCGAGCGACTCAGCGAAGGCGACGGTTACAAGCCCCGCACCGCTCCTGAGCGCCGCCCGGGCGGCCAGCACCGCAGCACCCGGCATGCCGGGCGATCCCGCCACCAGCAGGACCCGGCCGTAGGTGCCCTTGTGAGACTCGGGCTCCCTGTCGGGAAGGGGCGGCAGGTCGGTGATCTGCAGGGCGCACATGCCGGCCTCAAGCTCCCTTGTCTTTGCCGCAGATGAGTGCGGCCATGAAGCCGGCGCCGAAGCCATTGTCGATATTGACGACCGCTACGCCGGCGGCGCAGCTGGAGAGCATGGTCAGCAGGGGGGTGATGCCCCCGAGGCTTGCCCCGTAGCCGCCGCTGGCAGGCACGGCGATCACCGGCACATCGCTCAGGCCGCCGACCACCCCGGCCAGCGCTCCCTCCATGCCGGCCACGGCGATGATGCAGTCGGCCTCGCGGATTTTTTCGCGCTCCGCCAGCAGGCGGTGGAGCCCGGCGACGCCTGCGTCATAGACCGTCTCAACCTCGTGGCCCATGATCTCGGCGGTGACGCGCGCCTCTTCAGCCACGGGAATGTCAATGGTGCCGGCCGAGATCAGCAGGATCCTGCCGCCGGCCGGCGGCGCCTTCTCTTTTTCAACCGTCACGCAGCGCGCCCGCTCGTGGTACTGGGCAAGGTCACTGGCCGCCTGGATAGCCCGGAAGGCCTCCTCGTCGGCTCTCGTTGCCAGCAGCAGGGGAGAGTGCTCCAGGATGCTGGCGGCGATCTCGGTGATGTCGCCCGGCTCCTTGCCCTGGCAGAAGATCACCTCGGGAAAGCCGCAGCGCAGCTCACGGTGGTGGTCGACCCGGGCGTAGCCGAGATCCTTGAAGGGCAGGTCGCGCAGCTCGCTGACGGCGTCCTCGACCGGGGTCTTTCCCTCGCTGACCGCCACCAGCAGCTTCCTGATCTGTTCTTCGTTCATTTCCCGGTTCCGTTCAGTCCGTTGCCATGGAAGAAGCATCGAGCGTCAGCTCGTGGGTGATTCCATCCTCGAAGAGCTTTGAGCCCAGCCCCGCGATCATGGCGCCGTTGTCGGTGCAGAGCGCCAGGTCGGGGAAGCGGACATCGACCCCGTCTTTTTTTCCCATCTCCTCAAGGCGCGAGCGCAGGTAGCGGTTGGCGGCCACTCCGCCGCCGAGGATGGCCCGGTTGAGTCCCTCGCGCCCCAGCGCCCGGCGCAGCTTCTCTACCAGCACATCGACCACCGCTGTTTCAAAGGAGGCAGCGACATCCGGGATGGAGATTCCCTCCAGCAGCGGGGCGTCGCGCCCGCAGTCCTGCCCCTTGACGTGGTAGAGCACCGAGGTCTTGATGCCCGAGAAGCTGAAATCGAGTGAGCGGGGCTCGAGCAGGGTCCTGGGGAAGCGCACGGCCTTGCGGTTGCCCTTGTCGGCCTCACGCGAGATCGCCGGCCCGCCGGGATACTCGAGGCCGAGGATCGCAGCGGCCTTGTCGAAGGCCGCGCCGACGGCATCATCCTGCGTTGTTCCAAGCAGCTGGTGGCTGGTCCAGTTATCACTGCGGTAGAGCGTGGTGTGACCACCGGAGACGACCAGGGATACGGCCGGGAAAGCATCCTCCAGCTCTGGCAGGGGCTCGAAGGGCTCCTCGCTCTTCATCCAGGCGGCGTAGATGTGGGCATGGATATGATCGACGCCGACCAGCGGGATTCCCCAGGCCAGCGAGAGGCTCTTGGCGGCGCTGAGTCCCACCAGCAGCGCCCCGATCAGGCCGGGGCGGTGGGCGACGGCAATCGCATCGATATCCGGCGGGGAGGATGTGTCACTCCAGCACCCGGCATCCTTGAGGCCTCTCTCCACCAGGCGGGTGATGACCTCCACGTGCGCCCGGCTGGCGATCTCCGGCACGACACCGCCGAAGCGCTCATGCAGGGGCACCTGGCTGAGCACGCAGTTGGACAGGATCCGGTAGCCATCTTCGATGATGGAGACACCGGTCTCATCACAGGTAGTTTCAATTCCGAGGACTTTCATATTGGCGATATCCGGCTGTCCGGCAAGGTTCCAGTAACCTGCCAACATAGGTCCACCAAAGCTAAAGAGCAAGCGAACGCGGGGTGTATAGCCGCCTTCTTTTTTCTTGCTCCAAAGCTCACAGGGGGCAGTATTGACAAGTCATTCAGCCTTTGGCTAAATGACGCCTCACACCTGGCGGAATTCTCCGCATGAAGATCGCTATCGGGTGCGCGGATAGCTCAGTTGGTAGAGCACTAGACTGAAAATCTAGGTGTCCCCAGTTCAAATCTGGGTCCGCGCACCATTTCTTCGCCCTCCTGGGCCATCTGCGGTAAAGGCGAACGTATACAAACGTATACCGCCTGCGGTGGGGGGACTTTTGACGCTATCTTTTGTACAAGGGGGTTCT
>CAZTRG010000334.1:0-3299 GCA_964615885.1 uncultured Planctomycetia bacterium | reverse complement strand
GAACCATAGCCGATGGCCTCAAGCCGATGGCGCCGGGCAAGCTGACGCTCGAGGCGACCCTCGAACACGTCGACCAGGTCCTGCTGGTCGATGACGATTCGATCCTGCAGGCCCAGCGCCTGCTGCTGGAGCGCGCCAAGCTCCTGGTCGAACCCTCAGGAGCGGCGGGCGTCGCCGCCCTGCTCGGCTGCGATGAGCTCGCGGGCCTGCGCGTTGTCATCATCCTTACCGGCGGCAACACGGACCTGCCCTAGCCTCGATCCGGCCGGCAACTCCGGCTCATTAGGATTTTTTACCGGGCCCGGGTTTCAGTAGAATATAGGCATGTCTGAGCCAGCTGTGTTTACAACCAGATCTGCCCCCCGGGTAAGCGGGAAGCTCTGCGCCCTGTTTGCTGCCGTGCTGGCCATCCCCTTGCTCACCCCCGGCAAGGCGCGGGCTCTCGATGAGGCTGCGGCTATCGAGCTCTTCGAAAAAAAGATCCGGCCGGTGCTCGTCGAGCGCTGCTACAAGTGCCACTCCGCCGGCTCGAAGAAGCTCAAGGGCAAGCTGCGCCTCGATAACCGGGAGGGACTGCTGAAGGGGGGTGAATCGGGAGCTGCCATCACCCCCGGCAAGCCGGCTGAGAGCCTGGCCCTTTCGGCGCTGCGCTACGAGGAGCTCAAGATGCCCCCTGGGGGGAAGCTGCCGGATGCGGTAGCAAATGACTTTGAGACCTGGATCCGGCTGGGAGCCCCGGTGCCGGATTCTTTCGGCAACCCGGCTGCGCTTGCTGCCGAGGAGACCCCGATTGACTGGAAGGCCGAGGCCGGCTTCTGGTCCTTCAGGCCGCTGACTGACTACCCGGTTGAAAAGGTCGCTGGGGGCATCCCCGCCCGTAACCGGATTGACAGCTATGTGTTCAGCCGCCTGGCAGCTGAGAAGCTTCAGCCCGCCGGGGAGGCCGACCGCAGAACCCTGGTTCGCCGGCTCAGCTACAACCTCATCGGCCTGCCGCCCACGCCCGCTGAGATCAACGACTTCGTCAAGGACAAGGACCCCCGGGCCTGGCAGAACCTGGTTACCCGGCTGCAGGCCTCACCCCACTACGGTGAACGCTGGGGGCGGCACTGGCTCGACGTGGTGCGCTACGCCGACTCCAACGGCGCCGATGAGAACAAGTCCTATCCCCTCGCCTACCACTACCGCAACTACGTCATCGATGCCTTCAACCAGGACCGGCCCTTTGATGAGTTTGTACGTGAGCAGCTGGCTGGCGACCTGCTGCCGGACGCGCGCGATGCGGCTATCACCAACCGGAGGCTCACGGCAACCACCTACCTTGCCATGGGAATCAAGATTGACGCCGAGAGGGACGGAGAAAAAAAACGCTCCGACATCATCGATGAGCAGATCGATACCATCTCCCGCTCGCTGCTGGGCGTGACGGTCGCCTGCGCCCGCTGCCACGACCACAAATTCGACCCTATACCCACGAAAGACTATTACGCCATGGCCGGGGTTCTCAGGAGTACTGAACTGGCTGACCGGAAGCTCGATTCCGGGGAGAAACAGGGTCTTCAAAAAGAAATCGACCGCTCCAGGAAAGACCTCGAGCAGCTGCGGGCTCAAGCTGAGGCCCGGATTGCTGAAGAAGCGAAAAAGAACATCCCGGCCTATCTCGAACACGCCATCGGGGTGCTCCAATGGCAACGGCACTCGGTGCCTGTGGGCCTGCAGGTCGCCCTTGCCGAGAAGGCTGCCGCCCCCTATACGCCGGCGAGCTCCACCGTCAACATCGAGCAGATTTCCCGGCATCATCTCCTTCGCGAGGCGGAGACCTATGACCGCGGCACCGCACGCCAGGATGAAACCTACGGCAAGGGGATCGGCATCATCTCCGACAAGGGGGCGCCTGTGACCTGGGCGGAATTCGACATCGAATTGCCCGGGGAAGGCACCTACCAGGTCGAGTTCCGCTATGCCGCGGAGTCGTCCCGGCCCGGGAAGCTCTCGATCAACGGCAAGCTGGTCAAGGAAAAGAGCATGGCAGAGGTGACCGGCACCTGGTACCCCGACAGCCAGAAGTGGTTTGTAGAGGGGCGCTACCAATTCAAGGCCGGCAGGAACATCCTGCGCTTCGAGGCCGCCGGCCTCATGTCTCACCTCGACAAGATCGTGATCGCCCGGGTGAAGCCTCTTTCAGCCCCTGTAACTGAGGCCGAGAGCTTCCAGCGAGGAAACGTCAAGCCCTACACCTCCGGTGAGGTGACCTACATCTCAGACCCCTCGAATACCGCCAGCGTTTATTTCATGGAATACGACATCGAGGCGCCGCTTGACGGCACCTATTCACTCCTGCTGCGCTACGCGGCGCTCGAGTCGCGCCCGATGATCCTGTCCGTCGATGGCAAGGTCGTCTCGGAGAAGATCATGGCCCGCACCAGCGGTGGCTGGGATGCTCGCCACCAGAGCTGGCATCGCGAGCTCGAGCTGGAGCTCACCGCCGGCCGGCGCACCCTGCGCTTCGAACGAAAAGGAGCCGTCTCGCATCTCGACCAGCTGCGCCTGGTCCCGCCGGTCCCCGGCAAGCGTGAGCTTCCCTCGCCAGCAGAGCTGGCCGGCAGAAACGGGCTCGACCTCGGAGCGCTTCACCAATGGGCCAGGTTCATCTCTACCCAGGACAAGCCGAACGACCCCTTCTACCTGTTGAAGGATCTCAGCCACGGGCGGGAGAATTTCGTGGCAGAAAACAAAGACTCTCTCGCCATGCGCAAGCCGGGCAATCCCATCTCCAGGGAGCTGCTCACCCCGGCCCCGAAAATCCCCGGTGAATTCGCCGCCCGGGCCGGGCGGCTGGTCACCGCGGCCCTCGGCGAGGACCGTATCCCGATGCTCGAGCCGCTGTACCTGGCCCTCACCGGGAAGCAGGGCCCCTTCACCCCCTACCGCCACACCAGCACACACTATTCCCGGGGTGAACAGGAGGCCGTCAAGGCCCTCGCCCAGTCCATCAGCAAGCTGGAGAACAAGGCGAAGAGTATTCCAACGATCACCGTGATGGCCGTAAAAGATGCCTCGGCAAGCGACCACCCTGTCTATATCCGCGGCAATCACCTCCAGAAAGGCCCCATCGTTCCGCGGCGATTCCTGACCATTGTCGAAGGACTCGAACAGGAGGAATACCCCAGGAACCAGAGCGGACGGCTGCGGCTGGCCGATTCCATCGTCTCCCCCTCTAATCCCCTGACCGCCCGGGTGATCGCCAACCGGATCTGGCGCTGGCATTTCGGACGAGCCCTGGTCAAAACCACAGAGAA
>CAZTRG010000333.1:0-3848 GCA_964615885.1 uncultured Planctomycetia bacterium | reverse complement strand
GCGGCACAGGTGATGGTGGCTACATTACTCAGCCCGCCGATCAGCGCCGATGAGGCGAGCTCAAACTGGGCCTCCAGGCGCTGGGTCGCCACTGCCGAGGTAAAGCGGCCGTCAAATTTCGGTGCAGAGCGCTTGAGGGTCTCCTTGTTGCCCAGGAGCTGGTACTGCCTTGCGGCCAGCTGGTCGTAAGCACTGAGATACCTGTCAAGCTCCTCACCGCCCAGCGACCCCAGGGCCTTGCGCGTCTTCTTCACATCGCCAACCATGTAATCAAGCAGGTTGCGTTTGAGGTGAAAATTCTTCTCCCGCTCACCGCCGGCCACCACCCCGAAGAAGGCGTTGTAGGCCTTCTCAGGATCCAGGATGATCGGCATCGTCTTGTGGGCGGCACGCGCGGAAATGTCCATCAGGGCATCGCGTGGCTTGGAGGCCATGCCGCCCCCGATCCAGGGAAGGATACCGGGCACGGCCTGGCCCAGCTGGTAATCGATGGTAATGTTTTGCGGCGACCTGCTTGCCGGGGAGGTCCGGTACATTCCAAGGCAGCCACCATGGGTGGAATGCCCGCCACCTGTGCAGCGCCCGGAGAGCCCCTGCACGATCGTGGTCTTGCTCTTCAAGGCTTCCAGTGGAGCCAGGCCCGCAGGCAGCTTGTGCCCGGCCAGGTCAATCGATTCGAACTTCTCACGATCGGCGTATTTCTGGAAGGGAATACTTTCCGGACAGGCCTGGACGGCATCAAAGCCGTTGCTCTGGAGTACAAAAACAAAGCGTGGCGTCCGCGCCTTGCCTTCGGCATTTGCCAGCACCCGGCGGATCACCGGCGAGAGCAGTACGGAGCCGGCTCCCAGTGAGAGCCCTTTAAGAATTTGTCGGCGGTTCATATTCATTTTTCCAGCACCTACATTGATACGAAGTAAACAGCCCTTGTTCAATCAATATCTGGCAGGGGTCGATCCTTGTACAGAATAGCCACCTTAGGAGGGCAGCCGACAAGCTGTAAAAGACCCTTCCGGGCTCCCCCAGAACCCGGCGGCCCGTTGATTTAACTTCTGTATTAGCTCAGAATGGACCAGGAAAATAACGAACCGAGAGGTTCCCTGGCTAAAAAACAGCTTCGAGGATTGCAGCAAATGATTCCGCAAAGGAAACTTTCCCGACGATGGCCGGCACTTGGATGTTTCGCCGTTTTGATGGTTTCTGCATCGACAAGCTCCCCAGCCCGGGAGGTCTCCTTCAACCGTGATATCCGCCCCATCCTCTCCGACCGGTGCTTTTCCTGCCATGGGCCGGACACTGAAAACCGCAAGGCGAAGCTTCGGCTCGACCTGGCCACCGGAAAAGAAGGAGCCTACCGTACCCGTGGCGGCTCAGCGGCCCTCAAACCCGGAGACCTGGACAAGAGCGAATTATGGAGACGTATCACAACGGATGACGAAGACGATGTGATGCCGCCACCGAAGGCGAAGAAGAAGCCCCTCTCAAAAGAAGAAAAACAGCTCATCAAGAGCTGGATCGAAGCCGGTGCTCCCTATGAAGATTTCTGGGCATTTATCCCGGCCTCCCTGCCGAAAGCGCCGACTGTAAAAAACAGTGCCTGGAGCAAGCAGCGGATTGACCTCCATGTGCTGCAGCGACTCGAGCCCGCCGGCCTCAAGCCTTCAGCAGAAGCTGACAAGCGGACACTCATTCGCCGCGTCAGCTTCGACCTGACCGGACTCCCCCCGGGCAGAGATGACATCAGGAGCTTTCTCGCCGACAAGAGTCCGAAGGCCTATGAAAACCTTGTCGACCGGCTGCTTGCCAGCCAGCAATACGGTGAGCACATGGCCCGCTACTGGCTCGACCTGGTTCGCTTTGCCGACACCAACGGCAACCACAAAGATTTCTTCAGGAACACCAGCGCCTATCGGGACTGGGTGATCCGCGCATTGAACAGCAACCTGGGCTATGACGACTTTGTCCGCTACCAGTTGGCCGGCGACCTTTTCCCCGACGCAAACGGCGACCAACTCGCCGCCTCCGGATTCAACCGGCTCCACCTGATCATCGACAGGGGGACGGCCCTGCCGGAGGAGAGCTTCTTCAAGAACGTCGTTGACCGAGTCACCGCAGTCGGAACGGCCTTCATGGGCATGAGCGTCCATTGCGCCTCCTGCCACGACCACAAGTATGACCCGCTGACGCAGAAGGATTTTTACTCCCTCTTCGCTTTCTTCAACAACATCGAGGCCGCACCGGAGACCAACGGTGGTGAGAAGAACGGCCTGCAGCCACCGACCGCCAGGCTGGGGACAGCCGAGGAGCAGAAGAAGCTGGCCGAGGTAAGCGCCGGCATCAAGAAGCTCGACCCCCTGGTGCAGGACGCAAAGAAGATTGCGCTGAACGAAAAGGATGCCAAGAAGAAAAAAGAGCTGATGCAGAAGGCGCGGGACCTGGTATCAAAAAAGAACGCCCTGGTCAGGCAAAACAATGAGCTCTCACGGCTCATGAAAACGGCCATGGTGATGAAGGAACGCAAGACGGTTCGCAAGACCTTCCTGCGCAAGCGCGGTCAATACGATGACCCCGGAGAAGAGGTCACACGAAATACGCCGGCCTTTCTTCCAGCCATGAAGAAGAAGGGCGAGACCGCCTCACGCATGGACCTGGCGGAGTGGTTTGTCGACCGCCGAAACCCGCTGACGGCCAGGACTGCCGTCAACCGCTTCTGGCAGCAGTTCTTCGGCGTCGGCCTGGTTAAGACCTCCGAGGACCTGGGCTCACAGGGAGAGCCCCCCAGCCACCCTGAGTTGCTTGACTACCTGGCTGTTTCCTTCCTCGACTCAGGCTGGGACATCAAGGCCCTGGTCAAGCAGATCGTCATGTCGAAGACCTATCGGCAATCCTCCCAGGCTACACCGGCTGAATTCAAAAAAGATCCGGAGAACCGGCTGCTGTCGCGGGGCTCGCGCTTTCGCCTGGATGCCGAGATGATCCGTGACCAGATCCTGACCTCCAGCGGACAGCTGGTGAACACCCTTTATGGAAAGAGCGTCAAGCCGCCGCAACCGCCCGGCCTCTGGAAAGCCGTAACCATGATCGGGGAGCGCTACAAGGCCGACAAGGGGAGTGCGATCTACCGCCGCAGCGTCTACACCTATTGGAAGAGGGGAATGCCCCCACCCCAGATGACCATCCTGAACGCCCCGATCCGGGATGCCTGTGTCGCGCGCCGCGAACGGACCAACACTCCCTCGCAGGCCCTCTTGCTCCTGAACGAAAGCGAGTACATGAAAGCCGCCAGGAACCTGGCCCGGCAGGCCCTGGAAGAAAAAGAACTGACCGCAGGAAAGCGCCTGGCCCTGGTCTATGAGACCGTAACTTCGAAGCTGCCGGATGAGAAGGAAGGGGCTGTCCTTGAAGGGCTTGTGAAGGACCTGCAGAAGCGCTACGAACAAAGTCCCGAGCTGGCAGAAGAAATCTGCAAGGGCCTGCCCCTGGATTCCGCCGGGGAAAAGGCGCAGCTGGCCGCATGGACGGTGCTGGTCAATGCGGTCTACAATCTCGATATCACCAAAACCCGCGAATAGGGAAACGGGAACATGACATACGATCTCGCCGGAACAACCGACCTCCAGTCACGCCGAAGATTCCTGCTGAACTCCGGCATGGGCCTGGGCACAGCGGCCTTTGCATCTCTCCTGACCCGCGAAGGAGCTGCGGCCGAGGCCGGGCTGCATCACCCCGCAAAGGCAATTAGGGTGAGCTTCCTCTTCATGGCGGGAGCTCCGAGCCAGGTGGTCCTGTTCGATTACAAGCCCGACCTCCACAAGCTGTTTAATACCGAGCTGCCCAAATCGGTGAGC
>CAZTRG010000332.1:0-3161 GCA_964615885.1 uncultured Planctomycetia bacterium | reverse complement strand
GCCCGCATGCGCTCGAAGAGATCGAGATTCTCCTCCACCGAGCGGCTCTTGTGGGGGCTGTCGCGGCCGGGCTCCTGGACCGTTCCGCGATGGGCCGCAATCTCCTCGTGGTCGAGGTCGCAGACAAAGGCCTTGCCCTTGCGGATCAGAACCAGGGCGTACTCATAGAGCTGGTCAAAATAGTCGGAGGCGTAGAAGAGGTTCTCTCCCCAGTCCCAGACGAGCCACAGCACGTCATCAAGGATGGAGTCGACATACTCGGTATCCTCCCTGGTGGGGTTGGTGTCATCGAAGCGCATGTGGCAGACACCCCCCTCGTACTCCGAGGCGAGTCCGAAATTCAGGCAGATGGCTTTGGCGTGTCCAAGGTGGAGGAAACCATTTGGCTCGGGGGGGAAGCGGGTCACCACGCGTCCGTCGTTTTTACCTGCGGCTATGTCATCAGCGACACGCTGGCGGATGAAATCAAGCGGAGGAGTGTTTTCTTCTGGGGTATCGTTCACGGTCTTTTTCTTTTCTTCCCGGGACCTGGGCCATGCCCATAGATACCCTCAGGCGATCGCCTTGTCGACCCATTCCTGCAGCTTCCCGAGACGACGCAGGCAGGTCTCCATGCCGAGGATCGCCATCACCTCGAACAACCCGGGAGTCGCACTGCGCCCGGTAAGCACCGCGCGAACCGGCTGCGCAAGGTCTCCAAGCCCGGCCTCCTCGCCCTCGAGGAAGCCCTTGACGTGCTCCTCGAGAGCCTCGTGGCCATCCAGGCCCCAGCCATCGGGGAACTGCCCGGCGAGACTTTCACAGTAGCGCTCAACCAGCGGGACGGAATCTTTTTTCTTTCTCAACGCCTTGCGCGCACCCTTATCCGGCTCCACGGGATCTTCAAAGTAGTAGGCGATTCGATCCGGCAGCTCCTCCAGGCGGCTGATGCGTTCCTGCTCGAGCGCGATCATCGCCTCGTAGCGCTGGCGGCCGCCGCTGTCGCTGATCACCTCTTCGAGATCGACCTGCACCTGCTCGGACCGCAAGAGGAAGGGCAGTGACATCTCAACCAGGTCTTCGAGCGAACGCTGGCGCATGTAGTGGCCGCCGAGATGGTCGAGTTTTTTCAGGTCGTAGACGGCTCCTGAGCTGGAGACCCCGGCGAGCGAGAACTTCTCCACCAGGTCCTCAAGGGAGAAGATCTCCTCCTTGTCATCGTAGGACCAGCCCATGCGGGCGAGGAAATTGATCATCGCCTCGGGCAGGTAGCCCTTCTCTTCGTACTCGGTAACCGACACGGCACCGTGGCGCTTGGAGAGCTTGCCACCGCCGGGAGCGAGGATCAGCGAGATGTGTGCGTAGCGCGGCACCTCGAAGCCGAGAGCCTCGAAAAGGAGAATCTGCTTCGAGGTGTTGGAGAGATGGTCCTCACCCCTCATCACATGGGTGATCCCCATGCCGTTGTCATCTCCAACCACCGCGAGATTGTAGACCGCGCTGCCATCGGCGCGGGCAATGACGAAGTCCTCGATATCGCTGTTCTGGACCCGGACCTCACCGCGAACCATGTCGTCGATGACAGTCTCGCCTTCGGGAACCCTGAAACGCACCGTTGCCTTCTCACCGGACTCGAGCCGGGAGCTCACCTCGGCGGGGTCCAGCTCAACCCGCACAGCGGCGGTGAAACTCTTCGCATCCCGATGCTGCTCCCTGAGCTCCGCCAGCTCTTCGGAGGTCTTGAAGCAATGGTAGGCGCTGCCGCTTGAGAGCAGCCGGCTGACCAGCTCCCGGTGCAGCCCATCGCGTTCGGACTGGAAATAGGGGCCGTAGTCGCCACCGACCTCGGGCCCCTCGTCCCAGTCGAGCCCCAGGAAGCGCATCCCGTCAAGAATGGCCTGGGTCGCCTCGGGGGTCGACCGCTGGCGGTCGGTATCCTCGACACGCAGCACGAAGGTTCCTCCACACTGGCGGGCATAGAGATAATTGAAAAGCGCCGTCCTGGCGCCGCCGATATGCAGGTAGCCGGTAGGCGAAGGGGCGAATCGGACACGAACCGCTCTGCCTGCCGCTTCCGGGGTGTTGGTTTCCTCGCTCATGCCGCGAAAAATATCCTTCCCCGGCGGTTCACGCAAGGGTAAAGAAATCCGGCCGCGGCACTCCCCCCTCTCTCCCTTGTCCTTTCACCCAGGTCCCCGATGGGGTAATAATTGACCCTCGAAAGAGAAAACCTTCACCCCTTGGAGTAGAGATTTGCCCTCAAGCAACCCAGTCGCCCTCGTCACCGGCGCTTCTCGTGGAATCGGGCGGGCCATCGCCCTGGAGCTCGCCGGTGCCGGCTACGAGATCGTGGTCAACTACGTGGCGCGCCAGGATGCTGCCGATGAAACTGCTGCCCTGATTACCGAACAGGGCCGCGAGGCCTTGCTCGCGCAGGCTGACATCTCAAGCTCTGATGACCGTGAGAGCCTGCTTGAGTCGATCCGCGAAAAGTTCGGCCGAATCGATGTGCTCGTCAACAATGCCGCCCTCGCTCCACGCGAGAGAGTCGACCTGCTGGAATCAAGCGAAGAACATTACGACCGGACCCTCGACGTCAACCTCAAGGGTCCCTTCTTCCTCACCCAGTCGGTCGCCGGCTGGATGGTCGAAGAGCGCCAGGCCGACCCCGACAGGAAGCTCTACATCGTGAATATCTCGAGCCTCTCGGAATACACCTCGAGCGTGCTGCGCGGCGACTACTGCCTGGCCAAGGCCGGCCTCGGTATGCTGACGAGCCTCTTCGCCGACCGTCTCGGCGAGCACAATATCCCGGTCAACGAAATCCGCCCCGGAATCATCGCCACCGACATGACCGCCGGGGCGAAGGAAAAATACGACAAGCTGTTTGCCGAGGGACTGACCCCCTTCCGGCGCTGGGGACAACCCGAAGACGTCGCCCGCGCGGTGCGGGCCCTCGTCGGCGGCGACTTCGACTTCGCCACCGGCTCCGCCATCGACCTCGATGGCGGCTTCCACCTCCATCGCCTCTGAGAGGGCGGCCCCTCAGGACCCGGTGAGCTTGTTGAGCTCCGCCGCAAGCGCCTCGACACCGCCCTCTTCCCAGGTGCGGATGAAGTGCGTCCCGACGACCGCTATGTCGGCATGGCCGCTGAGCGATTCGACCTGCTCCCGTGTTGAGA
>CAZTRG010000331.1:0-8553 GCA_964615885.1 uncultured Planctomycetia bacterium | reverse complement strand
GACTACCGTTCGGTACTCGGCGATGAAATCGCCAAGGACACCACCAAGCTCTACCCGACCGAGGCCTACGAAAAGGGAGTCGAAGGCAATTACGCCGGTAGCCGCCGGCCGGTAGCCGGGATCAAGAACTTCGTCGACGGGCGCCGAAGCTACCTCGTAAAGCACCCCGCGCTTTTGAAGCCGTCCCCCTCCATCAGCAGCGTCAAGGCCAGCCCCGCCAAGCCCTCTGCAGGAGCAACGGTGAAGATCAGCGCCCGGACCGGCAAAGGCGAGAAGCCCGACAAGGTGCTGCTCTACCATGCCACCGGTAAATTCGGAGCTTTCGAAGCTTCAGCCATGAAGAAGAGCGGAGCCAGCTGGGTCGCAAGCATACCTGCCTATCCTGCAGGCACCCGGGTGCGCTACTACGTTGAGGCCCGCGCCTCTGCAGCAACAGGCACAACGGTATTCGAACCCCGCAGGGCTGAGGCTGCCCCCCTGGGCTACCGGGTCCAGGCCACCCGCCGCTCCGGGTTCGCAGTGCGGATCAACGAGCTCCTGGCCGCCAACGAGAAAACCAATAAAGACTCCGAGGGACAGTACGATGACTGGGTCGAGCTCTACAACAGCTCGGCTAAAGCAGTCGATCTCTCAGGGCTCTACCTCAGCGACTCGCTCAACAATCCCCGAAAATGGAAGTTCCCGGCGGGAACCTCCATCGCCGCCGGCGGCTACCTGGTCGTGTGGCTCGACGGAGACACCGATGACAAGGGGCTCCACGCCAACTTCCGGCTCGACAGAGCTGGGGAAACCGTCCTCCTGGTTGACCGGGATGAAGGGCAGAATGCCATACTCGCCGAGCTGGAATTCTCCTCGCAGGAAAACGACAGCTCCTTCGGTCGGGCAAAGAACGGTAAGGGCAAGGGGCTCTCACTGAAGCCCTCACCCGGCAAGGCCAACCCGGGGAAATAAAACCAGGCCAGGGCTGGGCTGGCAGACCAAACCTGGACCTCTTTCCTATAGCCTGCGTCGCCGGCGGCGTGGGCTCTTCCCGGCGCCCTCCTCGGCCTTTGCCAGGTCACCGAGGAATACCTGCCATTCCTTCTCCACCTTCTCGAAGGATCCGAAGGCCTTTTCAAACCGTCGGCGAAACACCTGCGGGCTCGGGCGTTCAGCGCCCTCGGCGGTGAAGCTCTGGAGATAGCCCTGGAGCTTGCCGGGATAGTTGAGCAGCAGGAACCGGAACAGCCCCCAGCCCTGGGAATAGATCAGGCCCAGCTCACCCGGCTGCGGATCTCGTGGACGCCTCTTGGCGACGAACTCTTCCAGCGAAACTGTTTTTCCGCGCTCGTGGAGCTTGAGCAGGTTCCTCCGCCTCAGGCTCAGGTTCTTCGTATAGGGGCCAAATGGCTTGCCGGCGTCCTGCATTTCAAAATTAGCGGCCAGGCCCTCTCCAAGCCAGGGCGGATAGCGGCCTCCACGCTGCTGAACCCCCAGGTTGAAAGCCAGCTGGTGCGCCCCCTCATGCGCCGCCTTGCTCATATTGACAAGCTCGGGCGGACGAGATCTCGAACCGGAACGGGACCTCTCGCGGGTGCGGTCATCAAAGAAGGTGATGCGGTTCGTGCGCCCGGAGTAAACTCCCCCGCCTCCCCGGGGAGGACCGGAGCGACCGCTCTGCGACCGCTTACGCTCCATGTACTCGCGGAAATCCTTCTCCTCGCCAATCAGCACTCCGACAAGATCTTCCTCGAGCTTCTTCAATTTGAAGCCGGCCTTCTCAAAGGTCGCCACGAAGGTGTCATGGGTACGCTCGAGCATTTCGCCGCAGGACTTCACCCACTCCAGATCGGCCTTGTAGACCAGGATCCAGTGGCGGGTGGTGAAGATCTTATAACCCTCACCGAACTCCTTGAGCAGCTCAGCGCTCTTTTTTTTGCGGGCGGCCTTGTCTTGGGCAAGCACAGGTCCGCAGCAGGCCAGGCCCAGCAGAAGTACTGTCAGACAGTATTTCATTTCTTCTTACCGCTGCTTGCCGAATCGCTGCCCGGTGCCGAAGAAACGTACTTCTCAGCCGTACCGCCACTCCAGTTGCTGGTCTTAAAAGGCGAGGCGGGCAGCATCGCCTTGTTGATCAGGTTGGGATTGGCGAGCTTGTGCCAGCCAAAGCGAACCTGGGTCGGCGACGGGACCCCCGCGGCACTTACCAGGACGGTGTCCTTATCAATGACAGCCGTGGCAGCAACAAATTGTCCGTCAATTCCGGCGATCTGGAATTCTCGCAAGGCCTTTCCATCGCGTGAGCCCAGCTTGCCGGCAGTATGGGCGAAGTGAATTCGGATCCTTTTCCCTTCCACCTCCATCGACTTGTAGAGCGGGCCGGAAAAGACCACCTTCTTCTTTCCATAGGTCCGCGCCAGCGCCCAGAGGGCGAGGCGCCTGCCGACCTCGAGCTTCATCTGGGGATGGATGTCCCCGACGTTGTCTACGAGGTCCGTGATGACCGCCATGCCTGTATCCGGGATCGCCAGGCTCTTGGTCTGCCCCTCCCAGAGACCCGGAAGCTGCCCGCCGCCATAACCTGACCACGGGGCGATCTGGACATAGTAAAAGGGCAGCTCCTGCTTCCAGACTCTCCTCCAGCCCTCAACGAGGTTCTTCTTCAGGTCGTGGTAGCCCAGGCCGTTGCCGACATTCGACTCCCCCTGGTACCAGATGGCTCCCTTGATGGCATAGGGAACGATCGGGGCGATCATGCCGTTGTACATCCCACCACCGGCCTGGCTGCCGGCATTAACGGTCCAGGGCTCGATTCGGGAGCCGCCCCAGGATGAGGCGATCAGCCCCATCGGGACCTTGAGATCGGTCTGCAGCTTCAGCCCGAAATAATAAAGCACTGCGGAAAAGTTCGTCACCGTTGCCGGGGTACAGATCTGCCAGGATGCGTTGACGGTCTTATCCGGCGCGCCCTTCTGCACCTTGGGGATGAGAAAGAGGCGAATAGCGGGATACTTCGCCGAGCGAATCATCTCACCGCCTTTTCGAGTCGCCCTCACCGGCCACTCCATATTCGACTGGCCCGAGCCAAGCCAGACGTCCCCGATAAGAATATTCTGAAATACAATGCTGCTGTTCTTCCCCTTGATCTCCATCTGCTTGCCCCGCTTCCTGGAGGCCTTGAGCTTCTTGAGGGTGACGCGCCAGTTGCCCTGGTCATCGGCCTTGACGGTTTTCTTCGTGCTGCCGAATCGCACCGTAACCTCTTCGCCCGGATCGGCCCATCCCCAGACCGGCACCGGCACATCACTCTGCAAGACCATGTTACTGCCGAAGACACTGGGTAACTTGACGTCTCCATTCACAGGAGCTGCAAAAGAGAGAACAAGAAAAGCCAGCACCGCACCGCAAAACAGTCGTCTATTCATCGTGAACCTTACCTCTCTTTGTTTCAGCACCCGGCGAAAAGCCAACGCCTCCGCCGCCGGCTATCGTAGCCCGGGAAAGCCCGCAGACCAAGCCCTCCGAAGAAGATGAGCCACCGGAAAACCACAGGATCAGGCCATTAAGGGCTACAAGGGGTGATAAGGCTGTACAAGTCAGGTCACAGCTTTTAAATTATGTGAAGAGAGAGCAGGTAGCTGGCTTTCGTCGGTGCCTGCTGTGCCGCGATAGAGAAAACCCACCCTGACGAACAGGTGAAGAACCCGGATGCTCCAACTTACCGACCCGAGTGTTCATAAAAACTGCTCAGGACTCAGCCGCAGAGAGCTTCTCCGCATTGGCACCCTGGGTCTCGGGGGGCTCACCCTTCCAGACCTTCTGCGCGCCCGGGAAGAGGTCGCCGCTGCAGGGGGCTCGGTCAGGGATGTTTCGGTTGTCCTGCTCTTCCTCCAGGGCGGCCCATCTCACATAGAGTGCTTCGACCCGAAGATGGAGGCACCATCGGAGATCCGCTCGACCACGGGAGAGGTTCCCACAAAACTGCCGGGGCTCACCTTCGGAGGTACCTTCTCGAAGATGGGCCAGCTCGCCGACAAGCTGGCGGTTGTCCGCTCCTACCAGTCAAAAAACGGCGGGCACACCTACCAGGACGTCGTCAGTGCCCGCAACTCGCTCAAGGCCAGCATGAGCGCCCTCTATGCGAGGGCCGCCGGCACCAGCAACCCCAATACCGGGTTGCCGTCCAACACCCTGGTTCTTCCAGAGGCGATCCAGCCCGACCTCAAGCTGCGCGGCAACTTTGAAAAGAACGCCCTGCCCGGCCTGACAGCCGGTGGCTCTCTCGGCGGCAGCTACGAGGCCTTCAACCCGGTCGGTGGAGGTGCCGCCAGGGACAACATGGAGCTCAAGCTTCCCCAGTCGCGCTTCGCCAACCGCCGCAACCTGCTCGCCTCCCTTGATGGATGGCGCCGGAGCGTCGAGGAGAGCGGCCGGCTCGGCATTGTCGACCGCTACCGCCAGCAGGCCTACGACATCCTTCTTCGTGGAGTCGGCGATGCCTTTGACCTGTCGAAAGAAGATCCGAAAACCATCGAGCGCTACGACACCACCAAGCTCTTCGACATGAAGGTGCTCAACCGCTACAACGACATGTACCGCTCCTCGAACCTGCTCGGCCACCAGATGCTGATGGCGCGCCGGCTCTGCGAGGCCGGCTGCGGCTTCGTCACGGTCGCAGATGCGGGCTGGGACATGCATGGAAACCAGAACAGCCTCCCACGCCTCAGCGGCATGGAGCCACTGGGCACCCAGGTTGACCACGCGGTCTCCACCTTCCTCGAGGACATCGAGGAGCGTGGGCTGAGCGAAAAAATCCTGCTGGTCGTTACCGGTGAGATGGGACGCACGCCGAAGATCAACGGCCGGGGCGGACGCGACCACTACGGTAACCTGCCCTCGCTGGTCTTCGCCGGCGGCGGCCTCAACATGGGCCAGGTCATCGGACGCTCCGACAGCCAGTGCGCCCATCCGGCCACCGAAGCCTACGGGCCGAAGAACCTGCTCGCCACCGTCATGCACACCCTCTTTGACACCACGGAGATGCGCCTGCGCACCGATATTCCCTCCACTGTCAGCGAGCTCATCACCGACGGGCACCCGATTCCGGGCCTTCTCTGAGGCGATCCTGCCCCTCCCTTGTTCCCCGTACCTTAGTCGGGTATGGTGCGTCCTGAAGAGAAACCCTGTACTGGCCATGCGCACGTGCGCCCGAGAGGAGCCCGGTCATGAATCCTGGAAAGTACACCAGCCTGGTGCTGCTGGCAGCCCTGGCTGCAGGCGGCTGCAATGTCGTCGGCCCGCGGGCTATCGACAAGGGGCAATTCAGCTACAACGAGGTGATCAACCGGACCGACAACGAGCAGCTCCTGTTGAACCTCGTGCGCCTGAAGTACCGTGACACCCCCTTCTTCCTGGAGGTGTCGAGTGTCCTGACCCAGTACTCCCTCCAGTCAACTGCCGGCATCGGGCGCAGCCGCACCACTGGCTTGCCGACCGATCGCAGCCTCGATCTCGGCCTCAGCTACGAAGAAAACCCAGCTGTCAGCTACGCCCCCCTGCAGGGAGAAAAGTTCGTACGCCAGCTCCTCTCGCCCATCTCGCTGGAGACCATGCTGCTGCTCTACCACTCCGGCTGGAGCATTGAGCGGATCTTCCGCTGCTCGATCCAGCAGCTCGGACCACTGAAAAACGCCCCCGGCGCCTCCGGCCCGACCCCCGAGCAGGCTCCTGAATTCAGAGAGTTCACCCGGGCGGCAAAGCTGCTGCGCGAGCTCCAGGTCCAGGGGAAGATCCATTTCGGTGCGGTGCAAAACGGCCAGGGGCAGCACATGGTTCTGCGCTTCTCCCCTGAAGCCGCTGCATCGCCCATCGCCAGGGAGCTGCGCAAGCTCCTTGGGGCCGGGCAGGATGCGACCGACCTGCACCTCGCCACGGGCGCGGCTGCCCCCGGGCAGATCCCGGTTGTCACGCGCTCTCTGATGGGAGTCCTCTTCTACCTCTCCCACTCGATCGAGGTCCCTGAAGATGACATCGAGGAAGGCCGCGTCACCCTGACCAGGAACAGTGACGATTCACCCTTTGACTGGAGCGAGGTCACCGAGGGCCTCCTGCAGGTACGAACCGGCAGCTGGAAGCCAGGCAACGCCTCGGTGAGAATTCGCTACCGCGGCGCCTGGTTCTACGTCGATGATTCCGACCTGCCATCGAAGTCGACCTTCTCCTTCCTCACCCAGCTGCTGGCCCTGCAGTCCGGCGAGGTCAAGTCCAGCGCCCCGGTCCTTACCATCCCCATTGGCGGCTGAGGCGGGCAAGGCCCAGCAGGCAGCCCTCACTACCAGGGCGGCGGTGCCGGCCCGCCCTGGAACAGGTGGCTGAGAATATAGATCGGGTCTGAGATGTCGAGGGTGCCGTCGGTGTTAGCATCGCAGTTGCCGGCCCAGCGCGGCTGCTGCTCGCCGCCGAGGAAGAGGACGTCGATGAGGAAGATGACATCTGAGATGTCGAGGACGAGATCATCGTTGCAGTCACCGCGCGGCGGCACAGGACCCAGGCAGAGATCAACCTCACGACCCTCCTGCGCTGGAATCACCGGGCGGCCGCCGACGGTCACCTCGGTTCTCACCGGCAGGGTGAAATCCGAGCTGCGGCCGGCAGCGAAGCCCGGGCTGTCGAAGAAGCCGACCCAGCAGGGGCACGAGATCTTGGCACCGCCCCCATCTCCCCAGAGGTCCGGGGAGAGGTGGACCCGCAGGATGTCATAGGGGGTCTCAGAGGCCTCGAGCGCCACGCCCCTGGGCATGCTCAGCAGGGCGGCGCAGAAGACGGCCTGCTGCCCCCCTGCATCGACTCCGTAGCTCATGCGGTAATACCCCAGGTCCCTCAGCCCCCCCCACCTCTCTTCGGCGGCGCTTGTTCCGCGATCTGTGACAAACTCCGGCCTGCAACCATGAAGCTCGAGCGCAAAGCTCCAGGCCGCAACATCGTGAAAGGGAGTGTGAAGCCTGACCGCCACCTCGCCGAGAGCGTCAAACTGCAGGTTCTCCCTGCCCTCGATAAGAATGTCGCTGACCTCCAGGCGGATGCTGCCGAGACGCTCCGGCGGCTGCGGACGGTAGCTCTCACAGGGCAGCTCCTCTCCGACCGCCTCCCGCAGGGGCGGGCCGTTACCGAAGAGATAGTCCAGGAGATAGATCCCGTTAGAGATGTCGAAATTGCCCTCCCCCCTCACATCGATGGCGGCAAGGCAACCCGGGAAATCAGCGCGCCGAAAACTCCAGTCGAAGTACAGCACCGCATCGCTGATGGACAGCTCCCCCGACTGGTCAAAGTCTCCCAGCAGGTATTCCTCCTGCGCCCGCAGCGGCGAAACCGCCGCACAGAGCAGAACGCTGATCAATGCGCAATAGCGCATGAAGTCCTCCCGTTGAAACGCCTTGGAACCCTCAAACCGCCCCTAGGATAGCCTCCACTGTAGCGAATACGAAATCGTTTCCCGCGCCCTGGCGTTTCCCTGTTGCCTGTCTTCTCTACCTCTCATTAGTATGAAAAGGCAAAATCCCCCAAACAGAGGTACCAGCTATGAGCAGTGATCAGGCAGGCAGAGTCATCGTCACCTACGCACGCGGCTGGCAGTCTCTCGCCGTCACCCGCAGCCTCGGTCGCCGCGGAGTGGAGGTGATCACCGCCGACGAGGTTGCCCTGACCCCGGCATCCTTCTCGAAATACTCCAAGGGCAGCTTCACCTACCCGGACTGCTCGAAGAATCCCGAGGAGTTTCTCGACAAGCTCGAGAGCGAGATCATCAAACACAAGCCGGATGATCCCGACACGCCCTACGTGCTGATGCCGATCCACAAGGAGACCTACCTGATCGCGAAGCACCGCGAGCGCTTCGAGCCCCATATCCGGGTGCCGGTCCCCTCGATCGAGCAGATCGAGGAGGTCCACAACAAGGGCACGTTGGCCGCCTACGCGCAGGACAATGGTCTCTGCGCGCCGCCGACGATCTTCCCGAAAAGCCTCGAAGAGCTCGACAGCCGCGTCGATGAGATCGCCCTGCCGGCCTTTGTCAAGCTGCGGGAATCGGCCGCCGGCGTCGGCATTGCCAAGGTCGACACCCGCGAGGAACTCATCAGCTATTTCAAGAGCCTCGTCGATGACTACGGGCTCTCCCCGGAGGACTACCCGATTGTTCAGCAGGGGGTTCCCGGCGACGACTACTGCGTCACCACGCTCTTTGACCAGGGCCAGCTCATCGCCTGCATGACCTACCGCAACATCCGCCAGTTCCCCGCCGACAAGGGTGCCGGGGTGGTGCGTGAGACGGTTATGGCCGAGAAGATGGAGTCGGTGTGCGAGGCACTGCTGGGCCCGAAGGGCTGGCACGGTGTCGCCGAGATCGATTTCCGATGGACGGGGAGCGAAGACGATGACCCCTGGCTCATCGAGGTCAACCCGCGCTTCTGGGGCGGCCTCACCCAGGCGGTCGAATCGGGCTGGGACTACCCATGGCTCCTGTACCGGCTGGCGGTCGATGGCCGGGTCGACCCACCCGATGAGGTGAGCTACGACGTC
>CAZTRG010000330.1:0-3969 GCA_964615885.1 uncultured Planctomycetia bacterium | reverse complement strand
CTTGCCCCCGCCCATGGGCTGGCATAGGCTATTGGCTGGGTTTGACTGGTCCATGGAGAGGGTACAGACATGAAACGCATTGTTGTATTGGCGCTTGCCTTCCTTGGCGGACTTCTGCACGCGCGGGCCGCCGATCGACTGCCAAATATCGTTCTGATCATCAGTGATGACCAGGCCTGGAGCGACTACGGGTACATGGGGCATTCGGCGATTCAGACACCCCACCTCGACAAGCTCGCCAGGCGGAGCCTGCTTTTTGGCCGCGGTTATGTGACCGCGCCGCTTTGTCGCCCATCCCTGGCTTCGATCGCGACCGGGCTTCAACCCTTCCAGCACGGAGTCACGGGCAATGACGTCGATGGCCGCAATAGCCGCGCCGCGCTGGACATCCCACTGCGTGAGAGATTCCACAAGCATCCAAGCTTTATCAAGGCGCTGACCGCCCGCGGCTACCTCGCTCACCAGTCGGGCAAGTGGTGGGAGGGGTCGTGGAAGGATGGTGGATTCACCCATGGCATGACCCATGGCGATCCGAAGCGTGGAGGGCGGCATGGTGATGCCGGCTTGAAGATCGGACGCAAAGGAATGAACCCGGTAACGGACTTTATCGACCTGGCGATCGAGAAGAAAAAGCCTTTCCTTGTCTGGTATGCGCCATTCCTTCCGCACACGCCACACAACCCGCCAAAACGCCTGCTGGAAAAATACAGGAAAGCTGGTCGTGCCAAGGATGTTACGAAGTACTACGCCATGTGCGAGTGGTTCGACGAAACCTGCGGTGAATTACTTGACCATCTCGACAAGAGGGAGATTGTGAACAACACCCTGGTGCTCTACATCTGTGACAACGGCTGGTCAGCTGCGAGCACCAATGCCGACGACCCGAACCAGCGTCAGTGGGGGGGCTTTGCCTTACGCTCCAAGGGTTCGCCTTATGAGAACGGTATCCGCACGCCGATCATGGTTTCATGGCCGAGCCGCTTAAAGCCGAAGCGAGTCAATGACCTGGCACAAGCCATCGACTTTTTTCCAACTATCGCTGCAGCCACCGGCGTGGCGTCTCCCGCGAATCTCCCCGGCATCAACCTGTTGGATCCCAATGCTCGGAAGGGACGCAAGCAGGTCTTCGGGGTGACACATTCGATCCACAACATGACGATTGGCGACCCTGATGACACCCAGCAGTATCTCTGGTGCGTGGAGAACGAGTGGAAACTCATCGTGCGTTACTCGGGCAAGGACACGACAAGGTATCGCAACGTGCACTCCTGGGACAAGCCGCCCGTCCGCCTGTTCAACCTCAAGGACGACCCGCACGAAAAGAACGATCTGTCCGGCAAACACCCGCAGATTGTGGGGCGACTCAGGAAAGCCATCGAGGCCTGGCACTGAAGGGCCCACCCTCTCCTTGCCCCCGCTCATGGACTCGCATAGGCTGTTGGTTGGGTATGGCTAATACATAGAGAGGGTGTCGACATGAAACGCATTGCCGTATTCACGCTGGTTCTCAATGCCGCACTGCGTGGGTTTATGACCGTGTTTATCGTGGCGTGTTTCGGTTCGTCACTGTCGGCTGAGCAGCATCGGCCAAACGTGCTGTTGATTCTCTCCGATGATCACAGCTTCCCGCATGTCAGCTGGTACGACGACGAAAATACAAAGCGCTTCAAGATCACACCGAACCTTCGGAAGTTCTCTGAGCAGGGAATGCGGTTTGACCGCGCTTACACCTCCGCCCCGCAATGTGCTCCGTCACGGATCTCGATGTTTGCCTGTCGATCTCCCGTCGGCCTGGGCGTCACTCGATTTGCGCAGCCACCACGCGCTGATGTTGGATTCTTCACCGACGTGCTTCGCGCCAAGGGCTATTGGGTGGGACTGGACGGGCGCCACCAGCATCTCGATGGGCGCGTCCGCGAAGCTGGACACATTAAGAGGGCGCTAGGTGAAGCCGGTATGCAGGGACTCGACAAGCGGTTTGATCACTTCGTGCGACATGCGGGGACAAAAGGGGACAGATTATTTCAAGTTGCCGATCAAGTTTCCGCGGCCCTGGATAAAGTACCCGATGGAAAACCGTTCTTCCTTTATTTCGGTTTTAATCAGCCACATCGAAAGTTCGCGCTGAAATACGATGGCATCGATCCGAGCGAGTTGAAGCTGCCGCCTGACTGGCCCGATCTTCCTGAAGTCCGTGTCGATTACGCCAGGTATCTCGCGTCGGTTCGCGAAATGGATCATGGCTTCGGACTCATCATGCAGCTTCTCAAGGCCCGCGGCATTGAAGAA
Organism: uncultured Planctomycetia bacterium; assembly: GCA_964615885.1. Lineage (GTDB taxonomy): Bacteria > Planctomycetota > UBA8108 > UBA8108 > UBA8108 > UBA8108. The sequence goes on along the minus strand of CAZTRG010000330.1, from coordinate 1,680 downwards.
AACACGCTCGTCATCTTCATGGGCGATAACGGCGAAGCGTTGCTGCGCGGCAAAGGCACCCTGTTTGACCGCGGCACGCATGTTCCGCTGCTGATCCGGTGGCCCCGCCGAGTCAAGCCGGGGTCGAGCTCTTCGGCGCTTGTTTGTGGTACAGATCTCGGCTCGACGATTCTCGCCGCATGCGGAATGAAACAGCTGAAAGAAATGACGGGCGTCAGTTTTCTTCGGCAACTTCTCGGAGAGCAGGCTGAAGGCCGGCAACGCGTTTTCTCTGAACGCGGCTGGCATTGGGGGCCGATCACCCGAACCGACGGCCTGGACCTTTCGCGCTCCATCACCACGAAGCGTTACCGTTACATCTACAACGCACTGCCGAACCGTTCTTACACGCCGGTCGACATGTCCGGCAAGGATGCCTGGAAGGCGATGCAGTCGGCACATGCAGCAGGCAGGCTCTCGCCTTTGCACGAACGGCTCTTCTTTCAAAACCCGCGACCGATCGTCGAGTTGTACGATCTGCGGAACGATCCGTCGGAGCTCAACAACCTGGCGGGGAAGGAATCGGTCGCCGAAACCGAACGAACTCTTCGCGAGCAACTTGAGAGCTGGATGATTCGCGAGCACGATTATCTGCCACTGCCGACGCACGCACTGCAGAATACGAAGTGAGTTTCAGGCGCCGAACCCAGGCGACCAAGCCCACCAGCGCCACCCCAGGAACAACTCTCGCGCTGGCCCCATCCTCCTGTAAAGCACCCAACCACCCTGGGCGATGCCCCGGACGATCCGCAACCAGGGGGCAGCTTAGCGCCTTACTGGTACCAGGACTGAACCAATGCAGCCGTCAGTCCAGACGCCGCCCCCACGAGCGTTGATCATAAATGCCCTGGCTTCCCCGGGCAGGGGTTTGCTGGCGATGACTTCACCCTTGCCGATTTTGCAGGGGATCGTTCGCAAGGCTCCGTTCTTCCATTTGTCGGCCGTAGTGTACGCGAGCACCGCACTCTTAAGTTCCCCAGTGAACTTTGCATGCACCAGGCCATCCCTGTGGTTCACCCTTGGCTTCCCCAATGTTGGTATCGGTTTGCCGCCGTTGACGACGCCGTTGGCAAATCCGTCGATTTCCCACACTTCCTCCCAGCCGAAGCCATGTCCGTGGATCAGGAAGGGACGAATGCACAAGATGCTCGGTCCGGCCGCCGTGCCTGCCGACTTGCAGAACAGATCAAGCGGGAAAACCGGCTCGTTAAAGCCATTGACCCACAGCATGGGCATCCTGGCATATGGTAAGTGTGCCGCAGGATCCCACTTGGTGTTGTACTCGCGAAATTGCTTCGCGGTCATTTTATGTTGGTGGATGTAGCCACCGCCGTAGACCGGGATCACAAAAGCGAAGCGTGAGTCGATACCCGCCACCGCACTCACGATGGTTCCGCCCCAGGAAATTCCTGTCAGCCCGATCTTCTTCTTGTTGATCTCAGGGTAGCTTCGCAGCAGCGAATTCGCACGAATCACATCGGCCACCGCATGATAAAACCACTGCTCTTTGTCAGGCAGGCCAATGTCGCCAAACCAGCCGTCACGACTGGGGCCGGCGTTCTTGTGGGGCTGGTTCGCCGGATGACCACCCTGTACGCCGAAATGGCCTCCGCCCGGCAGGTGGCCTTCCAGGTCCATCGC
>CAZTRG010000329.1:0-11293 GCA_964615885.1 uncultured Planctomycetia bacterium | reverse complement strand
ATGGTCGATCATTACCTTGACTCTCCCGCCTATGGAGAGCACATGGCCCGCCATTGGCTCGACCTGGCGCGCTACGCCGACACCAACGGCTACCAGTACGATACCGAGCGCCAGCACTGGGTTTGGCGGGACTGGGTTATCGATGCCTACAACAGCAACAAGCCCTTCGACAAGTTCACCATTGAGCAGCTGGCAGGAGATCTCCTGCCGGGGGCGACCGACCAGCAGGTCCTGGCAACCGGCTTCAACAGGAACCACGGTATCACCATCGAGGGTGGAATCATCGATGAGGAGTACCGCACCGAGTACGTCATGGACAGGGTGGTTACCACCAGCGAGGTCTGGATGGGGATGACCCTGGCCTGTTCCCGCTGTCATGATCACAAGTTCGACGAGCTCTCGCAGAAGGAATTTTACCAGGTCTATGCTTTTTTCAACCAGGTCCCCGAGCGTGGCGCCAACGGGTTTACCCCGCGCAGGCGCCTGGCCTCGCCCCTGGCTGCTGCACGGCAGGCCGAGCTGGCGAAAGAGCTTGTCCGGCTTCGGGAGGAGCTCGCGAGGCCGAAGAATATCTCCGAAGACCTCGAGCGCTGGGCTGGAGAGATCTCAGCCGGCCCCGGAGGTGGCTGGGAGATTCTTGTCCCCGGGAAGATGTCCGCCTCTGGCGGCAGCACGCTCAGGCGCCTGAAGGACAACAGCATCCTGGCCGGAGGGGCTGACCCGCAGAAAAACATTTACGACATCTCCACGAAAACGAAGCTGACCGGGATCACAGCTGTCCGGCTCGAGGCCCTGACCCACGAGACCCTTCCCGGCGGAGGCCCCGGGCGTCACAGCAACTCGAATTTCGTTCTCAGCGAGTTTGAGCTGACGGTCGCATCAGAGACAGATCCTCGTCGCAAGGAGGTGGTGAAGTTTGCGCGTGCCCGGGCTGATTATTCGCAGGGGGGCTACGAGGTCGCCAAGGCGATTGACGGGACCGTTGCCGGCAACAGCGGCTGGGCTGTCGATGGCCCGACGCGCAAGAAGCCGGCCACGGCGATCTTTGTTGCCTCGAAGCCCTTCGGCTTCAAGGGTGGATCGCAGCTGGACTTTCGTATGCGGCACGAAGCAAGCTTCGCGAATCATGGGGTCGGGCGGCCGCGCCTGTCGCTAAGCACGGACAGTCCCGGCCTGCTCCAGCTGAAAGGCATCCCTGCCGACCTCCGTAAGATCGCCGGCAAGAAGCCGGGGAGTCGCAGCGCCAGGGAGGCGAGCGTCCTGCGGGAGTATTTCCTCGCCCATCACAGCGCGAGAAAAGATCTCCAGGGCCGAATTGCCGCCATCGAAAAGCAGAAGGCTGCAGGCTTTCCCGAGACGATGATTATGCAGGACATGCGGAAGCCTCGCTCGACGCACATTCTCAATCGTGGTCAATACAATGAGCCCGGTGAAAAGGTAGAGCCGGGTGTTCCAGCTGTCTTTCCGCCGATCAAGAAGAACGGGTCGAACCGGCTTGGCTTTGCCCAGTGGCTTGTAGATCCGGAGCACCCGCTCACGGCACGTGTGGCGGTGAACCGCTATTGGCAGCGGATCTTCGGTGGCGGGCTGGTGAAGACCTCTGAAGATTTCGGAGTTCGCGGGGAGCTGCCCAGTCATGCCGGCCTGCTGGACTGGCTGGCGGTTGAGTTTATCAGCAGCGGCTGGGACACCAAGCATATCCAACGCCTGATCCTGTCCTCCGCTACCTACCGCCAGAGCTCCCATGCCGGAGCAGAGGCCTACAGGAAAGATCCCGACAACAGGCTCCTTGCCCGTGGCCCCCGTATGCGGCTCGATGCTGAGGAGATCAGGGATGCCAGCCTGGCTGTGAGCGGCCTTCTCGTTGCCCGGCTCGGTGGCCGGAGCGTCTATCCCTACCAGCCAAAGGGGCTGTGGATGGAGCTCAACAACCGCCCCGGGTATTCCAGGGCCTACAAGCAGGGAAAGGGCGATGATCTCTACAGGAGAAGCATCTATACCTTCTGGAAACGAACCGTGCCCTCTCCCATGCTCAAGACCTTTGATGCTCCTGAGCGGGAGTTCTGCACGGTACGGCGCTCCAGGACGAACACTCCTCTCCAGGCCCTCGTGCTTTTAAACGGCCCGCAATATGTAGAGGCTGCCAGGCGGCTCGGAGAGCGCATGATGATCGAGGGAGGAAAAACCCTCGATGAGAGAATCACCTACGGCTTTCGACTGGTGACAGCAAGGAGGCCGGTTGCCGGGGAGCTGGCAATTTTCCAGGAGGCCTGGCGGGCTGCCCTGGAGCGCTACTCAAAAGATGAGGCGGCCGCCCTGAAGTTGTTGAAGGTTGGTGATTCACCCTACGCCGGCGGGCTGGATGCCAGGGAGCTTGCTGCCATGGCAGATGTGGCGCGCCTGCTGCTCAACACCAGTGAAGCGATTACAAAGGGATAAGCTGATGATCGACCCGGTCTCTGAACAAGGGCTACTGCAGAACAGGCGGCAGTTTTTCGGCCGCTCCAGCACCGGTATCGGTGTTGCGGCTCTCGCCTCCATGCTCAATCCCGGTCTCTTCGGGGGGGAGAAGAAGGAAGGAGCGGGGAGGATTGGCGGGCTCGAGGGGATTCCCCATTTTGCCCCCAAGGCCAAGCGGGTGATTTACCTGCTGCAATCCGGGGCCCCTTCGCAGGTGGACCTGCTCGACTATAAGCCGACGCTCGAGAAGCTTCATATGAAGCAGCTTCCTGCTGAGATCCGCGATGGGCAGCGCCTGACCGGCATGACTGCCGGGCAGCGAAGCTTTCCGCTGGTGAAGTCGCCCTGGAAGTTCCGCCGGCACGGAAAATCGGGGACCTGGATCAGTGACCTGCTGCCTCATATGTCCGAGGTGGTCGATGACATCTGTGTTGTCCGCTCGATGTATACCGAGGCGATCAACCACGACCCGGCCGTGACCTTCTTCCAGTCCGGGCACCAGCAACCCGGCCGTCCGAGCATCGGGGCCTGGCTCAGCTATGGCCTCGGGAGCGAAACAGAGAACCTGCCTTCCTTTGTCGTCCTGCTCAGCAAGAATAACTTCTACCAGGCACAGCCCCTCTACGACCGGCTGTGGGGCAGTGGCTTCCTGCCCTCGAAGTACCAGGGCGTCAAGTTTCGCAGCCAGGGCGATCCTGTTCTCTACCTGAATGATCCTGCCGGCGCAACGGGGTCGCAGCGACGGCAGATGCTTGACCGTCTCGCGAGGCTCAACCGCCTGAGGGAAAAGGAGATTGGAGACCCGGAGATCACCACGCGGCTGGCGCAATACGAGATGGCCTACCGGATGCAGACCTCCGTCCCTGAGCTGGCGGACACATCCGACGAACCCGAGAGCACCTTCAAGCTCTATGGGGAGGAGGCGAAAAAGCCCGGCTCTCATGCAGCCAATTGCCTGCTGGCCAGGAGACTCGCTGAGCGAGGAGTCCGCTTTATCCAGGTGTTTCACCGGGGCTGGGACCATCACAGCAACGTCCAGAAGCACCTCCCGGTACTTGCGAAGGAGACGGACCAGGGCTCAGCGGCTCTTATCAAGGATCTCAAGGACAGGGGGATGCTGGATGAGACCCTGGTGATCTGGGGTGGCGAGTTCGGCAGGACCGTCTACGCGCAGGGGAACCCCAGGGCCTTCGGGCGGGATCATCACCCGCGCTGTTTCTCCATCTGGATGGCCGGCGGGGGAATCAAGCCCGGGATGACCTACGGTGAAACGGATGACTATTGCTACAACGTCGCCCGGGATCCTGTTCACGTACATGATTTCCATGCCACCATTCTTCATTGCCTGGGCATCGACCACGAAAAGTTGACCCATCGTTTCCAGGGGCGGGACTACCGCCTCACCGATGTTCACGGAAAAGTGGTGAAGGGCATTCTTTCCTGAAGGGGGCGGTGTTTGCCGTCCGGCTGAAAGCTGAAAGCGTAAAAATTGAAATCAGGGCTTGGTTAAGTCTCTGCTAAGATGCGGTTATGAAGACGATCTTCAGCCAGAAAGAACAGCTTCTTACTTCTCTTGCCCTCCTTCTTGTGGGGCTGGTGCCGTTTTCGGCAGTGGCAGAGGATTTTGATTTCGGCCGAGACATTCGGCCGATCCTCTCCGATGCCTGCTACGATTGCCACGGGCCGGATGTCAAGGCCCGCAAGGCAAAGCTCTACCTGGGGGACCGGTCGGCAACCCTCAAGGCTGAGGTTCTCTCTAACGGTGAGATGCTCAAGCGGCTGAAGACCCTGGACCCGGACGATCGAATGCCTCCACCGGATACCACCCGTGTATTGCGGCCGGGCGATCGTGCCAGGCTGGTGAAGTGGCTTGAGGCCGGAGCGCCCTGGCCTGAAGATGACCGGCACTGGTCTTTTGTTCCACCACGGAGACCAGGGTTTCCGAAGGTCGCTGCTGCCGACTGGCCGGGGAACGGAATTGACCATTTCGTGCTGGCGCGCCTGGAGGCGGAAGGGCTCTCGCCCTCTCCTGAGGCCGACAAGGCCACTCTTCTTCGGCGGGTGACCTTTGATCTTACGGGCCTGCCTCCGACCCTGAAGGAGGTCGATGACTTCCTGGCAGATAAATCGGAGAAGGCCTACGAGCTCGTTGTAGACAGGCTGCTTTCATCTCCCCGCTATGGGGAACACATGGGTCTTGACTGGCTGGAGGCCTCACGCTACGCCGATACCGATGGCTACCAGAATGACCGCCTGCGCTATATGTGGGTGTGGCGGGACTGGTTGATCCGGGCCCTCAATGACGACATGCCATTTGACCGTTTCGTCATCGAGCAAATGGCCGGAGACCTGCTTCCTGACCGTAATTTTTATACCCAGGTTGCTACGGGCTTCAACCGCAACCACCGGATCAACTCCGAGGCCGGCTCCATCCCGGATGAGTGGATTGTTGAATACGTGGCGGACCGGGTTGAGACCATGGGGACGATGTTCCTGGGCCTGACCCTGACCTGCTCACGTTGCCATAACCACAAGTACGACCCGATCGAGCAGAAGGATTTCTACAGGCTGTTCGCCTTTTTCAACAACATTGCCGAGGCGGGCCTGGGGCCTAATAACGGCAACAGCCCGCCCTTTATCAAGGTGCCCAAGAGCTGGCCCGACCTTGCGGGTAAAGACGCCGAGTTCGTTAAGCCCGCTGCGGTGAAGATTACCATCCAGCAGACCTCGGTGCCGCGGCCGCAACCGGGGGCAAAGGATACGGTGATGGTTCTGCAGGAGCTTGAGAAGCCCCGTGCAACCTACCGCCTGGAGCGTGGCCTGTACGACCAGCCCGACAAGTCAGAAAAACTCCATCCCGCCACGCCGCCGGTGCTTGGCTCCTGGGATAAAAAGTGGCCGGGCAATCGTCTCGGCCTCGCAAAGTGGCTGATGGATCCTTCGCATCCATTGACCAGCAGGGTGACAGTCAACCGCCTCTGGCAGCACTATTTCGGGACAGGGCTGGTCAAGACGAGTGATAATTTCGGGGTCCAGGGAGATGCTCCGAGTCACCCGGCGCTGCTTGACTGGCTTGCCACCGAATTTATTCGACTGGATTGGAAGCTCAAGGCCATGCACAGGCTCATTGTTACCAGCTCTGTGTACCGCCAGGAGTCGGCTTCTTCAGTGGGGCTCCTGGAGCGCGATCCCGAAAACCGCCTGCTTGCCCGTGGGCCGCGCAAGCGCCTCTCAGCTAATGCGATTCGTGATGCCGCACTTTTTTCAAGCGGCCTGCTGGTGGGGGATATAGGTGGGCCATCGGTCAAGCCTTACATGCCTCCGGGGATCTGGGCAAGCATTTCCAATGCCAGGTACAAGCGAGACAAGGGGGAGAAGCTCTACCGCCGCAGCCTCTACACCTACTGGCGTCGAACCCTGCCGCCACCGACGCTGATGGCCTTCAATGCTGCCGCCCGCGAGACCTGTGTCGTTCGGATGGACCATACAACGACTCCCCTGCAGGCCCTGGCGTCCATGAACAACATCACCTTTGTCGAGGCAGCTCGTTTTCTTGCTGAGCGGGTTTTGCGTCCGAAGGACTTGAGTAACCCGGAGCGGGTCACGCGGGCCTTCCGGCTGGTTCTCAGCCGTGCACCCAGTCCCGAAGAATTGAAGATCCTGCTGGCGGACCTGGAGTATTATCTGAAGGACTTCACGGAGGCACCAGGGCGGGCCGGGAAGCTGCTCGCCGTTGGGGCGAAACCCTTTGACAAGAAGATCAACCCGGCCAGGCTTGCCGCCTTTGCCCTGGTTGCAAATACGATCCTCAACCTAGATGAAGCCATTACCCAGAACTGATATGGATACCAGGGAACATTTAATTCGGCAGCAGACCCGCCGGGCTTTCCTGGCACAGGGAACAATGGGGCTTGGAGCGGTCGCTCTTGATTCCCTTCTTTCCGGTGCGGAAGGGGAGCGCAATGCCATCGGCGGGCTCACCGGTATGCCGCATTTTGCGCCGCAGGCCAGGCGCGTCATCTACCTGTTCCAGTCAGGCGGGCCTGCGCAGATGGATCTCTTCGACTACAAGCCGGAGCTGGCGAGCAAGTTCGGCAAGGAGGTTCCGAAATCGGTATACCCCGATGCGCGCAAGACAACGATGACCTCTGGCCAGAAGTCCTTTCCAGTTGCTCCGAGCACCCTCAAGTTTGCCCGCCATGGGAAGTCCGGGATCTGGCTGAGCGAGGCCTTGAGGCACATGCCGAAGGTGATCGATGAGGTCTGCGTGGTAAAGAGCATGTATACCGAGGCGATCAATCACGACCCGGCCGCCACCCTCTTCCAGACCGGCTCGGTCAATCCGGGGCGCCCGAGCATGGGGTCCTGGATGTCCTACGGGCTCGGGAGCGAGAACGCAAATCTTCCCGCCTTCGTGGCTCTCACCTCCAACGGCAGGGCGAAAACAGGCCAGCCGCTTTATGACCGCCTCTGGGGGGCGGGCTTTCTCCCCGGGCGTTTCCAGGGGGTGAAGTTCCGTGGCCAGGGTAATCCCATTCTCGATCTCTACAACCCGGCCGGTGTTTCGCGGGCCCAGCGCAGGCGCATGCTCAATGCTCTCGGTAAGCTCAATGGCCGGCAGGCTGAGCGTTTCAATGATCCGGTGATCGCCACGCGGATAGCCCAGTACGAGCTGGCCTTCCGTATGCAGATGAGCGTGCCGGATTTGATCGACGTCAAGAGTGAGCCGAAGCACATTCTCGATCTCTATGGGCCGGAGGTAACGAAGGTCGGCAGGTACGCCTACAATTGCCTGCTGGCTCGCCGGCTCGCTGAGCGGGGAGTGCGGTTTATCCAGCTCTATCACCGGGGCTGGGATGCTCATGGCAATACACCCAAACAGGTAAAAGGCCAGTGCAACGATACCGACCAGGCGACCACGGCCCTGTTGCTTGATCTGAAACAACGGGGGATGCTTGACGACACCCTGGTGGTCTGGGGTGGCGAATTCGGGCGTACGATTTACTGCCAGGGGAAGCTCACCGAAAAGAACTATGGCCGTGACCATCATCCCAATTGCTTCACCTACTGGCTGGCTGGCGCAGGGGTTCGCAAGGGGATGAGCTACGGGGCGACCGATGACTACAGTGTCAACGTCGCCGACAAGCCTGTCCATGTGCATGACCTGCAGGCGACCATTCTTCACCAGATGGGCATCGATCATAAGCGGCTGACATTTCGCCACCAGGGGCGGGATTACCGTCTTACAGATGTTCACGGCAAGGTGGTCAAGGATATCCTGAGTTGAGGGCCTTTTGAGAGGGCTGGAGAAGTTCGCCGCTGGTTGATACCAAGGGAGATTCGCATGGGCTGGGACCTGGGAGGATTGCTGGGCAGAAAGAAGACCTGCGAGAGGTGCCGGAGAAACCCGGTCACACGCAGGAAGTTGCCGTGGGGGTATCCGAAGCTCTGCGATGATTGTGCGGAAGAATACGATCGGGAGCGTGAGAAAGAGGGCGATCGGCCCGGGAGTTGAGCTTGCCTGTTCCAGGATGGGAAAATCAGTCGAGGTCCCTGTCGTCCGGGGGCAAGGCCCTGCGGTGGGCGCTTCTGTCTGTGCTGTTTCTCGGCTTTGCTTCTCCCCTTTTTTCTCTGCCACACTGGGTCTGGAAGGCTGAGCGCCAGGCGGACAGCCAGCTGGTGCTTCAACACACCTTCAATGCGGCTCAAGGCTTCAGGTCGGCCCACCTGAGGGTGGTGGCTGATTTCGCCACAGCTCGATTGTCCATCAACGGCAAGCCGGCGGGCACCGCTGAGCCTTATGGGCGGGTGCTGGAGCTGGACGTGGCTGGTTTTCTCAAGCCGGGGGACAACGAGGTCAGCCTTAGCTGCAGGTCAGTTGGTGGTTCTCCGGCTGTCGCTTTGCAGCTTGATATTGTCGATGGAGGGGGCCGCAGGCATGTTGTCTCAACCACCCCGCAATGGAAAGCCCTGGACCCGGGAGGAGAGGTGAAAAGCTACGGTGACCTGGGCCAGGAGAAATGGTGGGGGCTTGCCCCCCTGTCCATCGACGAGGCCGATGATTACACGCAATGGAAGCGTGCGAGCAATGCGAAGGCCGGCACCAACCCGGCAAGCTTTGAACTGCTTCCAGGGTACGAGGTCGAGCTCTTGCGCTCAGCGGGGAAGGACGAGGGCTCGTGGGTCAGTCTCGCTTTTGATCCGCAGGGGAGACTGACGGTCGGGCGGGAAGACAAGGGCCTGTTGCGGTATTCTTTCTCGGCAGACCGCCGGAAAATTACCAGCTCGGAGATGATCAATGATGATCTCCGGGAGTGCCGGGGGCTGCTTTATGCCCACGGCAGCCTGTATGCCAATGCCAATAATTCAAAAGGCCTGTACCGCCTGCGTGATACCAATGGAGATGGCCGCTTTGATGAAAAGAAGCTCCTTCATTCGAGCAAGGGCGGTGTGGGACATGGGCGCAATGCACTGGCTCTTGGGCCGGAAGGCCACATCTACGCGATCCACGGAGATTCGGTTGAATTACCAGGCGGAATTCCTGACCGAACCTCTCCACTTCGCCGCGATGGAGCCCCCTTTCGCAAGAACGAGGGGCATGTCCTGCGCATGGCGCCCGATGGCAGCCAGCGGGAGATTTTCTGTGCCGGGATGCGCAATCCATACGGTATCGCCTTCAACCAGCACGGCGAGTCCTTCACCTACGATGCGGATGCTGAGTTTGATATGGGGACGCCCTGGTACCGCCCTACGCGGGTGATGCATCTCAGCAGCGGAGCGGATTTCGGCTGGAGAGCTGTGACCGGCAGCTGGCCGCCCTACTACCCCGACCACCCCGACAATACGCAGGCGGCGGCAGATATCGGTAAGGGCTCTCCCACAGGCGTCCGGTTCGGAACCGGGAGCCATTTTCCGCCCCAGTACAGGAAGGCACTCTACATTCTTGACTGGGCCTATGGCCGGATCCTGGCGGTGCACCTGGTTCCCCGGGGAGCCAGCTATATGGGGGCGACAGAGGTCTTCTTGCGTGGCCAGCCGCTCAATCTGACCGACCTGGTCTTCGGTCCGGATGGGGCTATGTATTTTACTGTCGGTGGCCGCAAGACCAAGGGGGCGCTCTACCGTGTCAGCTATAAAGGCCCTCCGGTGGCCGAGAGGGTGCCGACCGGGCAGGAAAAGGCACGCGAAGACCTGGCGGGGAAAATGAGGGAGAGGCGTCGTGAGATCGAAGCTTATCACCGCAAAGGGAAACTTTACGATGCTTCCCTCGGCAGGCCTTCGGATGACAGCCGAACTGTGCAGGCTGTGCGGATCGCTCTTGAGCACGCCCGGGAAAACCCTGGAGTCACCGCGCGCCTGCGAAAGGTGAACTCTTCCGGTGCAGGGGTCGAGCTGTTTACAGCGGAGGCCAATATTGCTGTGGAGGAAGAAGTTCCCCGCCTGGTGGTGAAATGGATCGAGGCGGGCAGGGACTGGCGCAGTTGGGTGCCCTCAGAACAACTGCAGTTCGTTGATCTCCTCCGTAGATCAATGGCGCGTCATGAGCTTCCAGGGGCCGTCCGCAAGCGCATCGGCTCTGTGCTGGGAGCGTATTTTCCTTCCGGCAAGGGGGAGCTGGACAGGGCCCTGGCTCCAGTCCTGCTTGAACTGGATCCCGCCATTGCTGTCGGTAAAACGGTCACCTTGTTGGCCGCCAGCACCAGCCATTCTGAAAGACTTCATTACCTGCACCAGCTGCGCAATTCAAAGCTGGGCTGGACCCCGGCTGCAAGGCGGGCCTACCTGGAGAGCTTCGCAGCCCGGAGAGTGTTTCTTGGCGGGCGGGGATTACCCCAGGCCTTGAAGAACATTGAGCGTGATTTCCTGGCGACCCTCGGAGCTGATGAGAAGAAGGAGCTGAAGGGGCTCATTGGCCAGGATGCGACCCTGCCGTCTTTGCCTGATCTGTCCGGGCGCAGCCTGGTGAGGGAATGGAAGCCAGCGGATTTCAAGGGGGCCCTTGGATTTGATTCTGCCAGCCGGGATCTTGCCAATGGGCGGAAGGTCTTCGCCCTGGCGCTGTGCAGTCGCTGCCATCGCTTCGGTGCGGAAGGCTACCCCGTTGGTCCCGACCTGAGCCATGTGGCCAGGCGGTTTTCCCGCCTCGACCTCCTCAATGAGATTCTCGACCCATCTCGAACGATAGCGGAAAATCATCAGACCTCAGTGCTCGAATTAAAGGACGGCCGGGTGCTTTCCGGGCAGGTAATTCCCAACCTGGATTACCGTGATCCGAATCTCCAGTTTGCCGCAGACCCGCTGCATCCCGACAAGCTCACCAGGATCTCCAAGGCTCTCATCGTGAGGATGAGGAGAGCCGCGGTCTCGCTGATGCCGGCGGGCCTCCTGAATAATTTTTCAAAAAACGAGATCCTTGACCTCCTGGCCTGGCTGCAGGCCGGCGCCGGGACGGGTGGGCGCTAAGAGGATTGCTTCACAGCCAGGAGAGCTTGCGGACTACTTGAGGTCCCGGATCCGTATGTTCTTGAACTCGGCCCACATGGGTCTTCCTCCATGCAGCTGGAAGGCGAGAATTCCGTCCAGCAATGCCTTGGGGTGCCCATCGGTGAAGTCCAGGATGAGCTTGTTGTTCATGTAGTGGCGAATGTGGTTGCCCTTGGCGATGATGATGACGTCGTTCCAGTCATTGAGCTTGAAGAGTTTCTTGAAACCCTTGGCATCAATCAGCTTCCCGGTGACCTTCTTCTTGCCATCCTTATCGCAGACGGCTTTTTCGCCCACCATGCAGGTTCGGCCACGCCGCCCGGCGGTGCCGCCCTCGTCATAGATAAAG
>CAZTRG010000328.1:0-7061 GCA_964615885.1 uncultured Planctomycetia bacterium | reverse complement strand
GCTTGTTCGTTCTGTATGCGTTTTTTTTGTCTGTCGTGTTGTTTTCGTTGCCGCTGTTTGAGGCCGTCGAGTTGGTTTAGGTGCCGCCGTTAGAGCCCGTCGAGTTCGTGGAGGAGCCGCCGGAAGAGCCCGTCGAGGTCGTGGAGGAGCTGCCGGAAGAGCCTGTGGAGGAGCCCGTAAAGGTCGTAGAAAAACCGGTAGAAGAGCCTGTTGTGGTCGAGAAAAAGCCCCTTGAGGAACCCCGCAAGGAACAGGCTGCTCCTGTTAAGGCCGTTGTAAAGGTTGTCACCCCCGTTGAGATAAAACCTGCTGCAGCAACGGTGCCGAGCATCGGCATTCGTACCGATCCGAGCCCCCTGGAGAACCTGAACAAGCCTCCACTTTATCCCAGTAAGCTGGGCAGAAGGCTGGATGGTGAAATCGTTCTCCTGGAGGTCCAGGTGCTTGCAGATGGGAGTGTCGGCGAGATCCGCATGGAAAAGCCGAGCCGTTATTCACTGGCCAACAAGGCGGTTCTTAAAGCCGTGAAGAATTGGAAGTACCGTCCTGCAAAGCGTGATGGCCGTGCGATAGAGTCTCTTCACCAGGAGCGTATCGTCTTTGAGTACAGGCCGCGTCGCGGCGGCAGTTTCGGACGGGACTGAATGGGGCGTGGGTAGCCCGTTCTGTCGGGCACGCAGAAGTGGTAAGCAGCCGGGGGTGCCCGATGGACTTTTTCCCTCTCCAGCGGTTAAGTTGTGAGCCGGTTAATAAACCTGTTCACAACAAAGTAGGAGATGGGAAACATGAAGAAGACTCTGCTTTTTTCTCTGGCGGTGATTTGTGCGGTGGCTGGGGCGTTGGTTCTGCGTTCGGGCTATCCCGGGGCGGAGGCCCAGGAGGGACCCAACTGGCATAAGGGGCTCCCGAAGCAATACAAGTCAAAATGGCTTGTGCACGATCTCAAGCGGCCAAAGCCCAAAGTGGTCAACCAGGCGGCGGCTGTGGGTTCCGCCCCCTCCGATGCGATTGTCCTGTTTGACGGTAAAGACCTGTCTGAGTGGACCAAGGGCAACGGCAAGCCGGCGGCCTGGACGGTGAAGGATGGCTACGCTGAGTTGAACCACACCGGGAATATCAGGACGAAGAAGGAATTTGGCGATTGCCAGTTTCATATCGAGTGGAGAGCCCCCGCAGAGCCGCGTGGCGTTTCTCAGGCAAGGGGTAACAGCGGGATCTTCTTCATGGGGCTCTACGAGGTCCAGATCGTGGACTCCTATCAGAACGCCACCTACGCGGATGGATCTGCCGCCTCGATTTACGGTCAGCATCCACCGCTTGTCAATGCGACTCGCAAGCCTGGGGAGTGGCAGGTCTATGACATTGTTTTCCGGAAGCCGCGCTTCAAGGACGGCAAGGTCTCAGAGCCGGGGCGCTTCACGGTTTTTCACAATGGCGTACTGGTCCAGCACAACACCGAGAGCTTTGGCGAGACGGCCTGGAGGAGGTTGGCGAAGTACAGGCGGGCTCTTGAGAAAGGCCCCATCTCGATCCAGGATCACGGTGACCGGCAGAAGGTTGCCTTCAGGAATATCTGGATCAGGGAGCTCGATCTCTCCGGATCAGATTGACCAGCTGGAGCTCTTCGAAAAAAATCCGGCCGCGCAATACGTGTGCAATTGCGGGCCGGAATAAAAAGGAGGTGCCGGCCCCGTTTTGCGGGCGCAATTGACGGGGCCGGACCAAGCGTGTTCAAACAGGTGGGGGGTTACTCGCCCCCGAGGCCGATCTCCATGCCGACGTAGGCAAAGAGAGGCTGGCCTGTGCGCGCACCGTGGGGGTGCCTGGTGACGATGTACTGATCGTCGAGGGCATTCTGAACCCCTGCGAAGACGGTGACGTCATCACTGGCCTTGTAGCGTGCTGAGATATCCAGCAGGAAGTAGCTCTCGGTTTTCCCGAAGCGCGAGTCGGGTGTGCCGGCTCCGTCAACCAGTGCAGTGGTGTTGCTGGCGGAGGTGAACATCTCGTCCATATAGGTTCCGTTCAGGTAGAAGCCCCATTTCCCCTTCTCGAATCCCGTTCCAATATTGAAGGCGAGGTCGGGAATGTAGGGGACACTGTTACCCTTGATTCCTCCGGCGAAGATGGATTCCGCATCTTGGGAGTCGGAGTCATTCAGCAATTCGGCATCGGTCAGTGTCAGGGCTGCATACCAGGGATTGGTCCAGTCCGAAAGCCCCAGGGCTCTTTTTCCGTCAAGTTCGACTGCAAACTCGATCCCCATAGCTCGAACCTCTCCGACATTCTCGGTGTCCCCGGTTCCGGTTCCACCGATGTTGTCGATAACGAGAAGGTTGTTGAAGTTGGTGAGGAAGAAAGAGGCATCGGCGGCCCAGAGCCCGGTTTCTTCACGGTAGCGGGGTCCGAGCTCAATGCCGAGACTGGTTTCCTCTTTCAGGTCACCACGGATCGCTGAGCGGGGGCCGGGGACTGAGTAGCCCTGGTGGATTCCACCGAAGAAGCTGAGCTCGGCGGTGTAGTCATAGGTCGCTCCGATTCCACCTGCCAGCAGGTTCATGTTCCCGTCTCCTTCAGCCGGGCCCGCCTGCCAGTAATGCTGGTCGACAGTTTCCCACCTGAGGCCGGGAGTGACGGAGAGCTTGTCGTTGACGGCAATCTCGTTCTCAGCATAGATAGCGAGAGCCTTGCTCGTCTGGTCGCGGTCACCGGCGTCTCCGGGCGTTCCGGGATCCCGGTCGATGATCGCGCCGTTGGCATCCTGGGTGAAGATCTCATTAGTCTGGAACCGCCGCACGTTATCCACGTGGTAGCGGATACCGATGTTGGCGCTGTTCTCCTTGTCAAACAGGTTGTGGTCGTGGCTTATGTTGCTGTCAATGCCATAGGACCGGTAGTTCCTGTTGTTGTGGCGAACCCGGAGGGAGCCGGCGCCTTGTCCCCTGAGTACGTCGAGGTGTGCGCCACCGCCCGCGAGGGTCTGGCTGAGAGACAAGGAGGCTCCATTGGAATCGCGCACGTCATTGAGCTTGAACCAGTCCCGATGGAACTTGTTGTAGTAGAGCGTGGTGGTGAGCATGGTTTCCGGCGCGAGCTCGTAAAAATGCCTCAGGTAGCTCCTGGAATGCTCAGAGTTCATCTGGTCGAAACGGCTTCCGGCGTAGCGCCTGGTGGGGTTGGCCGCGAAGTCGTCCTCGGTGAGCCCGGTGTAGCCTTCGTTGGCGCTGAAATCGGTATAGCCAAGCTTTAACTCGAAGCGGCTGTAGCGGGTGGTTTTCGGCTCCCAGGACAGCTTCAGCATCGGCTCAGATTTGGAAAATCCGGTGTCTTCGCCGTCGCGGAAGTCCACAGTGTTATCGATGCTCTTGAATCCATCACTGCTACGGAGGTAGCCCTCCAGCAGGATCCCGAGGCGTCCCGAATCAGTATCGAAAGTGTCACCAATGTAAGCATGCGTTCTGCGTTCATTGTTGGAGCCATAGAGGGTCTTGAGGTAGGTGGTGGCTGTGTCGGGAATTTCCGTCGAGCGGTAGTTGATGACACCACCGGTGGTGTGCGGTCCGTAACGGGTCTGGCTGGAGCCCATCAGCACCTCGATGGCACTCATGCGGCCCGAAGTCGGAGTGTAGTATGCCGAAGGGGATGAGTAGGCTGCCGGGGCAGTGAGGACGCCATCTTCCATGATGGTGACCTTCGCGCTGCGAGTCGTGTCAACTCCGCGAAGACTGATATTGGGGAAGAAGCCAAAGCCATCTTCGGGGCGTACGTAGACACCAGGTACTTTTCGCAGGGCCTGGTTGACATCGTCATAGGACTGGCGGCCGATATCCTCGGTCGTCAATACGGCTCCGGCGCCGGGCACATCGAGGATATCCTCAGAGGACCCGATGACTACGGTTGTGTTGACGCGTTCTTTCTTCTCGTTCTCTTTTTCGGCTGCAGGAGCCTCATCCTGGGCTCTGAGTCCGGAGACACTGAGGGCAAGGATCAGCATTGAGGTGGGCACATGACTGTAAAGTCGCTTCGACGGCAGAAACATAGAGAGCATCTTACGATTCCTTTTTCTTCTGTAAGCCAAACCGTTTAATGGGTAACCAAACTGAATTAACTGCTAGCCAAACTCTAACAGCCGCTATCCAAACTAAAATAACCGCTAGCCAAACTGTAACAGCTGCTAGCCAAACATTAGTTTGGCATACCATACTCACGAGCCAGGAGTTGTCAATCCTCTTTTTAAGGTTTTTTCTTCTTTGTGTGTGTGGGGGTTGACTTTCCTCTCTCATGCAATAAACCTAGGGCGCATGTTAGAGATTCTGCTCAACGTCATATTGCTGGCTGCCGGCATCTCGCTGCTTTATTTCGGCGGTGACTGGCTCGTCAAGGGGGCCGTTACCCTTGCCGATCGCCTCGGAGTTTCGGCGCTGGTGATTGGGCTTACAGTTGTGGCTTTTGGTACGAGCGCCCCGGAGCTGGCGGTCAATATTCGTGCTGCCCTCAGCTCGAATATTGAGGATGTGGGTATCTCTTTCGGCAACATCTTCGGGTCCAACATTGCCAACATAGCTCTGATCCTGGCGATTTGTGCCATCTTGAAGACCCTCACTGTTAACAAGCAGCTGGTTCGCAAGACCATTCCATTGCTCCTGGCTTTCACCGGCCTGGCCACTTTCATGGTTCTTGACCCGATCCGTAAGCCGGGTGAGAAGCCGGAGATCGATTGGTTTGATGGGATGGTGCTGCTGATTCTTTTCGCCTGTTTTCTTTACCTCACCACCATGAGCGCCCTAGGTAAGCGCAAGAGGACCCTGCTTCCCGGGGCGGTTGAAGGTGTCGGGGACATGGCCGGGGATTACTCCGTCAAGGTGGCGGTCCTGGTGGTTCTCGGCAGCCTGGGTGGTTTGTGGTTAGGGGCTGAATTAACGGTCAGCTCCGCAATCTTCCTGGCTGAAAAGGCCAGCATCTCCAAGGCGGTCATAGGCCTGACAGTCGTTGCCTTTGGCACCAGCCTGCCGGAGCTGGCTGTCGGGGTGATTGCTACCTTGAGAGGACAGGCTGACCTGGCGATCGGCAACGTCGTTGGTTCGAACGTCTTCAACCTGCTTCTGGTCATGGGGGTAACTTCCAGTATCCGTGATGTTCCTTTCCCCCTGAATCCCGAAGGTGGGTACTCAGAAGGCGGCTGGGTTGACGTGATCGTTTTCTGCTGGGTTGTCGTCCTTCTTTATCTCACCGTTCTGACCCAGAAACGTATTTCGAAGGTTGAGGGGTGGATCCTTCTTACAATCTACCTGCTCTATACAAGCTGGCGTTTCTTCTTCTCTCCGATGGAGGTCTGATTCACGGGGCTGTATTTCAGCCGCCAGGAGGCCATTGTTTTTCCCCGATTATGGCCCTGGAGTGAATCCCTCTGGAGTTGGCAGGACGAAAGCATTATACTTGGCGGGAGAAGTCGGGGAGTAACCGGGGCCTTTGCCTGTAACGCCAGAGCCAGTTAGCGTGCAGATACAAGGGTTGCTGAGTTCGCACGAGGGTATCGGCTTCTGCTGTTTTTTAGTTTTCCGGCGGTACAGGATCGGTCACGTGGGCCGGTAGTTTTCCGCAGGACCCTCGTCAGGTTGTACTGTCCGGTTCCAGCCGGGCGGCCGGCAGGTTCTCCTGTCGGAAGTGAGAGACAGAGCTGAGGACGGTGAAGGTTTGAGTGAAGACAGCACTGTATCCTATTCAGGATTTTACGAGCCTGATGGCATCAGGGGGGGCATCCTGCGTCCATCAGGAGAGCGCTCCCGGGACCAACAGGTTTCCCCTGTCATCCCGGCCAGGCTGGTCAGCGAGCTGAAGCTGAATGGTGGAGAGCTGATCGAGGCCACGATTAACAGCCGGGAGCTGAATCAGCGGATTGTATTGCAGACCCTGGAGGCCTTTGTTTCGATCGATGGCAGGGATCTCGATGATCATCATGATTTTGTAAGGCTGGAAGAGCTTCCAAGAGCAGAATCTCCCCGGACGCTGGCTTTTTCAACAGAGGGCGGGCCGCTGGCGATGCGTATTCTTGACCTTTTTACTCCCCTTGGTATCGGGGAGAGCGGCCTGGTTATTTCCGAACCCGGAAGCGGCAAGACCATTCTTCTCCAGCAGATTGCCAACGCCATGCAAGAGAGGCATCCCGGTACCGAGGTGCTGGTCCTGCTCCTGGGCGAGAAGCCTGAAGAGGTTACCGATATTGAGAGAAGCACCCCGGGTATGGTTGTTTCCTCCAGCAGCTACCAGGGCAGCAGGGATCATCTCCGCACGGCGGAGCTTACCTTGATGCGGGCAAAGAGGCTGGTCGAGGCCGGCAAGGATGTTCTTGTCATCGTTGATTCCCTGACAGAGCTGGCCCGGGCCTACAATGCAGAGGTAAGAGATCCCCAGCGGATCATCGATGTAGAGCTCAGCCCTGTTGCCATTGACAGGACCCTCGACCTGCTTGATTCCAGCGTGGCCATCGAAGAGGGCGGTTCGCTGACGATTCTTGCGTCGCTAAGCGCAGGAACGGGAATCGAGTTGGATGACTTGATTTCTGAGGCAGTCCGGGGACGTGGCAGTATGGAAGTTTTTCTGTCTGCTGAGCTGGCCGCCTTGCGGATCTGGCCGGCCATCGATATTGAGCGTTCCACTGCCGGGCCGGCCGGGGAGCTGCTTGACAAGGAGGCGCTGGAGCTTGCTGAGGACTTCAGGAAGAAGCTTGCCGGTGGCGCCATCGAAAAAAAGCTCCCGGCTCTGCACAAGAAGATGCGCAAATACGAGTCAAATGGCGAGTTGCTGAAGGCTACGAGCTGAACCGTCAGCAGGGCTTTGGGATTATCCCCGGATTGCCTGGCAGTGGTGTGACTTGCGCATTATTGCCGCAGGGACTAGACTGTCCTCTGTTTGACTGCGAGGAACAGGCTGTAAGTTAACTTTTGAGAGAGGAACATGAGGATGAAACGTATTTCCGTCGCCCTGGCCATGCTGGTATTTACGGTCCTGTCTTTGTCACAAGCGGCTTCTGCTGCTGATAAGCTGCGCCTCTTAATCATCGA
>CAZTRG010000327.1:0-9707 GCA_964615885.1 uncultured Planctomycetia bacterium | reverse complement strand
GGGGAATTACTGCGTTTCCGAGAAAGAGTGCGCCCAGGGTGGTGATGACATCTGCAATGTCCACCGCTCCATCATCATTGGAATCGCAGGCGTCATCACAGGTGATCTCAAAGGTGCCGAGGAAGAGCATCTCCAGGGTGTAGATCTGATCGGAGATGTCCAGGGAGCCGTCATCGTTGCAGTCTCCCCGCAGAAAAACTGTGGTGATGGGTTCGAAGTGGAAGACACCGACCTGGCCGTCGCTGTCAAAGGCGATGTAGAGAGTCTGGCTCGGGGCATGGTAGGAAAGTCCCTCCGGGTCGGAGAAGCCGGTCAGGGCCTCAAGGTCCACCTCGCGCACCAGCTGGCCATCGGTGGTGATCTCGTAGAGCTTTCCCTGGTCGTCATCGACGGCAAGCAGGTGGCCGGAGAGCGGCTCCCAGGCGATTCCTTCCGGCTCCAGGAAAGATGCTTCGATGCCGGTAGTGCTGAGCTGTCCAAGGAGTTGGCCATCGAAGTCGAGCTCCATGATTGCGAGGGCATTGTCATCGGTGACAAAGAGGGTGTCGGTTTCTTCGACCAGGACGATTCCATTGGGGGCCGGGCTGACCTGGCTGAGGTCAACGGCCGGTCCTGCCTTGAAAAGGTCCGGGGTGAAGAAGACCATATTGCCGAGGCCTCCATCGGCGACGACGAGATCTCCATCGGGGAGCACCGCGATCCCTTCGTAGAAGGCAGGTACGGGGCTGGCCCAGGAATCGAGAAGCTCTCCGGTGGTGGTGAGCCTGTAGAGCGTGGCGTTGGAGCTGTCGACGGCGTAGAGCTCATCCTCATCGGGGTGGTAGGCGATCCCGTCAGGTCCACGTGGGATGATTGCCTCGGTGGAAAAGGTGCGAAGCAGGGTCAATTGCCCGAGGGCGAAGTCGCCATGGGTAAATGCAGAGGCGAGGGCGAGAATTGCAATGAGTCGTTTCATGTCTGCCTCCTTGAATAGACCCAACCTTCCGCAGGATACGCTATCATCGCACATCTGGCAGGGCAATCGTGTTTCAAAGGGGGCGCCTTGTCCGGGGGCTGTGTGGTGTTAAGATGACAGGGATAACTGAGTCCAGAAGGAGCCTCACCTGGTATGGAGTCGAATACCACCATAGTTGTCGTGATTGTTGTCGTGCTCTGCATCTATGCGCGCCGACACTACTCCCGGTAGAAATTGCAGGACGATTGCCGGGATTTATCTGCTTAGCTCTCCTTGTCAGCATCGTTGCCCTGGAATAGGCTATTGGCTGGGCGATTTAAACTTCCAGAAGGCATCGGCATGAAGCGTTGTTTGATTTACTCGGTTATCTGTTCTGTTCTCGCAATTTCGGTGGGCGGCGCAGCAGAGAAGCTCAACGTGCTTTTTATCGCCGCCGACGATCTTCGCGTGGACCTTCGCTGTATGGGCAACAAGGAGGTCTTGACGCCCAACCTCGATGCCCTTGCCGCCCGTGGACGCCTGTTCAACAAGGCCTATTGCCAGCAGGCGGTGTGCAATCCCTCGCGGGCCTCGCTGATGACGGGGCTCCGCCCGGACACACTGAAGATCTGGGATCTGCCGACACATTTTCGCCATCGACTCCCCGATGTCGTCACCCTGCCGCAGCATTTTATGAAGCAGGGTTATTTCACCCAGAACATCGGCAAGATCTACCACAACTGGGGCCAGGAAAAAGAGAAGGGGGACGCGCCCTCCTGGAGTGTGCCGGCGGTGATGCACTACGCCTCTCATTATCACGACAGGGAGCGGGTCAATGGCGAAAAGCCTAAGAGCATCTCCAAGGACCCGAAGTGCTTTCGCAAGGATGTCCCCGACGAAGCCTACTTTGACGGCCGGGTCGCCAAGCTTGCCATCAAGGCCCTGCAGGAGCGCAAGAAGGCCGGCAAGCCTTTCTTCCTGGCCGTCGGTTTCTGGAAACCCCATGCACCTTTCAATGCGCCGAGCAGGTACTGGGATCTCTACGACCGCTCAAAGCTTTCGCGCGTCCCAAACCCCCAATGGCCTAAAGATGCTCCAAGAATCGCCTGGCACAACAGCCGCGAGATCCTCGGTGGAGGAAAGCAGAGGAAACTCAAGAAGAAGGCCGTCATGGAGATGCGCCATGGCTACCTGGCAGCTATTACCTATTTTGATGCCCAGCTCGGGAAGGTTCTTGCTGAGCTGGACCGGCTCGGCTTGCGCGAAAAGACGGTTGTCGTCTTCTGGTCGGACCACGGCTTTCATCTTGGCGAACATTCCCTCTGGGCGAAGACCTCGAATTTCGAGCTCGATGCCCATGTACCGATGATTATCTCGGCGCCGGGCATGAAAAAGCCGGGGGTGAAGACCGATTCCCTCGCTGAGTTGCTCGACCTCTATCCAACGCTTGTTGATCTTTGTGGGTTACCGAAGGCGGAAGGGCTCGAGGGAATGAGCCTGGTTCCTGTCCTTGAAAACCCTGCGGCCAGCGTCAAGGACGGGGCCTATACCCAGCACCCGCGCCCGGCCTATTTCAAGGGCGCTCCCGATGCGATGGGGCGCTCGGTGAGGACTGCCCGCTACCGCTACACCGAGTGGAGAGACTTCAAGACGGGTGTGGTGTTGGCGACAGAGCTCTATGACCACGAGAAGGACCCCCTGGAGACGGTCAACGTGATAGCTGATCCAGCCAATGCCGAGGCCATTGCCCGGTGCAGGAAACTGTACAGGTTGGGCTTCCCCCAGTGAGGATTTGAACATGCTGATCCGACGATTCCCTGTTGCCCTGTTGCTCCTGGCCCTTAGTGGTTTTTACCTTCTGCCGACCGGGGAAGCTCAAGGGGAAGAGAAGAAGCCCAACGTGCTCTTCATTGTCGTCGATGACCTGGCGGCGACCCTCGGCTGCTACGGGGATGTGCTGGCGAAGACGCCTCATATTGACCGGCTGGCCGCTACAGGTGTTCGCTTTGACCGAGCCTATAACCAGCTGCCGCTCTGTAACCCGACCCGGGCCTCAGTGATGACCGGCCTGCGTCCCGACCGGATCAAGGTCTATGATCTCGATCGGCATTTTCGCGATGAGCTTCCCGATGTTGTGACCCTGCCCCAGTCTTTTCAGAAGTCGGGCTATTACGCCGCCCGGGTGGGGAAGATCTATCACTACAACGTGCCGGCCTCGATCGGCACCGATGGCTTTGATGATCCGCCCTCGTGGAACCATCGCGTGAACCCGAAGGGCCGGGACAAGACCGACGAAGCCCTGGTCGTCAATGCTGAACCCCATCGAAAGATCAGCGCAGCGCTGAGCTGGTTGGCGGCCGAGGGGGCAGATGAAGAACAGACCGACGGAATGATTACCACCGAGGCCATCCGGCTTATGGAGAAGAAGAAGGACAGCCCGTTTTTCCTCGCGGTGGGGTTCTTCCGGCCGCACACGCCTTATGTCGCCCCGAAGAAATATTTCGATCTGTATCCTCTCGAAGAGATGCGTCTCCCCTATGCTCCAGGGGATGACCGGGAGGATATCCCGACGGCGGCCTTTGCCCACAACTGCCCGGTTCCCCATTACAATCTTGAAAAGCCCCTGTTGCTGAAGGCTATGCAGGCCTACTACGCCTGCGTGTCCTTTGTCGATGCGCAGGTGGGGCGCTTGCTCGATGCTCTCGACCGCCTGGGGCTGGCAAAAAACACCATCGTAGTTTTCTGGAGCGACCATGGCTACCACCTCGGCGAGCACAATGGAGTCTGGCAGAAGCGGACCCTCTTTGAAGAGTCGGCCCGCTCTCCGCTGATCATTCGCCGCCCGGGAGCTGCAGGGAACGGCCAGGCCTGCTCACGCATTGTTGAGTTCGTCGATATCTACCCGACCCTGGCCTCCCTGGCAGGGACCGCGAAGCCGGTGAAGCTGGACGGGCGCAGCCTGCAGCCGCTGCTGGAGAGCCCCGGCGCAGCCTGGAAAGGCGAGGCCATTACCCAGGTTCTCAGGCCTGCTGACAAGAGATTGGCCACGCCGGTAATGGGATGCAGTATCCGGACCGAGCGCTGGCGCTACACCGAGTGGGGCGGTGGCCGGGAAGGGGTCGAGCTTTACGACCATCGCAGCGATCCGCTGGAGTTCAACAACCTGGCGAGGAATCCTGATCCTGCGGCCAGGAAGCTGATGAAATCCCTGAGTTTGCGGCTGCGGGCCAAGGCCTCCAGTGCAGTCCCGAAGACTCCCTTCAACCCCGCTCGGCTCTGAAAAGGGCTGTCGGAGCACTATTGCGGCCCCTGGTAAGGGGTTTTCTGTCATGGAAAGCCGGGAGGCTGAATGAGGCTTGTTCCATCCTCCTCTCCATGCGGTATCATGTTATATGGGCTGGGTTTTATGGCTTTCCAGGAATCCGCTCCCTGTTTTTTGTGGGTAAGAGAGTCTCGAAAAATGAATTCCTTTCACCGCCAGCCGGCACTTTTCTTCCTGGCATTAGCAGCACTGCTTCTGCCCGCAGGTCTACTGCATGCCCAGTCCGTGGTGATCACGGAGTTCCTGGCCGAGAATCGCGATGGAATCCTCGATGAAGACGGCGAATCCCCCGACTGGATTGAGATTCAGAACCAGGGTGCCGCTGCTGTTGATCTCGAGGGCTGGTACCTGAGCGACGATGCGAATGAGCTGCAGCGCTGGCGCTTTCCCCGCGTCGAGATTCTTCCGGGTGACTACCTGTTGGTCTTTGCATCCGGAAAGGATCGTGCGGAGGCCGGCTCTGAGCTGCATACCAATTTTCGTCTCGAGGGGAACGGGGAATTTCTCGGCCTGGTTGACGGGGCCGGGGCCATCGTACATGCCTACAGTCCGGCCTATCCTTCCCAGCGCGCCAATGTTTCCTACGGGTTCTCCCAGCGGGCTGCCCAGGCCAACTATGTCCTCGCCGGCAACGCCGGGAAATTCCTGGTCCCTGCAGATGGGGGGCTTGGTGAGGCATGGACAGAGGCTGGCTTTGATGACTCCGGCTGGGAAACGGTTGAGTCCGGGATCGGTTTTTCAACCGGGAAGGGACCCGCTCCCCCGGCCAGGATCGAAAATGTTGCCGGTGGCGGCCGTGCCACCCAGTCCTCGATGGGCTGGGGCGGTGACCCGATGCGGGCCATCGATGGCAACACCAGCGGCAACTGGGGTGATGGCTCGATCACCCACACCAATGGTGCGCCAAGCTGGTGGGAGCTGGATCTCCAGGACACCTTCGCGATCCAGTCCGTCGTTCTCTGGAACCGCCTGGACTGCTGCTCAGAGCGCCTGACGAATTTCACCGTAACCATTCTTGACGAGGATCGTGAGGTCTCCTGGGAGGACACCTTTTTCCGTGATAACTCCCAGTTTCCCGGTGCCAGCTTTACTATCGAAGATATCGACGCCAGCGGCAGGTTTCTGCGCATCGCTTTGCCAGGGGCCTACCTGAGCCTGGCAGAGGTAGAGGTCTTCGGCGAGGTCTTTGATGAGGACCTTGTCTTCCAGCGCCAACTGCGTACCGATACCGGGGATGCCATGCAGGGCCGCAATGCCTCGGCTTACCTGCGGATCCCCTTCGAGGTCGGTAACCCGGACCTGGTCAACACTCTCACGCTGAGAATGAAATACGATGACGGCTTTGTTGCCTATCTCAACGGAACCGAGGTTGCCCGCCGCAATGCACCGGCTGACCCGCGGTGGAACTCCACGGCTTCTCGGGAAAATCCTGACGAGGATGTTCTCAGCTTTGAGGGGCTCGACCTGAGTAACCGGATCGGCCTGCTCGCGCCCGGCCTGAACGTGTTGGCCTTCCACGGGCTTAATATTGCCGCAGCCGATGAAGACTTCCTTCTCTATCCAGAGCTGGTTGGCTTCCAGTTCTCCGACCAGCTCGAATCCTACCTGCTCGAGCCCACACCAGGTGCAGCAAACAGTGGCGAGGTGATTGCCGGCTTTGTCGCCGACACGAGCTTCTCGGTGGACCGGGGGTTCTACGACGAACCTGTCGAGGTGGAGATCACCACCGAAACCGAGGGGGCTGAGATCCGCTATACAATCGACAATTCACTGCCCAGCCCGACACGGGGCCTTCGCTACACCGGCCCTGTCCGGATCGCCAGGACGACGACTTTGCGGGCTGCGGCCTTCAAGGATGGCCTGGGGCCGACCAACACCGACACGCACACCTATATCTTTCTTGATGATGTGATCACGCAGAACGTCATGCGCACCAGCATTACGAGGGACCCGCGCTATGCTCCCCAGATGCGGGGAGCCCTTACCGATCTTCCCTCTTTGTGTATCACCAGTCCCAGCAGCATCAACGGCAGCTCCGAGGTGCTGATTTCACTGGAGCTGATCCACCCCAATGGCGAGGAGGGCTTCCAGGAAGATGCCGGTGGGCGGCACTACGGTGGGGCGTGGACTAATTTTGCCAAGAAAAACTTCCGCATCTACTTCCGGTCAGAGTACGGAGATTCAAAGCTGCGCTATCCGCTCTTTGACGGGCACAGCAATGGGATTTCTCCTGTTGAGGTTTTTGATCACATCGAGCTGCGGGCCGGGTCTCACGATATGAACCAGCGCGGGTTCTACATGTCGAATCGCTTCACCGATGACACGATGCTCGACATGGGCAACCTGAACCCGCATGGCCGTTTCATTCACCTCTACCTGAATGGAACCTACTGGGGCCAGTACCACCTTCGGGAGCGCTGGAGCGCCGACATGCTGGCGCAGTACCTGGGTGGGGAAAAAGAAGACTACGAGGCGATCAACGGCAACTGGAATGTCGGGGGCTGGCCGGACCCGGGTGATCCCTTCGATGGCGATGGATCAGCCTGGACACGAATTAAATCTCTGCGTGGAGATTTCGAGGCGGTCAGCCCTTACCTCGATGTGGGGCATTACGTCGATTACATGCTGATGTTCATGTTTGGCAATTCTGAAGACGAGTATCGCTGCGTTGGGCCGGTGGGGGCCGGCAGCGGTTTCAAGTTCGTCCTCAATGATGCCGACGGCTTCACCCGCAGCGCCGGCAACCGCACCGGCATGGTGGCGCCGGGGCGCTCGGCTGGGGACGGCCCGGGCAGTATCTTCAGCATGCTCTTGCGGGAGAATCACCCCGACTACCGCATCCTGCTCGCTGACCGGATCCAGGAGCTTTTCTTCAACGATGGCCCGATGACGCCGGCGAAGAACCGGGCCAGGTTGCTGAAGCGCTGTGAGCAGGTGGAGCGGGCCTTCATCGCCGAGGCCGCCCGGTGGGATTACCGCTCTCCGACCTCCTGGGCGAGCGCACGGGACAGCTATGTCAACGGTGTCCTGCCCGGGCGTACGCAGCAGGCTGTCAACGAATACCGCGATGCGGGCTTCATGTTGCCCATTCCTGTACCCAATCTCGTCATCGAGGGAAGGGATCAGCACGGGGGCGCGATCAGGACCGGGGACTTCCTGTCGATTGGGATCCTGGGCCTGGAACGCTTCGTGGTGCGACGAAGCCTGCTTGAAGCCGATTCAGAAATGAGCATCTCCATTCCCCGAAACGGAGAGATGGGCACTGAATGGACCCTGCCCGGCTACCAGGAGGGGACCCACGGCGAGACCTGGCAACAGGGAGCCGGGGGAGTCGGCTATGACATCGCCGGTGATTACCGTGCTGCGATCGGTATCGATGTTATGGATGGAATGAGGGGTAATTCCGGCAATGCATCGATCTTTGTTCGCATTCCTTTCAACATTGCCGACCAGGCTGTGTTGAACTCCATAAGGACCCTGACCCTCTTGCTGGACTACGATGACGGGTTCGTGGCCTATCTCAACGGTGAGCGAATGGCTGCATCGAATCCGCCCGATGGTGAGCTCGAGTGGAACTCCCGCTCTCGCCGTTCCCATGAAGCTGCTCCGGGAAACCCCGAGGCTTTCGAGTTGATCGACTTCGAGGACCACCTGCGGGTGGGCGCCAATGTCCTGGCCCTCCACGGGCTGAATTCCAGCCCCAACAGCAGCGATTTCCTGCTGAGTGCCGGGCTGGTTGACCGGGTCCGCGAGGTGGGAGTGCCCGATGGCAGCGTCTTCTTTACCCTCGACGGGTCGGACCCCCGCTTGCCGGGTGGGGCGATCTCGCCAAGCGCTGTTCCCTACAGGGAGCCGGTTCAGCTTACTGAATCGACGCTGGTCTCTGTGCGTTCCCGTGAAGAGGACGGCTCTTGGAGTGCCATGACAGACGCGGTGTTCTATAGCGACATGCCGCTCCGGGTTACAGAGATCATGTACAACCCGGCACCGCCGCCGCCGGGCAGCTCCTTTCGAAGGCGTGAGTTCGAGTATATCGAGCTGCAGAACGTCAGCACCTCGACGCTGAATCTCCAGGGTGTGAGGTTCGTGGAAGGAATCGAATTCGACTTTACCGACAGCGCGGTTACTGAGCTCGCGCCCGGAGAGGTCGTCGTTATCGTTGAAGATATCGAGGGCTTCGCCAGTCGCTACGATCTTGCGCGAGTACTCGTGGCCGGGGAATATTCCGGCGCACTGAGCGATGGAGGAGAACGAATCGCCATACGCGGCCACCTCGATGAGCCGATTCTCGATTTCGAATACGTCGATACCTGGTTCCCTGAGACCGATGGAGAAGGGAGCTCGCTCGTCATTGACGATGCCGAAGCTGACCTTGCGGCCTGGGCCGATCCTGCAAGCTGGCGCCCGAGCAATCTGGACCTGGGCTCTCCGGGGGTGGATGAGTCGGGTCTTGAGCCCCGGGGGCGACAGCTTCCCGGCGACGCCAACCAGGATGCGCGCGTGGATATCTCCGATGCGGTAGCTCTCCTGCGCCATCTTTTCGGGCAGGTTGCCGATCTTCCCCCCTGTGGCGATGGTTCTCCGGTGGGTGAGGGTAACGTTGCCCTGCTGGACTCAAACGGGGATGCGCAGGGCGATGTTTCCGATGCTGGCTGGATGCTGGCCTATATGTACCAGGGAGGGGCTCCACCTGCCCTTGGAACCCAATGCGTCAGGCTCATCGGCTGCCCGAACGTCTGCGGTTTCTGACCGTCCGGGTGGATTGGATTAACCCCCGCGGGTTATTCCTCTTCCCGGCTCGCGGCCAGTTTTTTCTGCAGGTATCCTGAAAACAAGAGCACCAGCAGGCCTACAAAGACCTGTAGCCCACCGGCGATGTTGTTTTCTTCCACGTCATCAATAAGCTTGATGACACCCAGTGCCACGGAAAGGAGCCCCAGCAGGGTAACCACGATCACGAAGACCTGGTTGTACCACCCCCTCTTGATGGCCAAGGTAAAAAAAACGATCACCAGGGCAAGAATGGCGATCAGGAGTAATTCAACCCCTCCGGGCATTGGCGGCGCTCAGTGAAATGGGACTCAATGTTTTAACCTGGTGTGATTGTAACGGTATGGGTTGCCGATGGCTAACCACTTTCCGCTTCTTGCCTGTTTGGCGGCGCTCGAATAGGCTATGGGTTCTCTGGAACGGAAAACGAAAGGGAAAAGACATGAGTCGAATCGGAATCTGTATCCTCCTTGCACTTGGCAGCCTGGCTGGCTCCCTGGGTGCGGCGGACAAGCCCAACTTTGTAGTCATCTTCTGTGATGATCTTGGCTATGGGGACCTCGGTTGTTTTGGTAACCCTGTCATTCGAACACCCCATCTTGACCGGATGGCGGCGGAGGGGCAGCGCTGGACGAATTTCTACGTCGGGGCGAGTGTCTGTACTCCAAGCCGGGCGGCTCT